>CAZZND010000080.1:0-10247 GCA_964655465.1 uncultured Actinomycetes bacterium
CGACATGAAGCCAAGCACCCACGGGTCGTAGATCGCGAGCAAGACCGGGTTGTATGCGGCCTGGCCCTTGTAGGCGGGATCGCTGCGTTCCATCACTCGCGTGCTCCTCGATCGACGCGGCGGAGGCGTCGCGCAACCCCATGCCGTTGACACGCACGAGGCTAGCCGATGCTCCACCTAGATGGGTGAGCCTGAGCCCGGCTCGTCACGTGATGCTGACGGTCACCTCACGCGATCTCGCGTCGCGGAGCCCCACGCGGAGTTGGAAGCCGGTCGCGTCGGCAACCCGGGTCAGGCTGCGGACGCTCGGCAGCTGACTCCCCGACTCCCACCGTGCGATCGTCGACTGGGAGGTTCCGATCCGGTCGGCGAGCGCCTCCTGCGTGAGACCGGCGGCCGATCGTGCCCGGAGGATGAGGTAGCCCACGCCCATCCCTCGGTGGGATGCGTCATAGGAGTCCCGGGCAGCGCCGACGAGCGGAGTGGTCGCTTTGTGATCTTTCCACGTGGTCATGGCACGTCCCCCTGCATCCATCGCTGCATCGCGCGGCGAGCGCGCGTCTATGCTGAAAAGAGTATGACCGGGCTGGCGTCACGGGTCAACCGCTCCATCGTCGAGACCATGCGTCACCGGATCGCGGGACGCCGTGACCCGCGTCACATCATGGACGGGGAACCTGCCGGGACAGCTCAGAGGTGGTTCCACATGTCGGAACCGAGTTCCAACATATGGAACAGGCTGCTGAGCCGGGTTCGACCGTCCCGGGGAACGACGGGCCGGGTGTCGCGTTAGGGCTCTTCGAGCGGGTCGGCCACATCGATCTGGGGGAAGCGGCGGAAGTCGCGGTCGTTCGACCACAACGTCGTGACGCCGTGCTGCAGCATCAACGCGACCAGGTGAGCGTCGGGCACGAGCGAGCCCCTGACGTCGGCATCGGTGGCGACCTGTTCGAACACGGACCAGAACCCGTCCTGCTCCCCCGGGGTCACGACGTGCGGACGGGCCAGGAGCGACGTGATGTTCTGCCTGGCCACGGCCGGGGGCACCGGCCGGCCGAAGACAAAGGGATGGGTGGCGACCCGCAGGTACGCCATGACGACCGGCCAGAACACGTACACGATCGCCGGTCCCCTCGCAGCCAGTTCCAGGGCTTGGCTCGCGCGTTCACGGAACGGGCTGTCGTCGTCGGAGGCGTGCAGCAGGATGTTGGCATCGATCGCCAGGCTCACGGCCCCTCCATCGCCCGGCGTAACGCCTCCTTGTCCGCGAGATCCACCTTGGGCTCCATGACCTGGCTGTGCCAGCGGAACGGTGGAGGCTCGGGCGCCGGGTCGGCCCGCAAGGCGACCACGAGCAGCTCGGAGGCGACCTGACCGAGGGATGACCCCTCGCGCTTGGCGCGCCGCTTGAGCAGGAGGGATCAGATCGTACCGGGAGCCAGTGACACGACGATCGGCCTAACCTTGCGCAAGCCGCCGGGCGGGAGGAGGTAGCGAGATGGCCGAACGGAGACCCGCCGAGCCCAGCGTGCGCGACGTCCTCGAACGATGGCGTGACCTGGCGCCGCGTCCTCGTGGCGATCGCACGTTCACCGATCGCGACGCCGTCGCCGATCTGATCGCGTCGCACCTGGACTCCTACGCCTATGAGCACCTGTCGAAGACCGACCGCGCCTGGTGGGAGGAAGCCTGGAACGCCGACGAAGAGGCTGGGGCGTTCTCGCGGCTCTTCGGTCCGGAGTGGATCGTCGAGATGATGGACGGGTTCCTCGGGTGGTTCCTCATCCGCAAGGTGTCCGCATCGCGGGACGACCTCGTGGCCTACCCCGTGCTCTGCCGAGACCTCGTCGAGTGGCTGGTTGCGGAGAAGTTGGTGGCACCGAAGCGCGCGGCCGACGCCCGTGCGCGCGCGACGCGCGCCGCCGAGGAGCTCCCGCTGGCCGGTGAGCTCGGTGACCTGTTGTACCGAAGCAGCGAGGAGCTCGAGCTCACCGAGTTCTCGGACATCCGAGACTGGGTGGACCAACGGGCCGAGATCGTGCGGACCGAACCGGGCGCCTTGTGGTTCCGGAGCGAAGATGGCGAGGAGATCGGCGCGGTGCGCGTGCCGGAGCGAGCCGCCGAGATCGCGCGGATCGGCTGGAGCCTGAGCGCCGCGTCGTTCGGGCGCAGCGCCGAGGGGTGGCACGTCCTCGAGATGGGCAACGTCTACCCGGACTGAACGATGAGTCACCGGGTGATGCGCCGGGCCGTTTCGGCCTCGTCGTGCTCGAACGCCGGGGTCATCAGATCGACCTCTCGGGCGGGAAGCCCGTGATCGCCCGCCACATGGCGCCAGCCCCGCGTCGCCGCTGAAACCTGGCCGAGGGCTGCGATCGCCTCGGCCTGATCCAGGCGGAAGGATGGCGCGACAGACAGCAGCAGGTCGATGCTGGCCGCGTCCGTCGATCCGTCGATCGTCGTCCGCAGCCGTGCGCGAGCTGGGCCCGGCGTTGGGTTCAGATCGAACGCTGGGGACAGCCGCCACACGCTCCGATCGACGTGCACGAACCCGTGGTTGCGCAGGTGGTCGTCCGTGTTCGAGATCAGCACCGTGAAGGCGACCCGACGCCACAGCTGGTGCAGCTCGTCGGTCGCGCGGTCCGACCGCTGCTCGATGACGCCCGCGATGTCGAGGTAGCTGCGCTGGTCACGCTCTCGTGCTTCGAGCATCGTCATCGCGCTCGCGTAGCCGATCCGGCGGTCACCGACACGGTCGAAGCGGGCCAGGATGAGCACCGCCCGGCCCCCCACCCGTAGCAGCCTCGATCGTGGGACCGTGACGCCCGCGCGCGCCGCGAGGTCCAGTGCAACCATCTCCCAGGCAGGAACGCTCCACGCCTCGGTCTGGCCGCTCGGGAACTTGGCGATCGACACCCGGCCTTCGGCATCGAGCACATGGGCCTTCGGACGCGCTCCCCCGAGCGAGCTCCCGGCGCGAAGGAGATCGCCGAGCTCCTCGTCCGTCTCGGCGGCGAGCTCGTAGCGTTCGGACAGATGCAGCAGCCGAGGGAGGTCGGCGAGCGGTGGCACGTCGGCGTCGACACCTGCCAGGAACGCCCCGGTGTCCGGCTCCCGGAAGCGGATCGCCCCGTGGCGGAGATCGTCGCGCACGCCGAGGAGGTAGTCGAGCTCGCCGAGCCGTCGCGGCGTGCCACCCTGGCGCGTGGCCCGGCGCACCTCGGCACGTTGCATCAAGGTCCTCCCCCACCGATCCGGCGCGGTGTCGGTGAAGGCCCCGAACATCGCAACACCGACCGCGGTGTGGAGCGGACCTTGCGTCAGGGGAAGCGTCGGATCCAGGGAGTACGCGTCGGGGCTCGCCAGGTAGTCGGCGTCGTAGGCGAACGATGCCGACTCGGCCTCACGGCGACGGTGCGCGTACAGGCGGCCCGCCAGAACGTCGGCTCCCGCCACCTGGACGATGACGTCGACGGCCCGATCAGCCATCCGTCGACCGCCGCGGACGGACGCGCTCGGGAAGCTGCTCGTCGCTCCGCAGACGGCCCACATCGGTCGCGTACGGATCCAACGCCCGCGCCAGGGTGTCCAAGAGCCCGAGCGCCCGAGCGATGCGGAACGCGTTCTCCAGGCTGATCGAGCCACGCCCGTGCTCGAGGCTGCGGAGGGTCTGGACGTTGACGCCGGCGCGGTCGGCAACCTGGGCCGCCGTCAAGCGCTGCAGCCTGCGCCACGTCAGGACATCCTCACCGAAGTCCTCAAGGGCTCGCTGCACGGACGGTGCGGGCGGGTACGCTGGTGTCTCGTCGTTCATAACACAGGTTAGAGTACCTCTTATCTGGGTTAACCGCCATCAGACTACCGGCTATCTGGTGAGGCGATTCACAGCCACTGGGACGGACGTGAGCGGGAAAGAGGGGTTGCGGTGGGTCGCGTCGAGTACGTCCCACATCGTGGAACCGCGTCCCACTATGTGGAAGGAGCTGGACCACAGGGGCAGGCAGAGTCTCGTTAGGTGACCGTCGGTGAGCCGAACACCTGCTGGAGCGTGGCGACATCGTCATCGGCGAGCGGGTAGCGCTCGAGGATCTCGCCTAGCACCCACCCCCGCGACGGTCCGATGATCTCGATCCCGACCGGCCGGCCCGACGCGTCGACGTCGACCAAGGTCCGGTCATCGACCTGATCGGTCCTGGCGACCGTGACGTCCCGTGCGAGCGTCACGTACAACGCATCGGCCTCTCGGTCGTACCTGATCTCAACCATGAAGGTCACTCCCCCTGCCACGCCACCGTGATCACGAAGGTCCGGTCATCCGTCGGTACGCAGACCCAGAGGATACGCCCGTCCCCATGCGCTCCCGCGCGTGTTCAGAGAACCTGAGCGTGTCGTCGGCCATCGACCCAGCGTGACGCGCGAGATCGTGGCGAACCGTGACGGGCGTCACGCAAGGGGGGCGTCAGGGGGCTAGGAGTCGCATCGCGCCCTGGCAACACACCCAGTCTCCGGCCCGGGGCTGCGCCTCTAGGCTGGGATCGGACGGAGCACGCTTCGAGCCGCACACGACCGGTGTTCGAGTCCTTGTCGACGATCGCCGTCGAGTCTGTCGCCACCTACACAGGAGGATCGGTCGGCCGCACGGCGCGGATGCTCAGGGCAGAGAAGAAGTCGCTGTCATCGGTCAGCAACGGCAGGTCGTGACGCTTTGCGGTAGCAGCGATCCACAGATCCTCCGCCTCCTTCGACTTCCCGGCCCGTTCGGCCTCTAACCGGAGCTCCGCCGCCCATGGTCGCGACATGGTCTCATCGGCGGCGAGGATCACGAAACGTCGGATCATCAGGTCGAGAGCGGCGCGCTTCGGTTCGCTCCATTCTCTGCGCTCAGCGCCGTACCAGAGCTCCGCCACCGGCTGGAACGACAGTGCAGCCACGCGATGCTCGACGTGCGGCCTGCATGCAGCGGCCCTCGCGGAGTCATTCAGGAGATAGGACACGATGTTCGTATCCAGGACGATGGAAGGACTCCCGCCCGCGGTCACTCGCGTCGGGCCTCATGGATGACAGCAAGGAAGGCATCGATGTCCTCGTCCGTGAAATGATCAGACGCGGCCAGCTCGTCGATCGACTCGATGGGACCGACGCCCTGCTGCAGGGCCTGCTCCGCGGCCGAAGGGTTGAGCCAGAACGTGTCCTCGAGCCCCATCTGTTCGCTGGCGCCCTCCAGGGAATCGAGCTCGAGCCGCCCATGCTTGCCGAGAGCCTCGTCGAAGTCCTCGTCGCCGGATGCGATCACGACCGCACCCAGATGGCGCTTGACGGCGGTCTCCAAGGTTGCGGTGTAGTGGCAGGACACCCGTCCACCCGCGGCCTCCTGGACATCCACACGACCGGTGCCGAGGTCGACGGCCACGAGAAGACCGCGGGCGGTCCGGCGACGCCGGACGGGGACGCGAAGCTCTCTCAGTCTGCGGATCGTCTGCGGTGTCATCCGCGCAACGCTCGCGGAGAGATCCGGAGGACGGGCGTCGAACGTGAGAGCGATGTTGCGTTCCTCAACCACGACGGCGAGCTCCCGAGCGACCTCCATGACGGAGCTGTCCCAGCCGTCGGGGACGGCAGCCGCAGCTGAAACCTGCTCGACCGCGTGAAGGCCGCGGACGAACGTGTCCATCGCCCGGAACCCGAGGTCGCGAGCCGGCGGCGCGAACAGTGGTTCATCAGCTTGAAGGCCGCCTTCCTCGGCAGGCTCGGGAAGCTCGAGCTGGAGGATGGCGCTGCCACTGCCGATCCCGACAAGGACGAGCCTAGTGGCGTCCTCGATGGTCTTGGGGAGACGCCCCGGAGCTGAGCCGGGTTGCCCGGACAACACCCGCGCGGTGCGCTCGAGCCCCCGCTGGACGAGCTCAGACAGCCGCGCAAGGTCGCGCACAACGATCTTGCCCGGCTCGACGTCCGCAGCCTCAACGGTGAGACTGAAGACCGCGTGCTCACGTTCGGGACTCACCTTGGCCTCCACTTGGGGATCGTAGGGCGAGATACTGACACCGGCTGCGGCCTCATGGCTACCTGCACCGCACGACCGGGTCGAGAGACGTCAGGGGGCTTCGCAGCCGAGGCCGTTGTGGTCGCCATCGAAGTTGTGCGGGTCGGGCGCCTCGACGCGGAAGCGGCGGAACCCGACGTCGGCGCAGTCCAGGTCGGGCGGCGGTGAGGGGATGCACACGCCGGGGTAGGCGGGGTCGCACCGCTCGACGCCGCTGCCTGCCCCAGGCGCGCACGCGGTCCAGAACCCGCGGCCGGCCTCGCGGGCGCGGCGTTGGGCCGCCACGAACGCGTCCACGTGCCGCACGTTCGGCGGGTACGTCGTGACGACCGCGTACCCCTGGTCGACGAGCGTCTCGTTGAACAGCTCGTCGCCGACCCACACGTAGGCGAGCAGCCGCCCGTACCGGTCGTACAGCTCGACGTCGAGCTCCAGGTCGACGTCGCGGCCCTTGAGACGCTCGGTGGTGAACGCCGAGGCCTCGGGCCCGAAGCACGCGACCGGCGTGCCGGGCGCCACGGTCTCGGGCGTGTCGATGCCGATGAGCCGCACGTCGACCACCGAGCGGTCGAGCGCGACCTCGATCGTGTCGCCGTCGACCACGCGGGTGACCAGGACGCGCTCACGGCCCTGCGGAGGCGCCGCGTCGGGCGGCGTCGTTGTCGAGGGCTCGCTCGGCGGTGTGGTGACGCTCGCCGTTCCGGGCGACGTCGGCCCGGTCGTAGGCTCCGTGCCGACCGTCGACGCCGAACACGCCGAAGCCGCCAGCCACAGCGCCAGGGCCGCGGTACGACGGATCACAGATCCCACGATGACACGGGCTTCGCCGTTCGGAGGGGCGGGAACTCAGAGGTCGTCGTCGGGCAGCAGCGGCACCGAGATCCCCGGGTGGCGGCCGAGGAGGACGGCGCGACCCACCGCTTCGGCGCCGAAGCGCTCCTTCACGTCGTCGAGGACGCCATCGAGGGCGGCGGTCGCGTGACGGTCGAAGGGCAACGACAGCTGGATCGCGTCGTCGTCCAGGAGGTTGCCGAAGGAGAGGCCGATCAGCGTGATCCCGCGTCGCCGGATCAACGGCACCGCCGCCCCCAGGAGCTCCCTCGCGGTCGCGAGGACGATCGCGGTCTCGGCCGTCGCCTCCGGGAGCGTGTGTGACCGGGTCGCCCGCGTGAAGTCCCCGAAGCGCAGCCGCAGGGTGACGGTCCGGCAGACGCGGTGGCCGCCACGGAGCCGGCGCGCGAGCCGATCGGCGAGCGCGACGAGGTCGGTGTCGAGCTCCTCGAACGACCGTGAACGCCGGCCGAGCGCGCGCTGGGTCCCGATCGACCGGCGACGGCGCCCCGGCTGCACCCGCCGAGGATCCCGGTTGTGCGCCAGGGCGTGCAGGTGCCGGCCGGACGCCGCGCCGAGGATCCGGACGAGCGCGGGCTCGCCGAGCTCCGCCACCTCGGCGACGGTCGCGATCCCGTGTTCGTGGAGCTTGCCCGAGGTGACCGGGCCGACGCCCCACAGCAGCTCCACCGGGAGCGGGTGGAGGAAGGCGAGCTCTGACTCCGGCGGGACGAGCAGCAGCCCGTCGGGCTTCGCCACCCGGCTCGCGACCTTGGCGAGGAACTTCGTCCGCGCGATCCCCACGGTGACGGCGATCCCGACCCGCTCCCGCACGTCGCAACGGAGCTTCGCCGCGATCTCGAGCGGCGTGCCCGAGATCCGCGCCAGACCGCCCACGTCGAGGAACGCCTCGTCGATCGACAGGCCCTCGACGAACGGCGTCGTGTCCCGGAACACTTCGAACATGGCCTTGCTCGCCGCGCTGTAGGCCTCCATCCGCGGGTGCACCACGACCGCGCCGGGGCAGAGCCGGCGGGCCTGCGAGCCGGGCATCGGCGTGCGGACGCCGAACGCCTTCGCCTCGTAGCTCGCGGCGAGCACGACGCCGGCGCCGACGATCACGGGTCGGCCTCGGAGCGAGGGGTCATCCCGCTGCTCGACCGAGGCGTAGAAGGAGTCAGCGTCGGCGTGCAAGATCGTCGCCCCGGCGGTCATCCATCCATCGTCGCACCCACCACCGACGCGCCCGATCGCGGCGCGATCTGACATACGGTCGGGACGTGGCGTACGACGAGGAGCTCGCTGACCGGCCTCGCGTTCCTCGTCGCTGGCAACATGGCCATCGCCGCGAGCGGACAAGGCGGCGTGCTGGTACGGGTCGACCCGGAGACCTGGGACACGCTGCTCGGCTCGACGAACGCTCGACCGATGGAGATGCGCGGTCGTCAGATGCACGGGTGGCTCCACGTCGACGCTGAGGACGTCCGTACCAAGCGGCAGCTCGCGAAGTGGGTCCGTCTGGGCACCGCGTACGTTCAGACGCTCCCCGCCAAGCGGTAGCCGAGCTCAGATACACCCGCCGGGCCGGCTGACGGCGCCGCTCCGGGAGGCACCTCGCGATGCCCCCCGAGCGGCGTGTCAGGGTCACGCAGGGAACTCGAACGAGTCCACGACCGGCAGCGCCTCGTCCATGAAACTTGCGGAGTCACCCGGGCCGTCGGCCTGGACGACGATCGTGACGGTGCCTCCGTCGCTCGTGTCGAGCACGAAGACGCGCATCCGCTCGCCCACTGGCACAGTCCACGACGGCATGCCGTCGGGCTTCCCGGTGACGAGCGGGACTTCCGCGAACTCGCAGGTCTGATCCCGTCCCCCGACCTGCTGGAGGTCGACCCGGTAACCCGTGGCCCCACCGACGTTCACCCGCTGCGGTGACGTCGCCTCGAACGCTGGGTTCGTCGACATCCATGTCGTCATCGCCTCGCTCGTGGTCCCGACGTCGCGGTTCGGCCGGCCGGAACAGTCGGGCGAGGCGGCCACGACATCGCGCAGCAGGATGATGATCCCCGAGTCCGGGGCCCCGGTCGTGTGCAACGTGAAGTTGCGGGGCGAGTCGGAGGTGACCTCCCAGGTGGCGGGCAACGTGTACGTGAACGCCGGATCGAACGTCTCCGCGCTCCCGGCCACGGGCGCCGCGGTCTCCGACGCCGACGGCGTCTGCGACTGCGTGGCGGGGACCTGTGTCTCGTCGGGGTTCGTCGTCAAGAGGTACAGGGCTCCCACCAGCAGGAGCGGCAGCCCGACGGCCACGACGATCGCGGCAATCTTCTGGTTCTTCGAGCGCCGCTCGCGGAACTCGTCGAAACGGGTGAGTCGCTGCGGCGTCTTGGTGCTCGACATCTCCATCACCTCCACGGCACGGTGGATGCCCTGCGCGGCCCGACGAGCTCGAGTGTCGAAGGTCATGCGTCCTCCTCCTCCAGGCGGAGCTTGCGGACCACGGCCTGACGGCCGTCGTGCAGATGCTTCTTCACCGTGCCTTCAGCGGTGCCGAGGATCTCCGCGATCTCGGCCACCGTTCGGTCTTCCAGGTAACGGAGCGCGATGACCTGCGCCTGTCGTCTGGGCAGTGAACGCACAGCTGCCCACAACTCCGCGTCGTCGGCGGTCAGCTCGGGCAACGTCGTCGCGGTCCCCATCGCGAACCGCGTCAGCGCCCGGGCTTCGGCGTAGCGCCGCCGGAACATCGACATCGACTTGTTCGAGACGACCCGGCGCACCCAGACGTCGGGCCGTTCGAACGTTCCGACGCGATCCCAGTCCCGGTGCGCCGCCAGGAAGGCCTCCTGGGCGAGGTCCTCCGATCCGGCGCGGCTCCCGGACAGTGCGAAGGCGAGCCCGACCACGGCCGGGAACTCGCGCGCGTAGAACTCCTCGAACGTTTCCGAGGACTCCACAGCCGCGGAACCGCCTCCGTGCAACATCCGGTCGCCTCTCTCCAGGGGAAGCCAGGTCATCGTCGCTCCAACCCGTCCGTCGCGCGAGGAGGTGAGGAGGTTCAGTCGTTCTCTCGTCGACGCCTGGCGGAGCCGCGAACGTCATCCACGGGAGTCCTCTCCGGCGCGCAAGCACCACCCGTCGAACCGGCGCGCGAGCGAGCGCATCACGCCTTCGACCGAGATCAGGTGCCGGTAGGTCGTCTCCTTCAGACATCGTTCGCGCGCGAACGCGTGGGCCGTCTCGCGACCCATCCGGGTAGGTTAGCGAGCGTGACGTGGTACTCACGTGAGGAGGCTGCCGAGCGGGTCGGGGTCGAGCCTTCCTACCTCGTTCGACTGATGGATCTCGGCATCCTCGCCCCCGAGGAGCCGGA
>CAZZND010000080.1:10257-11907 GCA_964655465.1 uncultured Actinomycetes bacterium
GCGCCGCGTGCTGATGGCCAAGTCGCTCGAGGATGCCGGGATCCCGCTCGAAGGCGTCGGCGCTGCCATCCAGCACGGTGCCCTCTCGCTCGACTTCCTCGACGCGGCCAGCTACGAGCGCTTCGCGTCCCTCGCCGACGAGACGTTCCGGCAGGTCAGCGACAGGACCGGGATCCCGCTCGAGATCCTGATGGTCATCCGTGAAGCGATCGGCATGGCGCAGCCGTCGCCCGACGATCGACTCCGCGAGGACGAGGTGGCGATCGTGCCGTTCATCGAGCGCCAGGTCGCCGGGGGGTTCAGGCCGGCCGCCATCGAGCGTCTGCTCCGTGTCCAGGGCGACAGCACCCGTCGGATCACCGAACTGGAGGCCGCCTGGTGGAACTCCGAGGTGATCGAGCCAGCCATGGCTGCGGGCAAGGGTGCGGAGGAGATCGGGAACGCCGACCTCGCCGATCGGAATGCCCCTCTCTCGGAGCAAGCGGTCCTGGCCATGTATCACGCGCAGCAGGCGCGCGCCTGGACCGCCAACATCATCGGCGCGTTCGAGGTGATGATGGAGGAGGCGGGGATCCACACCCGCCTCGAGCGACTCCCGGCGATCTGCTTCCTCGATATCAGCGGGTACACGCGCCTCACCCAGGAACGCGGCGACGATGCGGCTGCCGACCTGGCCGCGACGGTCGCGCGGCTGGTGCAGCGCAGCTCCGTGCAGCACGGCGGCAAGCCCATCAAGTGGCTGGGCGACGGCGTGATGTTCTACTTCGACGACCCCGGCCCGGGCGTGCGTGCTGCCCTCGAGATGGTGGACGGGCTGGCGGCCGCGGGGTTGCCGCCGTGTCACGTCGGTCTGCACGCGGGCCCGGTCCTGTACCAGGAGGGCGACTACTTCGGCCAGACGGTGAACCTCAGCGCCCGGATCGCCGACTACGCACGCGCCGGCGAGGTGCTCGTCACCCAGACCGTCGCCGACGCCACGCGGGACGACGGGGTCACGTTCGCGGATATCGGTCCGGTGGAGCTCAAAGGGGTGTCCGGCACGGTGCACCTACTCCGGGCCGGAGTGGCCTGACGTGGAGATCCCGTGGGAAGCGCGGTCTCGGTCGTTGTCCGGAGCTACACCGGTCGGCGCGGTTGCGGCCGCCCGGCGGTGAACAGGGCGGCGGACCCGAGCGTCTCCACGTGGACGTCGTGGAAGGACTCCGACAGGATCGTGCGGAGACCCTCAGCGGTATCGCCGGCGTTGTCGAAGTCTCCCTTCTTGTTCGCGGCGCGGAGGAACGCCCGGGCAGGCTTCGAGTGTCGCTCCTCGAGGCCGAGCACGGTGCCACCGAAGAGGACGCCATCCGGGGTGAGGACGTCGGCGATGTTCCTGATCGCGATCGCCTTGTTGGCGTCGGGACCGCGGAGACAATGCAGGACGAAGCTGAGCGCGGCAGAATCGAACGGACCCGCGACCGGCAGCGGCTTCATGACGTCGGCCTCGACGACCACAGGGCTCCATGAGGCAAGCCGCTTCCCCGCCCTGCGGAGCACGTGAGGATTCGGGTCGAGGAGCGTGATCTCGGTGTCCTCGGGCGGCGCGGCCTTCTCGATGAAGTGACCCGTGCCGGGGCCGACATCGAGGTGCCGATGCCCGAGGTTCGCGCG
>CAZZND010000081.1:0-8250 GCA_964655465.1 uncultured Actinomycetes bacterium
TGATGCTCTTCGACGAGCCGACATCGGCCCTGGACCCCGAGCTCATCGGCGAGGTCCTGGCCGCGATGAAGAGCCTGGCCACCGACCTCCACATGACGATGATGGTCGTGACCCACGAGATGGGGTTCGCGCGCGAGGTGGCGAACCGATTGTGCTTCTTCCACGAGGGCGTGATCCTCGAGCAGGGGAGCCCGGACGAGCTGTTCGACAACACGCGCGAGCCTGAGACGCGCCGGTTCCTCGAAGCGGTGCTTTAGGCCCCGGCGGCTCGAGGCGGCCGGCACGACCGTGAACATGGAGGACGGGCCGCGGCTCCCCTCGGAACCGATCGCGCCTTCCCCATACGCGATCCGTTCCTGTCGAGCGCCGCGGCCCGTCACGTCCTGATCCTGCTACCCCTGCGCCGAAGCGCTTGACCGGCAGGACCGACGCGGAGGTTAGATCTCGGGTTGAGGGCTGTCAACCCGGCCACGGGCGTTGTGCCCCACCGTGTCTTCGGTATCCATGCAGGTAGCGGCGCGGTGAAGGAAGAGTGACAAGTCGAGAGACCCTCGACCCTCACACGAGGGTCGGGGCGTCCGTGGTCGCGGCTAGGATGGCCGGGTGAGCGGCGATGCCCCCCGCAGGCTCTTCCTCCTCGACGGCCACTCGTTGGCGTACCGGGCGTTCTTCGCGCTGCCGCCGACCTTGGCGACGAGCAGCGGCACGGTGACCAACGCCGTCTACGGCTTCACCTCGATGCTCATCAAGCTCCTGGCCGACGAGCATCCCGATCTCATCGTCGTCGCGTTCGACGCCGGCCCGCCGACCGTGCGCCTGGAGAAGGACCCCGACTACAAGGCCGGACGGCGCGAGGCGCCCGCCGACTTCCGCCCGCAGCTCGGCCTGATCGAAGAGGTGCTCGCCGCGCTGGCGATCCCGGTGATCCGTATGGAGGGCCACGAGGCCGACGACGCCTTGGGCACCTTGGCCACCAGGGCCTCCGAGGTGGGCGTAGACGCCGTGATCGTGACGGCTGACCGGGACTTCTTCCAGCTCGTGCGCGACCGCGGGAGGGACAGAGGGGCCATCTCGGTCCTGTTCAACCGACGGGGCATCTCCGAGATCGACCGCATGGATGAGGCCGCGGTCGAGGCCAAGTACGGCGTCACCCCGGCGAGCTACCTCGAGTACGTGGCCTTGAAGGGCGACGCGTCCGACAACATCCCGGGGGTGCCGGGGGTCGGCGAGAAGACCGCCGCGAAGTTGGTGCAGACCTTCGGCACGGTCGAGCAGTTGCTCGAGCGAGCCGAAGCCGAGCTGAAGGGCAAGCAGCGCGAGAACGTGCTCGCCGCCGCCGATCGGCTCGCCCTGAACAAGGAGCTCGCGCGCATCGTCATCGACGTCGATCTCCCGGTCGACGTGGAGGACTGCGTGATGGGTGCCTACGACCTCGACGAGGTCCGCCGCCTCTTCACCTCCCTCGAGTTCCGCTCGCTCTTCGACCGCCTGCAGGAAGCCGGCGGCACCACCGAGCCGGTCGAGGTGACCGAGCTCGACCTGGAGCGCGTCGACGCCGAGGCGCTGGTTGCGCGGCTGGCGCGAGGGTCGGTCGGCCTGCGCCTGCGGATCGACGACGGGGCCGTGGCGGGCGCCGCGGTGTCTTCGGGCGGGGCGCAGGCCGTGTACGCGGCGTTCGACGGCGTGTCGGTCATCGGGAGCCAGATCGGCGACCCGGCCGTCGTGAAATGGACCCATGACGTGAAGCAGATGGCACGCATGGCCTTCGCGAACGGATCGACGGTGGACGGCGTCACGTTCGACACGATGCTCGCGGGGTACCTCCTGGACCCCGGAGCCGCGGACTACCCACTTCGGTCGCTCGGCGAGCGGTACCTGGGGGCCGACGTGATCGGGCCCGCGGCCGATGACGACGCCGGACAGCTGTTCTCGGAGGACCCCTGGCGGACGACGGCGGCCGAGGCCGCGGCGGTCGCCCTGCTCGTCCCCGTGATGGAGCAGACCATCGACCAGCAAGGGCTCCGCTCGTTGCTCGAAGACGTCGAGCTCCCGCTGTCTTCCGTCCTCGCACGGATGGAGGCGCGCGGGGTACGGCTGGACGCCGAGTACCTCCGTGAGATGTCGGCAGGCGTGCGCGAGCGGATGGACACACTGCGCGCGGAGGTCTACGCGCACGCCGGCCGGGAGTTCAACCTCAGCTCACCCCCGCAGCTGCGCGAGATCTTGTACGGCGAGCTCGGGTTGCAGCCCGGGAAGAAGACGCCGAAGGGTGAGCTCTCGACCGATGCCAGCGTGCTCGAGAAGCTCCGAGACGCCCACCCGATCGTCGACGGCATCTTGTCCTGGCGTGAGCTCGACAAGCTCAACTCGACCTACCTCGAGGCACTCCCGAAGCTCGTGGACGCCGGCGGCCGGATCCATACCACTTTCAACCAGGCGGCCGCGGCAACGGGACGGCTCTCGAGCACGAACCCGAACCTGCAGAACGTGCCGGTTCGCTCCGAACTCGGGCGTCAGATCCGCCGCGCCTTCGTGCCGGGCGATCCTGACCAGGTGATCCTCGTCGCCGACTACTCGCAGATCGAGCTCCGGGTACTGGCGCACCTGTCGGGCGACGAGGGGCTCCGGGCCGCGTTCCTGAGCGGTGCCGACGTGCACGCCGCGACGGCGGCTTCGATCTTCGGCCTGCCGATCGAGCACGTCGACGGCGAGCTCCGTCGGCGAGCGAAGGCCGTGAACTACGGGCTCGCCTACGGCATGAACGCGTGGGGGCTGGCGCAGCGCCTCGATATCACCCTCGATGAGGCGCAGGAGATCATGGATGGGTACTTCGCGAGCTTCCCGAAGATCAAGGAGTACCTGCGGGCCCAGGTCGAGCGCGCCCGGCTGGACGGGTACACCGAGACGTTGCTCGGCCGGCGCCGGTATATCCCCGAGCTCACGAGCGACAACCGCCGGCTCCGCGAGCTGGGGGAGCGACAGGCGCTGAACGCGCCCATCCAAGGCAGCGCGAGCGACGTGTTCAAGGTCGCGATGATCGAGGTCGACAGGGCGTTGCTCGAACGACCGGAGCTCGACTGCCACCCGCTGTTGACCGTGCACGACGAGCTGGTCTTCGAGGTGCCCGAGGCGAAGCTGGAGGATGCCACCGAGCTCATCCGCGAACGGATGGAGCACGCGATCGAGCTCGACGTGCCGCTGCTGGCCTCGATCGGCTCGGGCTCGAACTGGGCCGACGCCGCGCCCGAGGGCCACTGATCGCCTCGTTGACGGCGTTTCCGCAGGTCACCTACCATCGTCGTGGCTGCGCGGCTCCGTGCGCCGCTCGCGGATCCCAAGCTGCGGGTCGGTGGAGCCGTCGTGCCGGAAGGAGACCGGACGGATGAGTGACGAGATGACGGCCGCCCCCGAGGCGGCCACGAAGGCGGGCGAGCAGCCCGACCTGACCCCCGAAGAGCTGATCGAGGCGCTCGAGGCCTCGCTCCGCGACTTCAAAGATGGCGACATCGTCGAAGGCGAGGTCGTCAAGATCGACCGGGACGAGGTCCTGGTCGACATCGGCTACAAATCCGAAGGCGTCATCCCCAGCAAGGAGTTGTCGATCCGCCACGACGTCGACCCGAACGAGGTCGTCAAGGTGGGAGACCGGATCGAGGCCCTGGTGCTCCAGATGGAGGACAAGGAGGGCCGGCTGATCCTGTCGAAGAAGCGCGCGCAGTACGAGCGTGCATGGGGCAGGATCGAAGAGGTGATGACGTCGGGCCAGACCATCACGGGTCCGGTGATCGAGGTCGTCAAGGGCGGGCTGATCCTCGACATCGGCCTGCGCGGGTTCCTACCGGCGTCGCTGGTCGATCTGCGGCGGGTTCGCGATCTGCAGCCGTTCGTGGGCACCGAGCTCGAGTGCAAGATCATCGAGCTGGACCGCAATCGCAACAACGTCGTGCTGTCACGCCGCGCGTTCCTCGAGGAGTCCCAATCCGAGGGTCGCAAGAAGTTCCTCGAGAACCTTCAGAAGGGTGAGCGCCGCAAGGGCACGGTCAGCTCCATCGTCAACTTCGGTGCGTTCGTCGATCTCGGTGGGGTCGACGGCCTGGTGCACGTGTCCGAGCTTTCGTGGAAGCACGTCGACCACCCGCAGGAGGTCGTCTCCGTGGGCCAGGAGGTCGAGGTCGAGCTGCTCGATGTCGACCTCGAGCGCGAGCGAGTCTCGCTGTCGCTCAAGGCCACGCAGGAGGACCCCTGGAAGGAGTTCGAACGGACCTCGACCGCCGGATCGGTCATCACGGGTCAAGTGACGAAGCTCGTTCCGTTCGGAGCCTTCGTGCGCGTCGGCCAGGGCATCGAAGGTCTGGTCCACATCTCCGAGATCAGCCACGAGCACGTTGACTCGCCCGAATCGGTGTTGAGCGTCGGTCAGGAGGTCGAGGTCAAGGTCATCGACGTCGACGTCTCGCGCCGCCGGGTGTCCCTTTCGATGCGTCAGGTGAGCGCGCCCCCGCCCAAGCCGAAGGAGATCGTCGTCGAAGAGGAGCGTCCGAGCGG
The DNA here is from genome assembly GCA_964655465.1 of uncultured Actinomycetes bacterium. Classification (GTDB taxonomy): domain Bacteria; phylum Actinomycetota; class UBA4738; order UBA4738; family HRBIN12; genus AC-51. Next base: position 4,546 of record CAZZND010000081.1, read on the forward strand.
GTCGGCCGCGCCCGACATGTCGACGGCGATCGAGGTCCCTGTCGAGATCTTGGCAGCGATCGCCGAGGCCGAGGCCTCGACCCGCGTCGAGGAACCCGTCGAGGTCGCAGCGGCCGCCGAGGCGGTCATCGAGGAAGAGGTCGCCGAGGCGATCCTCGCTCCGACCGAAGAGGAGGCCGTGGAACCCGTCGAGGTCGCAGTAGCCGCCGAAGCGGTCGTCGAGGAAGCGGTCGTGGAAGCGGTCGTGGAAGCCGACGAGGCCGCCGACGAGGCCGCCGACGAGGAGGTCTCGCTCGAGGCGATCCTCGAGGACCTCAAGCGGCGCGAGGTCCGCGACGAGTGACGCGGTGACACCGGGGCCCCTGCGGGGCCTCGGTGACGCGTCCTGGGCATCATGCGTTTCGTCGGGTTGACCGGAGGGATCGGCTCGGGCAAGAGCACGGTCGCCGCGATGCTCCGCGATCGCGGCGCCGTGATCTTGGATGCCGACGACTTCGCCCGCCAGGCGGTCCGTCCCGGCGCCGACGCCCTTCGCCGCGTCGTGGACCGGTTCGGTAAGGACGTGCTCACCTCGGACGGCTCGCTCGATCGCCCGAAGCTCGCGTCGATCGTGTTCTCCGACCCGGAAGCATTGGGCGACCTCGAGGCGATCGTGCACCCGGAGGTCCACCGCCTGATCGCGGAGGGTGTGCGCGAGAACCTCGAGACCGACAACGTCGTCGTGCTCGTCAACCCGCTCCTGATCGAGATGGGCACCCACCGCGACTGCGACCTGGTCGTGGTCGTGTCGGTCGACCCGGAGACGCAGGTGGCGAGGGCGGCCGCCCGGGGCCTCAGCGAGGACGACGTGCGCGCGAGGATCGCGGCGCAGATGCCGCTGGAGCAACGCGCGGCCCAGGCCGACGTCCTGCTCGACAACGAGGGCAGCCTCGAAGAGCTCGCGGCCCAGGTCGAGCGTCTCTGGGAGCGGCTGGCGGCCTGAGCCGCCCCGGTATCCTTCCGCCGTGCCCTTGCGCGCGGTCCTGTTCGACGCCGGTGAGACCCTCGTCCATCCGGCCCCGTCGTTCCCCGAGCTGTTCGTCGACGTCGTGGCGCGTGCCGGCTACGAGCGCTCGGTCGAGGACGTCGGGCGCGCTTCCGCGACGGTGTTCCATCGGTTCAGCGAGGCCGCCCGCGATCAGGAGCTGTGGACGACGTCGCCCGAACGGTCGGCCCGGTTCTGGAAGGGCGTCTATGCCCGGATGCTCGACGAGCTCGGCCTGTCGTCGGCCGACGGTCTGCGCGACACGCTGTACGCGACCTTCACCGATCTTCGCAACTACGCGGCCTTCGACGACGTGGCCTCGATGCTCGACGCGCTCGACGCGCGAGGGCTGCGCCTCGGTGTCGTGTCGAACTTCGAGGCGTGGCTCGAGGATCTGCTGACGCACCTCGGCCTGCGCGAGCGGTTCCCGGTCCGTGTGATCTCCGGGGTCGAAGGCGTCCAGAAGCCCGACCCGGCCATCTTCGAACGGGCGCTGGTGCGCGCAGGGGTCGCCGCCCACGAAGCCGTCTACGTCGGCGACAACCCGGAGTTCGACGTCACGCCGGCGGAAGCGCTCGGCATGACCGCCGTGCTGATCGACCGCCGGGGCCGGTTCCCCGACCACGCCGGCCACGTGGTGCGCGACCTCGGCGAACTGCCTGCCCTCCTGGAGGCGTGGTGAGTGAGCGGCGCTTCACGGTGGACGAGGCCACCGCCGAGCTCGCCCGGCTCCGCGAGCTTCTCCCGACGATCCGCGACGCCCGCGCGGGTCTGATCGACGCGAGCGAGCGGATCACCGAGGCCGTGGGCACCGACGGCGGCGGGGTCGAAGGCAGTGATTGGTTCCGCCACCAGTCGTCTCTGAAAGCGGGGCTCGCCGAGCTGGCCGAACGAGGCGTCGTCCTGCGGGACACGCCGACGGGACTCGTCGACTTCCCGGCCGAGCGCGACGGCGAGCTCGTCTTCCTGTGCTGGCGCCTCGGCGAGGGCGACATCGCCTACTACCACGGCGAGCATGGCGGCTTCCGGAGCAGGAAGCCGCTTTGACCCGGCCGGTCGTGGTGATCGCGGGGGCCGCCGGGTCGGACCCACCGCCCGGGATCGAGGCCGCCGCCGACGCGGCCGATCTGCGGTTCGCGCCCGACGCCGGCGCGGTCGCGGCGGCCCTCCCGGGCGCGGAAGCGCTGTTCTTCTGGCGCGCGCACGGGGCCTGGCTCCGCGACGCCTGGGGCGTCGCCGGGGATCTGCGTTGGACGCAGTCGGCGAGCGATGGCGTCGATGGTCTGCTGTTCCCCGAGCTGGTGGCGAGCGACGTCGAGGTGACCAACGCGCGGGGCATCTTCGACGAACCCATCGCGGAGTGGGCGATCGCGGCGATCCTCGCCTTCCGCACCGGTCTGCATCGCTCGATCGTCGACACCGTGGCACGGCGTTGGGACGACGACCGGGGCCGCCCGCACGTGGCGGGGTCGCACCTGGTCGTCGTCGGGCCGGGGCCGATCGGGCGCGCGACCGCGCGGCGCGCGCGTAACCTGGGCATGTCCGTGACCTTGGTCGGGCGCGCGCCGCGCGAGGACCCCGAGCTCGGGTACGTGGATGGGCCCGAGGGGCTCGAGATCGCCCTCGCTCGCGCCGACCACGTGCTCGACGCGCTGCCGCTCGCCGAAGGCACGCGCCGGTTCTTCGGCGCGCGCGAGTTCGGCGCGATGAAACCGGGCGCCGTGTTCCTGAACGTCGGCCGCGGCGGCACGGTCGACGAGTCGGCGCTCCGCGACGCTCTCGTGTCGGGCCGGGTCGGCGCGGCGGCCCTCGACGTCTTCGACGACGAGCCGCTGCCGCCGGACTCGTCGTGGTGGGACACCCCCAACGTCATCGTCTCCCCGCACATCTGCGGCGACTTCGAGGGATGGGAGGCGGCGGTCGTCGGGGTGTTCGTCGAGAACCTCGGACGGTTCGTCCGGGGCGAGCCGCTGCGCAACCGTGTCGAGAAGACCGCCGGGTTCGGGGTCGGGTAGGCTCGCCGATCGATGACGGAGCGCGTGATCCAGGTCCGAGGGCTCCGCAAGTCCTACGACGACGTCGACGCGGTCCGCGGCATCGACCTGTATGTCGACCGTGGCGAGGTCTTCGCGATGCTCGGCCCCAACGGCGCCGGCAAGACCACCACCACCGAGATCCTGGAGGGCTTCCGAGACAAGACCGCCGGCGAGGTGACCGTGCTCGGCCACGACCCCGCGACCCAGGAGCGCGCCCTGAAGGAGCGGATCGGGATCGTCCTGCAGTCGACCGGGGTTGACCCGTTCCTCACGGTCCGCGAGACGATCGAGATGTACGCCGGGTACTACCCGCGACGCCGGTCCACCGACGAGGTCATCGACGTCGTGGGTCTCGCCGAGAAGCGCGACGCGCGTGTGGCGAAGCTCTCCGGTGGGCAGCAGCGCAGGCTCGACGTCGCGATCGCGCTCGCCGGAGACCCGGAGCTGCTGTTCCTCGACGAACCGACGACCGGATTCGACCCCAGCGCCCGCCGCAACGCCTGGGAGGTCGTCAAGAACCTCGTGTCGATCGGGAAGACGGTCTTCTTGACCACGCACTTCATGGACGAGGCGCAGTACCTGGCCGACCGCGCCGCGGTGATCGCGAAGGGCGAGATCGTGGCCGAGGGACCGCCGGACACCTTG
>CAZZND010000081.1:8260-11897 GCA_964655465.1 uncultured Actinomycetes bacterium
CCGTACGGTTCCGGCTCCCCGACGGTGTGGACGAGGTCCCGGAGCGCGGCCAGGTTCGTGCGTCCGACGGTTCGTGGATCCTCCGGGCCGATGACCCCACCCGCGTCGCCCACGAGGTCACCGGCTGGGCCATCGCCGGAGGCTTCTCCTACGACCTGTTCGAGGTCACGCAGCCCTCGCTCGAGGACGTGTACCTCGAGCTCACCGGCGCAGAGGAGGGAGCCGAGTGAGCGGCCTCGGTCTCCTGTGGCGCCAGGTCCGGTTCACGAACAAGACGTTCTGGCGCAATCCCGCGTCGGCGTTCTTCACCTTCGCCTTCCCGTTGCTGTTCCTCATCATCTTCACGACGCTGCTCGGCAACGACGAGGTCACGATCGGGGTCTCGACCATCCGGACGTCCACGTACTACGTCGCGTCGATGGCCGCGTTCGGCCTGATCAGCGCGTGCTACACGAACATCGCGATCACGATGGTCTTCGCCCGCGAGTCGGGGGTGCTCAAGCGGACCAGGGGGACGCCGCTTCCGGCCTGGTCCTATCTGGGGGCCCGCGTCACGCACGCTGCGCTCGTGGGGTTCCTGCTCGTGGCCATCACGGCCGTCTTCGGGGTGCTGGTCTACGACGCGAGCTTCCCCACCGGCGTGGACCTGTTCCGGTTCGTCGTGACCCTGCTGGTGGGGGCGGGCTGCTTCGCGGCGATCGGTCTGGCGGTGACGGGACTCGTCCCCAACGCCGACGCAGGCCCGCCCATCATCAACGCGGTGATCCTGCCGCTGCTGTTCCTGTCGGGTGTGTTCATCGCGATCGGCAGCGACGCGCCGGCCTGGGTGCTGTGGATCGGCCGGATCTTCCCCGTCCGGCACCTGGTGAACGCCCTGCGCGACTCGTTCCTGGGCTTGCCCGGCTTCAGCTGGAGCGACGTCGGGGTTCTCGCCATCTGGCTGGCGGTCGGGGTCGTGGTCGCCGCCCGAACCTTCAAGTGGGAACCCCGCAGGTAGAGAGGCTCTGCTAGGCTCGCCCCTCATCGGCTGATCGACACGCGGGAGGGTTCGGTGATGCGGAAGCTCCTACTGGGCGTGGCGCTGCTGGCGGTCGTGGCCGCGGCCTGCGCCACCGATCCGACCACCCCGATCGCGCCGGGCGACGCGACCGGGACCCTGACGCCTGCCTCCGCCGAGGAGTGCGCGCAAGGGGCGACCTTCGTGACCGACGGTGCGCTCACGATCGGTACCGACAACCCCGCGTATCCGCCGTACTTCCAGGGTGGCAGCGACAAGGACTCCGACTGGAAGATCAACGACCCGACCACCGGAGAGGGATTCGAGTCGGCGGTGGGGTACGAGATCACCAGCAGGATGGGTTTCGCTCCCGATGAGGTCCAGTGGACCGTCGTGAAGTTCGCCCAGTCCTACGCCCCCGGGCCGAAGACGTTCGACTTCGACATCAACCAGATCTCGTACTCGGCGAAGCGCGCGCAGGCCGCCGACTTCAGCGAGAGCTACTACGACGTGAACCAGGCCCTCGTGGTCGTGAACGGCACGCCGATCACGAAGGCGACGAGCGTAGAGGAGCTCGCGGGGTTCACGCTGGCGGCGCCGATCGGGACCACGAGCTACGACCTGATCCAGAGCTACATCGGGGCCGAGGCCGGCGTCTACCAGACGCTCGCCGACTCCGTCGCTGCGCTGAACGCGGGCCAGGTGGACGGGATCGTCGTGGACTACCCGACGGCCCTCTACATCGCAGACCCCTTCGTCCAGCAGGTGAAGAACAGCACGGTGCTCGCCCAGTTCCCGAACGAGGCGGTTGAAGGTGGCGAGTACTTCGGCACGGTGCAGGCGAAGGACAGCTCCCTCACCCCCTGCATCGATCTCGCGCTGCAGGAGATGAAGGCCGACGGCACACTGGAGGCCGTCACCACGGAGTGGCTCTCCGAGAAGACCAACGTCGGCGAGGTCCCCGTCTTCTCGACGTGACGACTCGACCCGCGAGGTCGGTGTGACGCCACAGGACGACGGAACGAGCGCCGGTCCTCTTGCGGAGGGCCAGCGCTCACGTCTGCTGGCCCCGCTCCGGCAGGAAGGCGCGAAAGGCGTCCTGATCGCCACCGTCAGCACGGTCGTCGTGCTCGGGCTGATCGTCTACGTCGTCACGAGCTCGCCGTACTGGCCGGACGTCAAGGACAGGTTCTTCAACTGGGAGTCCTTCAAGGAGACCTTCCCCTCCATCCTCGAAGCCTTCCGACGCAACGTGCTGTGGTTCATGATCGCTGAGCCGATCATCCTGGCATGGGCGCTGCTGCTCGCGGTCCTCCGCTCCTCGCGCGGCCCCGTCTTCTTCCCGCTCCGCCTCCTCGCGACGATCTATGTCGACGTGTTCAGGGGTGTGCCAACCCTGCTCGTCGTGTACCTGCTCGGGTTCGGCGTGCCGACCCTCGGGCTCCCGGGGATCCCGGAGCAGGCGGCGTTCTGGGGGATGGTCGGCCTGATCCTCAGCTACTCCGCCTACGTGGCGGAGGTGTATCGGGCGGGCATCGAGTCGGTGCATCCGAGCCAGTCGGCGGCCGCCCGAGCGCTCGGTCTCTCGCGGTGGGGGACGCTCCGGTACGTCGTGATCCCACAAGCGGTCCGCCGAGTGATCCCGCCGCTGATGAACGATTTCCTGGCCCTGCAGAAGGACACCGCGCTGATCTCGGTCGTCGCGGGAACGCTGCCGGAGGCGTTCACGATGAGTCAGGTGTGGGCAGCGGGCACCTTCAACTTCACGCCGATCCTCGGAGCGGCCCTGTGCTTCCTCATGATCACGATCCCGCTGACCCTCTTCACCGACTGGCTGATCGAGCGACAGCGGCGGCAGCGGATGGCGACGGTATGAACGAGGCGATTCGGATCGAGGGCGTCCACAAGTCCTTCGGGGACCTCCGGGTCCTTCGTGGGATCGACCTCGCGATGGACGACCACGAGGTGGTCTGCCTGATCGGCGCCAGCGGCTCGGGGAAATCCACGCTACTGCGCTGCCTGAACCTGCTCGAGGCGATCGACGCCGGTCGCATCTGGATCGAGGGCGACGAGATCACCGGCCCCGACGTCGACCAGAACGCGGTCCGACGGCGGATCGGCATCGTCTTCCAGTCCTTCAACCTCTTCCCGCACATGACCGTGCTCCGCAACGTCACCCTCGCCCCTGTCAAGGTGCTGGGTCTGTCGAGGGACGAGGCGCAGGAGCGGGCGCACGGACTCCTCGGCAGGTTCGGTCTCGACGACAAGGCGCAGGACTACCCCGACCGCCTCTCGGGAGGCCAGCAGCAGCGCGTCGCGATCGCCCGCGCGCTCGCGATGCAGCCGGACATCCTCCTGCTCGACGAGGTGACGAGCGCGCTGGACCCCGTGCTGGTGGCGGAGGTGCTCGATGCGATCCGCGAGCTGGCGCAGCAGGGGATGACGATGGTGATCGCGACGCACGAGATGGGGTTCGCTCGAGACGTCGCGAACCGGGTGGCGTTCCTGCACGAGGGACGGATCCTCGAGGAAGGCGAACCCGACCGTATCTTCTCGGCGCCCGAGCGGGAGGAGACGCGCCGGTTCCTGGACCGGATCATCGCCGCCGGCCGCATGTAGCGCTGTCGGCGGGCCCGCCTA
>CAZZND010000082.1:0-11721 GCA_964655465.1 uncultured Actinomycetes bacterium
TACAGGTGCTTCGGCCGGCCGTCGACGTCGGCCTTGATGCCGAGCTCCTTCAGCTTCTGCCGAAGCGTCGACGTCAGCACCTCGATCGTCCGGGTGCGTTCGTCGCGCCGCGTCTCGACGAGCTGCGCGATCTCCTTGTAGGGCCCGGGGTGCAGCGTCTTGAACGACAGGTCCTCGAGCTCCCACTTCATGTCCTGCACACCGAGCCGGTTGGCGAGCGGGGCGTAGATCTCGAGGGTCTCCGTCGCGATCCGCTGTTGCTTGTGCTCCGGGAGCGACCCGAGCGTGCGCATGTTGTGGAGGCGGTCGGCGAGCTTGATGAGCACCACGCGGATGTCGCCCGCCATCGCCACGATCATCTTGCGGACGTTCTCGGCCTGCGCCAGCTCGCGCGTCTTGAACTGGAGCCGGTCGAGCTTGGTCAGGCCTTCGACGATCCGAGCTACGTCGTCGCCGAACTCCTCGCCGATCGACTCGGTGGTCACCTCGGTGTCCTCGACCGTGTCGTGCAGCAGCGCCGCGGCCAGGGTCGTCGTGTCGAGACGGAGGTCGGCCAGGATCTGCGTGACGGCGACCGGGTGCTCGATGTAGGGCTCGCCGGACAGTCGCCGCTGCCCCTCGTGCGCGGCTTCCGCGACCTTGTAGGCCTGCTCGAGCTGGCGTACGTCCGCCTTCGGGTTGTACGACCGGACGGTCTTGAGCAGCGACTCGAGCGACGTCGGCGGCGTAGGGTCGGAACGGCGCAGACGCGGGCGCGGCAGCCGGGCGCCGCGCCGTGGCGGCTGGACGACGCGGACGTCCTCCTCGCTGTCCATGCGGCCAGTGTACGCCGGGGTCGAACGCGGACCGGCCGCGAGCAACGCCTCAGTACGAGATCAGCGTGAAGACGTCGTGACCCTGAAGCTTGTCGCGACCCTTCAGGAACCCGAGCTCGATCAGGCACGCGATCCCGCAGACCTCGCCGCCGATCCGCTCCACGAGTGAGACGGCCGCCTTCGCGGTCCCGCCCGTCGCGAGCACGTCGTCGACGATCAGCACGCGCTCCCCCGGGCTCACGGCGTCGCGGTGGATCTCGAGCGAGGCCGTCCCGTACTCGAGGACGTACTCCTCGTCGATGGTGTCGAAGGGCAGCTTTCCCGTCTTGCGCACCGGGATCACTCCCGCGCCGAAGTGGTAGGCGACCGGCGCACCAAGGATGAACCCGCGCGCCTCGATCGCCACCACCTTGTCGACGTTGCCCCGCCCGAAGTGCACGACGATCAGGTCGATGATCGTCGAGAAGGCGATCGGGTCGGCGAGCACGGGGGTGATGTCCTTGAAGACGATGCCGGGCTCGGGGAAGTCGGGCACGTCACGGATCAGCGACTTGATCTGCTCGATCTGCACGGGGTCACCTCCGCTTGCGCTTGGCGGGTGGACGTCGCCTGTTCCTGGGGGCCGGTCGCGAGGACCCTCCCTGCTTCGCGGTGGCGGCCGTGGCCGCCGCAGCTCCTGCGGTCACCGGCGTGGCCGCGACCGCGACGGCGGTGGGCCTCGCGACGCGCCGCGCCGTCGTGGCGTCCCGGCGCACCAGGACCAGCGCCGGCGCTGCGATGAAGATCGACGAGTACGCACCGATCGCGACCCCAACGAACATCGCGAACGCGAAGTCCTTGAGGGTGTCGCCCCCGAACAGCAGCAGCGACAGGATGGGCAAGAGCACGACCAACGACGTGTTGATCGACCGCATGATGGTCTGGTTGAGCGACAGGTTCACGACCTCGCGGTAGCCCATGCGGGCGACCATCGCGGGCGAGTCCGCGTTCTCGGCGACCTTGTCGTAGATGACGACCGTGTCGTAGAGCGAGTACCCGAGGATGGTCAGCAGTGCGATCACGGTCTCGGGCGTGACCTCGCGGCCGGTGAGCGCGTAGACCCCGGCGGTGATGATCACGTCGTGGACGAGCGCGATCATCGCGCCGACCGCCATCTCCCACTGGAAACGCAAGGCGATGTAGAGCCCGATCGCCGCGAGCGCGATCGCGAGGCTGATCAGGGCCTGCCGTCGGAGCTGCGTCCCCCACGTGGGGCCGATGTCCTCCACGTTGATGTCGGTCACCGGCACGCCCGCCTGTTTCGCCAGGTCGCGGCGGAGATCCTCGCCGTTCTCGACGCCGGTCAGCGACACGGTCCGGATCGCGACCTCGGTGCCGTCGGGGCCCTCGACCAGCTGGACCTCACCCTCGATGCCGTAGCCCTCCAAGGTGGCTCGCACGTCCTCGACCGTGACCGACGTGGCGGTCGGGTAGCTGATCTGCGCACCGCCCGTGAAGTCGATCGAGTAGGTCAGACCGGTCGCGATCCCGATGATCGAGAGCACGATGAGGATGCCGGAGAAGATGAACCACCGGCGCATGTGCGCGATGATCTCGAAGTGCGGGATGCGGTAGCCGCGGTAGACGTCGGCGAACTCGCGGAAGGTCACGGCGTCGCCTCCCCGGTCGTGTCGAGCGCGGCGTGGTCGGCCGCGGCCGCCGCCTTCAGCCCGAACGCCCGCATCTCGGCCAGACGCTTGTTCCGCGACAGCAGGTAGACGGTCGGGCGCTTGAAGAAGTACACGACGAACAGATCGAGGGCCGTCGCGACACCCAACGTCAGCGCGAACCCGCGCACCGAGCTCGACGCCGTGGCGTACAGGACCGCCGCGGCGATCCCCGTCACGACGTCGGCCGCGACGATGGTGCGGAACGCGCGCTTGAACGCCGGCTGGACGACCGTGCGCGGCGACTTGCCGCCACGCAGCTCGTCCTTCAACCGTTCGAAGAACACGATGTAGGAGTCGGCCGTGATGCCGATCGAGATCACGAGACCTGCGACGCCGGCGAGCGTGAGCGCGTAGCCGACCGACCTCCCCGCGATGGCGACGAGCCCCATCGCCAATATCGCCCAGATCGACATACCGAGCCATGCCACGATGCCGAGCATCCGGTAGTACAGCAGCAGGTACAGCAACAGCAGGGCCAACCCGGCGAGCGCGGCCGCGATCCCCTGCTGGAGCGACTCCTCACCGAGCGTCGGGCTGACGGTTCGGACGGACTCCCGCGTGAGGTTGACCGGCAGGGATCCGGCGTTCAGCAGCGTCGCGATCTCTTTCGCGTCCTCCTCCGTGAAGCCACCGCTGATGATGCCGCTGCCGCCCGTGATGGCGTCGTTGACGACGGGGTTGGAGATGATCTCGCGGTCGACGACGATCGCGATCTGCCTCCCGACAAGATCGGTCGTCGCCTGACCGAACGCCTCGGCGCCGTCGCTGTCCAGATCGAAGCTCACGGTCCACTCGGGTGTCGGGTTCGAGGCCGTTCCGCCGGCCGAGAACACGGCCTGCGCGCGGTCGATATTCTCGCCGGTTATGATCACCGGCCCCAGACGCACCTTCGCCCCCGACTCGGGGTCGATGTACACGACCTCCTCGCCGTCGAGCTGGTTGCCCGTGCATCGGGGGGTCTCCTGCTCCTCGGGGGTCCCGCAGGTGAGCGGCGTGGACTCGTACGCGGGGCTCCCGGGTGAGATGATCTCGAGGGTCTCGCGCTCCTCGAGACGGGCAGTGGTGCCGATGACGTCGAGCAGGCGCTGCTGGCCGGTCTCGCGACGGCGGGTGTCGGCGTCCTCGCGGGTCCGGAAGCACCCGAGATCCTCGCCCTGCGAGCTGACGACGCAGACCTGGGTCGTGACGTGGGTCACGTCGATGGCGTCGAGCGCGGCCTCGGCCTCAGCCTCGGTCTTGAAGTCGCACGGAAGCCGGTCCGCATCGCTCAGGTCGAGCTGGGTGAAGGCTTCGATGCCCGAGGGGTCGGGCGAGGGCGTCGCGCTCGGGGCCGGTGTCGCAGACGGGTCCTCGTCCTTCGAGGGCTCGGGCGAGGGCTCGGGTTCGGGCTGGGTCGGCGTCACGCAGTAGGAACGGGCGCGGGTCTCGGTCGTGAGCCCCTCGAGGGCATCGTCGGCCTCGGCCTTCGTGTCGAAGCACAGGGGCTGCTCGCCCTCGCCATCGGTCAGGCAGTAGGAGTCCGCGGGCCGGCCGGGCCCGGGCGAGGCCGGCGGCGACGCGCTCGGCGTGGCCGAGGCGCTCGCGGACGGCGCGGTCTCGGCTTGCACCGTGTACGCCGTGAGCGCCTCGTCGGCCTGAGGCTTGGACGAGAAGCAGTCGACGTCCTCACCGTCGGCGGTCACGATGCAGACCTCCGAGGGTTGCGAGGTCACCTCGAGTCCCGCGACCGCGTCACGCACGGTCTCCTGCTCCCCGCAGCCGTAGGTGCCCTCCTCGTCGGCGACGCAGTACAGGTCGACCGTGCGTTCCTCGATGGTGCTGTCCGACGCGCCGGGGATCTGGATCTCGATCGTGGTGCCGGACAGGAAGATGTCGGGCTCGCCGACGCCGAAGGCGTCGACGCGCCGGCGGATGTTCTCGAGCGCCTGTTCCATGACCTCGGCGGGCGTGCCGTCGGGTGCGGACAGGATGACCGCGACCCCGCCCTGCAGGTCCAGACCCAGGTTGACCGTGAGGGCGCCGGTCGCGAACCCCGCGACCGTCGCCGTCGCGAGCAGCACCACGAAGACGATCGACGCCCAGAGCCGACGGGTTCGCTTCACGCCAACTCCTGGCCGTTCGCGACCAGACGGAAGCGCGCGTCCAGCCGCTCGGCGGCATGACGGCACATCTGCATCCGGTGCAGGAAGATCTCGAAGTAGTCCATCACCTGGCTGATCCCCGTGTCGAGCGTCAGCTCGAGGCTGATCGTACGGGCGTCGGAGTCGACCCGCAGGAAACTCTGTTCCACCGCGTAGTTGACCCGATCGTGGATGTCGTGATCGAGCGTCCCGGGCTTGCGCACCCGGCTCCGGTGCACGTCGGACTTGTCGGCGAGGATCACGGCTGCCGATACGGCCGAGACGGCGATGCCCTCGGTCTCCTCGTGGTTCGCGATCGCCGCCACGATCGGCATCAGGTCGGCGCCCTTGGCCCGGTCCTTCAAGGCGTGGTACACGAGAAGGGCGCCGGTCTGCCCGTGCGCGTCACGAGCGAGGGCGTTGCCGACGTCGTGAAGGTAGCCGGCCACGCAGGCGAGCTCGGCCTCGCGTTCGCCGAACCCCAACCGGTGTAGGACCTGGTAAGAGATCTTCGCGACGAGGTTCGCGTGACGGAACCCGTGCTCGGTGAACCCCATCGCGTCCATGACGCGGTCGGCCGAGGTGATGAAGAGCGAGAGGTCCTCGTCTTCCTGGACATCCTGCAGGCTGATCGATGAGGCCTCGCCCGCTGCAGGCACCGCCACGGGGACGTCGGCGTCCGCACCCGCCGGTGCGGGGCCCGAGGTCGCCTCCGACTCGCTCACGACCGGGCGGCGTCTCCGGAGGCGTCGTCGTCCTCGTCGTCCTCGAGGACCTCGTCCTCGTCGCTCATCGTCCGGGCGATGCCGCTGCGCAGCATGCGGATCCGGGTGCCCGGCGCGATCTCGACCGTCACGGTGCCCTCGTCCTCGTCCTCGTTGACGATGGTTCCGAAGATGCCGCCGGTGGTCATGATCTCGTCGCCGACGCCCGCGGCCTGCTGACGCTGCTGCTGCACGGCCGCCTTCCGCTTCTGCGACCGCATCATGAAGAAGAGCAGGGCCAGGGGGACCAGGAAGATCAGGAACGAGAACGGACTGCCTTGCTGGGTACCTTCTTGAGCCAGGAGTTCGGTCATGGTCGATCCTCGGTCGGTGGGGGGGACGGTCAGCGAGTCTACCTGCGGGAACGCCGGTCTACAGGCTGAGCTGCCCCGGAGCGGCGACTCCCAGGTGCTCGTACGCACGGGCCGTCACGGTTCGCCCACGGGGGGTGCGCTGCAGGAACCCGAGCTGGAGCAGGTACGGCTCGACCACGTCCTCGATGGTGTCGGGTTCCTCGCCGACGGCGGCGGCGAGCGTCGAGAGCCCGACGGGGCCGCCCCCGAACTTCTCCGCCACGGTCTGCAGCACCGCGACGTCGAGCCGATCGAGTCCCTGCTCGTCGACCTCGAACATCTCGAGACCGGCCCGGGCGATCTCGGCGGTGATGTCGCCGTCGTGATGGACCTCGGCGACGTCGCGGACTCGGCGGAGCAGACGGTTCGCGATCCGCGGCGTCCCCCGCGAGCGTCGGGCGATCTCGCCGGCGCCTTCGCCGGCGCAGCGCACGCCCAGGATACCGGCGCTGCGCAGCACGATCGCCTGCAGGTCGTCGACCGCGTAGTAGTCCAGCCGGGGTGAGAACCCGAACCGCTCGCGCAGCGGCAGGGTGATCCTGCCGGGGCGCGTGGTGGCCCCGATCAGCGTGAACCTGGGCAGGTCGAGCCGGATCGACCGCGCGGTCGGGCCCTTGCCGAGCACGACGTCGAGGCTGAAGTCCTCGAGCGCCGGGTACAGGACCTCCTCGACGGCGCGCGGCATCCGGTGGATCTCGTCGACGAACAGCACGTCGCCGTCGCCGAGGTTGGTCAAGATCGCGGCGAGATCGCTCGGACGTTCCAGTGCGGGGCCGCTCGTCGGTTGGAACCCCGCGCCCATCTCGAGCGCGACGATCTGCGCCAGGGTCGTCTTGCCGAGACCCGGGGGCCCGCTGAACAGCAGGTGGTCGACCACCTCACCGCGCTGCCGGGCGCCGTCGAGCAGCACCGAGAGCTGCTGCTTCACCCGGTCCTGGCCGACGAAGTCCCCGAGCGAGCGCGGCCTGAGCGCGACGTCGAACTCGCGGTCCTCCGGGGAGACGGCGGCCGCCTCGATCAGCCGGTCGTCGAACGCATCGGGCGGCACGGTGCTCATCGTCCCACCTTCTGCAATGCCTCGCGAAGCAGGTCCTCGACGTCACGGCCGTCGGGCTCGAGGTCGACGAGCGCCTGCGACGCCTCGCTCGGCGAGAGCCCGAGCGACACGAGGGCCTTGCGCACGTCGACCAGCGGACCGCTGACGATCGGCTCGTCGCCCCCACCGAGCCTGTCGCGCAGATCCAGGACCGCCCGCTGCGCCACTTTCTTTCCGACGCCGGGGACCACCATGAGCGCGTCGGCGTCTCCCGCCGCGATCGCCCGGCGGATCGCGTTGGGCTGCAGCGCGGACAGGAAGCTCAGCGCGACCTTCGGGCCCACCCCGCTGACGCCAGTGAGCAGGTCGAAGAGGGCGCGTTCGTCGAGGGTCGAGAAGCCGTAGAGGGTCATCGAGTCCTCGCGCACGATCATGCGCGTGTGCAGGCGCGCGGGCCTGCCGACGGCCGGCAGACCGGCCATCACGCCGGTCGGGACCAGGATCTCGTACCCGACGCCGCCGACGTCGAGGACGACGGTGGTGCCGGCCTTCTCGACGAGCTCGCCCTGGAGGAAAGCGATCATCGCGCTCCCGAGCGCGCGGCGATGCCGCGCATCCGCATCCCGAGCAGGTGAGTGAGAGCGACGGCGACCGCGTCGGAGGCATCGGTCTGTGTGGGAACGTCACGCAGCCCGTGGACCCGCGCGAGCGCGTGCTGGACCTGCTTCTTGTCGGCGTTGCCCATGCCGGTGATCGCCTGCTTCACCTCGTTGGGACCGTACTCCTCGACGGTGAGCCCGGCCTCGGCGGCCACGAGCATCGCGGCACCGGTGGCCCGGGCGACCTGCAGGGCGCTGACTTGGTTCCGGCTCCAGGCGACCCGCTCGATGGCAACCGCGTCGGGCCGATGGACGGCCAACGCGGCCCGCATGACCTCGGCGATCCGTCGCAGACGCGCGGCCTCATCGAGGTCAGCGGAAGTCTTCACGACGTCGGCCCACAGGAGGGTGGTCGCTCGATCGCGTCGTGCGACCACGGCGAGCCCGCAGCGGGCCACGCCGGGGTCCACCCCGAGCACGACGGAATCGAACATCTGTTCGCTGGAGTCTAGGCGGGCCTCCGGGTGCGGGCAACGACCCGTCCGCCCGGACCGAGGCTAGAGCGAGGCCATGACCTCTTCGGGGATGTCGAAGTTGGCGTAGACGTTCTGGACGTCGTCCAGGTCCTCGAGCGCCTCGATGAGCCGGAGCACCTGCGTGGCCTCGGCGCCATCGACCGGGATCGTCGACTGTGGCTCCATCGACAGATCGGCCGAGTACACGGGCACGCCGGCGGTCTCGAGCGCGGTCTGAACCGCCTTGAAGTCCTGCGGCGCGGTCACGACGTCCCACGAGGACTCCGAGTCGCGGAGATCCTCGGCGCCGCCATCGACCGCGATCTCGAGCAGCCGCTCCTCGTCGGGCGCCAGGACCTTCTCGACGACGATCACGCCCTTGCGGGTGAACTGCCAGGCGACGACGCCGGCCTCGCCGAGGTTGCCGCCGTTGCGAGTGAACGCGTGGCGGACCTCCTGCGCGGTGCGGTTGCGGTTGTCGGTGAGCGCTTCGACCAGGAGCGCGATGCCACCGGGCCCGTAGCCCTCGTAGACGATCTCCTCGTACTTCTGGCCGTCGCCGAGCTCCCCGGTGCCTCGCTTGATCGCGCGATCGATGTTCTCGTTCGGGACCGAGAAGCTCTTCGCCTTCTCGACCGCGGATGCGAGCGTCATGTTGGCCTCGGCGTTGCCGCCGCCTTCGCGCGCAGCGACCTCGACCGCACGCAGCAGCTTCGCGTACATGTTCGACCGCTTCGTGTCGGTCGCTTCCTTCTTCCGCTTGATGGTCGCCCACTTGGAGTGGCCGGACATCGCGCTACACCTTCCTCAACAGGTAGTCGTGGAGCCCGGTCTCGCCCACGAGCTCGGGATGGAATGATGCCACGACGAGGTTCCCCTGCTCCAGGACGACCGGCCGGTCCTCGAAGGTCGCCAGCACGTCCACGTCGTCCCCGACCTCCTCGATCCATGGCGCGCGGATGAACACGCCGCGCACGGGGTGCTCGACGCCAACGACGTCGAGGTCGGTCTCGAACGAGTCCACCTGCCGTCCGTACGCGTTGCGTCGCACCGTGATGTTCATCGACCCGAAGCACGGCTCTCCGCCGAGCACGCTCCTCGCGAGGACGATCATGCCCGCGCAGGTGCCGAGGATCGGCATCCCGGCGGCCGCTCGCTCGCGAACGGGCTCCACCAGGTCGTAGGCCCGCGCCAGCTTCGTGACGGTCGTGGACTCACCACCCGGGATGGCGAGGCAGTCCACACCGGCCAGCTGCTCGGGCGTCCGGACCTCCACCGGGGTGGCGCCGAGCGCCGCGAAGACGCTCGCGTGCTCGCGGAAGTCACCCTGGAGCGCGAGGACGCCGGCCTTCACCATCCATCCATCGTACCGAGGGCTCTCCCAGGCAGTGGGTCAGCTTGACGCCGAGCGCCTCCGGCGACCCACGAGAAGACCCGCGACGGCCACAACGAGCATCACGCCCGCGATGCCCGCGGCGACAGCCCACGGTGCATCTCGCGATCCGGGTCCCGCGGCCGGGTCCACCGGTGGAGGTTCCCCCTCCGTCACCGTGAAGGGTCCGATCGTGAACGTCCCCGGCCGTGCGCAGCTCTCGCAGTAGGCAACCGTCATGTACCGACCGGGTGTCAGGTCGGGCACCGTGAAAACGATCCGGCCCACGTCAGCATCGTCAGCTCGCAGCTCTCCGATCGGGGTCGAGCGGGGATCGGATGGGGATCGGACGGCGTCGGCGATCCGCTTCGGTGCGAAGAAGAGGCTCAGGCTCCCCGACGGGATCAGGGCCATAGCAGGGCCGACGGTGTGAGCCCGAACGGTGGTACCTGGAGGGCCTTTCGGCGGGTCGAAGGAAAGCCACACGGCAGCCTGTGAGGACGGAGCGGTGCTCACCGCGACGGCAGACGCCACCGTGAGGAACACCAGTCGAAGCAACCAGCGCCATCTGGCGGTTCGCCGCATCGGTGTCTGCCTCGCTCCAAGATCACCACCATTCTCTCCCACGAAAGGGTTGACGATCCGAACGTATGTTCGGTAAAGTCGGAACTCAACCTCGACCGTTCCTCCCCCGGATCGGTGCCCGCAGGTGAACGGAAGCAACGAGCAGCTGATCGGCGACATCGACGCTGCGCACACATTGGTCGCCGGCGCGCAGCGCCGCCTCTTCACCCTGATCGCCGAGGTCGACCGGCGTGAGGCCTGGCGCGGTGACGGCGCCCGCGACATAGCGCACTGGCTGTGGATGCGTTACGGCCTCTCCGACTGGAAGGCTCGGCGCTGGATCTCATCGGCCCATGCTCTGATGGATCTGCCGGCGATCGCGGAGGCCTTCGCAGGCGGCGAGCTCGGCATCGACAGGGTGGTCGAGCTCACGCGGTTCGCCACGCCCGCGACCGAAACAGACCTGGTTCGATGGGCTCAGGGAGTGTCCTGCGGCGCGATCAGGCGGAAAGGAGACCTGGCCGCGCGCACCGCCGTGCAGGAGGTCGTCGACGCCGACAGGGATCGTTCGCTGTCGTGGTGGTTCTTCGACGAGGGCCGCCGCTTCGGGCTCGAGGCCGAGCTGCCGGCGGCGCAGGGCGCCGTCATCGCGCGAGCGCTGGAGCGTCTCGCGGAGACCGTCCCGGTCATGCCGGGGGAGGCGGACCCCCTCTACGCCTCGGCTCGGCGAGCCGATGCCCTCGTCGCGCTCTCATCGGAACGGATCGCGGCCGATCCCGATCAGGACCGTGCGACGGTCGTGGTGCACGCGCGGCTGAACGACCTCGCCGCCGGGGTCGGTGGGCACGAGGTTGAAGGAGCCCCTCCGATCCACCACGAGACCCTCGAGCGCCTCCTGTGTAACGCCAGGCTCCAGACCGTGGTCGAGGATGCGTCGGGTGACGTGCTCGGGCTCGGGCGCCTGACCCGTGAGCCCTCGCCCTGGATGATCCGTCAGGTGCGCTACCGCGACAAGGAGTGCCGGTTCCCCGGCTGCGGTGCGCGTCGCTTCACCCAGGTCCACCACGTCGTTTTCTGGCGTGACGGTGGGCGGACCGACCTCGACAACCTGGTGCTCATCTGCTCGTTCCATCACAAGCTGGTCCACGAGTACGGCTGGAGCCTGCAACGGCATGCCGACGAAGCGGTCCACTGGCTCCGACCAGATGGGACCCGCTACCGAGCAGGCCCTTCCCCGCCCGCGCGGCTACCAGCCGCGCTCGGCCAGTCGCGTCTCGAGCGTCGCGATCTCCAAGCCCTTCATCGGGTCGCCGAGGCCGTGTGAAACCTTGGCGAGCACGTCGGGGTCCTGGAAATGCGTGGTCGCCTCGACCACCGCCCGAGCCATCGCCGCGGGGTCTTCGGACTTGAAGATGCCCGAGCCGACGAAGCACGCCGTCGACCCCGAGCTGCATCATCAGCGCGGCGTCGGCCGGGGTCGCGATCCCTCCGGCGGAGAAGTTCACGACCGGCAGGCGGCCCAGCTCGGCGACGACTCGGACCAGCTCGACCGGGGCGCCCAGCTCCTTGGCTTTCGAGACGTGCTGCTCGGGCCGAAGCGTCGTGCATTCCGCGATGTCACGCAGGATCTGGCGCTCGTGGCGAACGGCCTCGACGACGTTGCCGGTGCCGGCCTCGCCCTTCGTGCGGATCATGGCGGCTCCCTCGGCGATCCGCCGCAGTGCCTCGCCCAGGTTGCGCGCGCCGCAGACGAACGGCACCGTGAACGCCCACTTGTCGATGTGGAACGCCTCGTCGGCGGGCGTGAGCACCTCGGACTCGTCGATGTAGTCCACGCCGAGGGACTGCAAGATCTGCGCCTCGACGAAGTGCCC
>CAZZND010000083.1:0-11656 GCA_964655465.1 uncultured Actinomycetes bacterium
GAGCGCGAAGCGTGCCCTCGGCACGATGTCGTCTCCGTACGCGAGGGCGGCCTCGTGGCCGTCCGAGGTGCACCCCGCGGAATGCAGGAGCGCGACGTAGTACGTGTCTACCAGTTCCTGCGCGGACGCCTCGGCGAGCTCGCCGAGGCGAACGGCGAGCGCGGCGGTACGGAGTGCGTGCTCGAGCGGCTGCCCGGTGCCGAGATCCGTCGCGAGCGACAGGGCACCGACCACCTCGGCTGCGCGGATCGGCTGCTCGGCGGGCGGCGTCGCGCGAGCGGTCAGGCGGTGGATCCCTCGAGATGAGCCTTGATCCGTTCGAGGTCGCGATGCAGGCCCGCGGGGATGTCCTTCGAGGTCTTCCAGCTCGTGACCTTCGCGAGGAAGGTCGGCTCCACGATCTCGGCGGACTTGGTCACGGACGTGGAACCGCCGTCGCCAGAAAGCGTGAAGGCGTGATGGGCACGTCCGAGGGCGCCGGTGGAATCCCATGCGAACGTGCGGCCCGGCGTCATCTCGGTGACGGTGCTCTGCTCACGTTGGGTCCCGAACTGCTTCGCCGTGGTCGCGTACACGGTCCCTACCGCGACCGGCCCGTCGCTCGATCTCGTCACCGCGAGACCGTTCCCCGACCACTCAGCATGGGTGGTCATGTCGGCGACGTAGTCGTACACGCTATCGGCAGATGCCTCGATCGTGATGCGTTCCTCGAAGCGCTTCATCGTGCCTCCCCTCGGCGCTGCGGCGGACGAGCCAATGCCCGGACGAAGCTCGTGCGCTCACGATCGTAGTCCGATGCCGGAGTTCGCGCGCCACGCAACCGACCATCGGGCTCGCGACGCCATGACGCCGTCGGTGGCATCGCTAGTCTCGGGGCGTCACCACGGTCCACCCGCTTTCCCGGACCGACGCGCGCCGGATCGCCGTGCACGCCGAGCTGCTCGACGCCGAGCGACCGGCCGGGCTGCTCGATCTGGTGCGCCACCTGAGATCGCCAGGGATCCCTCCGTTGCGTAGTGCGCAGCCACCGCCACCGGGTCCATGCGGCACCACGCCGCCGTGTATCGCTCTGCGAACGCGCGAAGCTGCTCGCGATCCGGTGCCGATCGCGTCCCCCCGGGTCATGCGGCCGTGCGCGGCTCGAAGACGACGACCGCCGTCTCGTGGGGCCGGCGCGCCGCGTAGCCGTCGAGGTTGTCGTCGATCTCCTGCCAGCGCCGCCAGAGGCGTTCGCGCTCGGCGCCATCCGCGGCGCGGCCGAGCACCTCGCGGCGGATCCCACCGGCCAGCTCGACCACGGCCTCCGGGTTGGTCTGCAGGTTGAGCCACCACGCCGGCTCCGGCGCACCCCAGCCGTTCATGGCCATCGTGACCAGATCATCGCCGTCCTCGTAGTAGCCGACGATCACGCTCCGCGGCTCGCCGCTGCGGCGGCCCGTGGTGGTGAGCCGCAACGCGCCCCACTTCCCCGGGCGCGGCGGCCACAACCCCTTGCGACCACCGGTCGCGCGGACGAACCACCGGTGCACGTGCCAGAACGTCACGACGAACCACCGCGGTGGGACACGTGCCTTCTTCTTCTCAACCATGACGCCCTCCTCCCCGATGAACTGCTTCGCTGCCCGAGGATGCGAGCGACACGACGTCGTGCGCTCCCGATGCCAGCGTAGTCATCGACCGACCCGCGACGTCGGCCGGACGACCCGGACGGGGCGGGACCCACCTCATCGACATCCGGAACGTGACCCAGGAGGGCAAGCTGCTGATGACCCTGACGCAGACCCGTCGAGGAGCTACCAGGCCTTGAACCGGAACGAGCGAACGTGAACGATGTCGCGAGACATCACATCGGTGGGTTGGTGGGATGTTCTGAGAACCCCTTGAACTGCGGGAACGGCATCGCTGCGTGAGGGCGCCCACAGGTTAAGGACGGTAGTACCCACACCCGACCAGGTCGCCGAGGCCAAGGCAGCGGCTGTCTGCCGGCCCGTTCAAGCGCGTCGCATCGACGTGCTTACGAGGAGTCCGGCGACCCTGACGATCGGTCGGCGGGAGCTTCGCTCGGCTGGATGTTCGCGTTCAGCCGAAAGAAGTTCGTGGGGTCGTAGCGGTCCTTTATGGATCGGAGCCGCTCGAGCTGCTCGCCGTACGCCATCTCCACGCCGGTGGCGCCCTCGTCGGACAGGAAGTTCGCGTAAACGCCCCGAGCGTACGGGCTGAGAAGCTCCCACCCTTCACGAACCCACGCTCTATGGCGTTCGCCCTCCAGGTCGCGCGCCGGCCACGCGGCGGTCACGTTGATCTCGAAGCCGATCTGGCGCTCCCGGCTCCCAACGGCGGTCGTGTCGGCGTCCACACGTGTCACCGCTCCGCCCACGGCCCAGCCCGAGATCTGCGAGAAGGGAGACGTGATCGCGTCGACGCGCTGGACGAAGATGTCGACCACCTCGTCGGAGAGCTCGGGCAGGCGATGGGACTTCCAGTAGTAGTGCATCCCGTGGGGAGCACCGCCGTCCAGCATCGACTGGATCATCAGGTACGGCACGGGGCGAACGGACTCCGCGATCGGTGTCCCCAGCCGGAGCAGCGGCTCGACGACCTCACGACCCTGTGGAGGATCCCCAGACCACACGAGTAGGAGGATCACGACCGGGGTGCCGTACCGGTCGGACGGCAACATCGGCATCGGCGGCGCAAGCCTGGTCGTGAGGGTGATCCCGAGCCCGTCCGGAGCCTCGGCCAAGAATCGATCCACGAACCGCAGCACCTCCTGAGCCTCCGCGAGCGGCCACACGATCGGTCCCCCGAGCACGATCGGGCCGATCGGATGCAGACGGTATTCGAACGCGGTGACGATCCCGAAGTTGCCTCCCCCGCCGCGCACGCCCCAGAAGAGATCCGGCTCGGTCCGCTCGTCCACGTGCAGGCGCTCGCCATCGGCCGTCACGAGGTCGACCGAGAGAAGACTGTCGACCGTGAGCCCGAGGTTCCGCATCAGATGGCCGAGCCCGCCGCCCAGCGTCAAGCCCGCGATCCCCGTATGACTGATCACGCCGCCGGTCGTGGCGAGCCCGACACCCTGCGTGTGCCGGTCGAGCTCGCCCCAGAGCACGCCGCCGGCAGCCCGTACGGTGCGTTTGCCCGCGTCGACAAGGACGGTCTTCATCAAGGAGAGGTCGATCATCACACCGCCGTCGCAGACGGCATGGCCGGCCACGGCGTGACCCCCGCCGCGAACCGATACCAACATGTCCCGCTCGCGCGCGAACTTCACTGCCTCAACCACGTCGTCGGCGCCCGCGCACCGCGCGATCAGAGCGGGTTGCCGGTCGATCGCCCCGTTCCAGACTCGACGCGCTTCGTCGTAGCCCTCTTCGCCCGGGCGCAGGAGCGCGCCGCGGAATCGCGTACGGAGCGCGTCGACGGCGGCCGACTCCAGCCGGGTCATGTCGATGGGCTCACCGATCGGCTCCCACGTCTGACGGCAGCGCCTGATCCAGGAAGTCCTCGAGCCGCGTGGGAGTCATCGATGCTGCCGTACGTTCCACGGCGCCGAACGAGCCTTCCTCGTTGCGCGCGAGTTGCAGTTCCACGATCAGGCCGGCGACCTGGTCGGACATGCCGGCGTCGACCAGCGCCGCCTTCACGCCTTCGGGCGGGAACTCGACGTACGGCAGGTCCGGCGTCCCGAGTCGCGCGCCGATCGCCGCCGTCGCCCCGGCCATGGTGCGGTCCTCGGGACCGAGCAGGTACCTGACCTCGTGGCCGGTGAAGTCCCGGTGACGCAACCGCACAGCCACCTCGCGGGCGACATCCTCCGTCGCGACCATCGGGAATGGAACATCGCCCTTGATCGCGCTCCCGTTGATGTGCTGGGCCCGGATCATCGGGAGCGCCGCGAGGAGGTAATCCATGTACGCAGCGGACCTCAACACGAGCACGTTCGTGTCGACCAGCTCCGAGAGGTCGCGTTCGAACTGGTGGAGCCCTCTGGGAGGCCCCGGTACGTCGGCACGCTCCGCGCCGACGGTACTGAGTGCGACGACATGGGCCACACCGGTCTCCCGAACCGCGTCGCGGATCGCCCGGCTCATCACGACGCGGTTCTCCACGAACGTCGGATCGGCGACGTTCTCGGGGAGCAGCACGAGCGCCGCGACGGCGCCGGCGAAGAACCCCATGAGTTCGTCGGCGTCCATCACGTCACCGGTCACGACATCGGCGCCACGTGCACGGAGCGCCGTCACCTCCCGTCCGTGCTGGAGGACCCGGACGTCCTCACCTGCATCGAGGAGCAAGTTGGCGACCTTGCTCCCGACGTTCCCAGCCGCACCCATCACCGCAAGCATCGTGCGCACCCCCTGCCATCTCGGCGTATCGATCCGAAGGTAACCAGCGTGGACTCCGAGTACCAGTTCGGATCCCGAACTGGTACGGCTGTCGAACCTGTGGCACCCTCAGCGAGTGCCTTCCCGTGATGAGTACTGCCCACTTACCCGGTCGCTCGACCTGTTCGGCGACCGCTGGGGACTCCTCGTGGTGCGAGAGCTCCTGAGAGGCGTCACCCGCTTCAACGAGCTGGAACGGAGTCTGCCCGGCATCTCACGATCGACGCTCGCCCAGCGACTCCGCCAGCTGGAGAAGGAAACGATCGTGGAACGTCGCGTCATCCAGGACGGTCGAAGGGTGGAGTACCACCTGACGGAGGCGGGTCGAGACCTGACGAGTGTGCTCGACGCGATGGGCGGGTGGGGAGTCCGGTGGCTCGTCCCGCACTCCCGAGCTTCGGAGATCGATCCCGACGGCCTCATGCGATGGATCCAGCGGCACGCGATGCTCCGCGAGTTGCCGAGCCGCCGCGTCGTGATCCGATTCGAGCTCCGCGCGAAGAGCCGCCGCTACTTCTGGCTGATCCTTCAGGCAGGCGAGGCCTCGCTCTGCCCCCACCACCCCGGCTTCGAAGAAGACGTCTTCATCACGGCGGACCCCGTGGACCTGTACCACCTGGTCACCGGGCGGCAGAGCCTGGAGCACGCGATGGATGAGGGGACCGTGCGGGTCGACGGACCACCCGCGCTCGTGCGCGCGCTTCCTCGCTGGTTCCTCTTACGAGCCTCAGGTCCTGTCATCGCACCGTCTCCGATCGCGCATGCAAACCGGGTCGCGGCTCGCCGGTGATCTCGCCCTGCCGTTGTCTCGTTGACCGTCGTCAAGCGAGCGAGTGAGGTGAACGAGCGATCAGGTCGGTGGGTGTGGTGGTGGGGTGTTCTCAGAACTCCCTGACCACACGGTTTCCGGCCCTTTTAGTGGACCTCCCACAGGTTAAGAGGGGTACCTCCCACAGCAGGTCAGAGGCTCTCTCTTGACCGTTCAGGCGCCGACAAGCGCGGCAGAAGGCGGACAAGGGTTTCCAACGCTTGGTCGGTAGCTTTCGAGTGATATCGACGTACTGCCGACAGAGCTGACTTCGGGGGACGGCGGCACGCGCTCAGGATCGGATCGATCTTGGGCCCGACGCAGCGTTCAGACGGGACCTCCGCGTCTCTACCACATGAGGGACAGACAAGGTGGCACGATGACGGGCGAGATGGCTGGGGAGGGCGTCGAACGCGGGTCGCTCTCTGAGCTCTATGTCGCCTACGCGCCCGAAGCTCTCCGCCTGGCCTTCCTCCTGACCGGCGACCGAGCCTTGGCCGAGGACCTCGTCCAGGACGCCTTCGTGCGCCTCGTCGGTCGCCTGCGGCACCTGCGCGAGCCGAACGCTTTCTGGGCGTACCTGCGCCGGACGATCGTGAACCTCGCCACCAGCCACTTCCGTCACCGGCGGGTCGAGCGCGCCTACCTCGAGCGACTGGCCGCAGTTCCCGGGGCCCACGCGAACGACAACCAGGAACTGGACGAGTCGATGCACCAGGTCCTCCTCGGGTTGCCCCAGCGACAGCGCGCGGCGATCGTCCTGCGGTTCTACGAGGACCTCTCGGATGTCCAGACGGCGGCCGTGCTCGGGTGTTCGCCGGGAACCGTCCGATCGCTCGTCTCGCGCGGGATGCAGACGCTCCGCGAGGGGCTGGAAGGGATGCCACGATGATCGACGAGCACGACGTCCGCGAGATGCTCCAGCGCCGTGCGGACACGGTCCCCGCGACGCCGGCCGACACGCCGACGGCGGTCCGGCGGGCCCGTCGCCGGCTCGTGCTGAACGGCGCTGTGGCCACGGTCGCGGCTGTGGCGATCGCGGTGGCCACGTTCGCCGGCGTCGATGCGATCCGGAACGCGCCTATCCCTGCCGACGATCGGTCCCAGGAACTCGGGATCTTCGCCCCGGTCGCCGGCCGGATCGTCTACGAGAACGTCGGAACCGACGGCGGCTACGACTCCGGCTTCTGGGCCGTCGACCCGACCGGCCCCTCCGACACGATGGAAGGGCCGAGGGTCGCCGACGACGTCGCCTCGACGCTGGTGCCGCTGGAGCTCGACGGGGAGCCGCTCGGCTGGTCGAGCGACGGCACCGAGCTGCTGTTCTCGCGGCCCGATGCGGCCTCCGCCGAGAGCGTGTTCCCCATGGAAGACCTCTACATCCTCCACGTGGATGGATCCGAAACCCGGTTGAACAGGGACCCGATGCTCCTCGGGGGCGCGACGATCTCACCCGACGGGACGCGCGTCGTCTTCGCCGCCTGGGGCGACGACTTGGGCCTGTGGGTCGTCGACGTCGAAGGCGGTCGGCCGGTTCGTCTCCCCCTTCCCGGAGCCGAGGGAATCGTGGCGGATCCGGCCTTCTCGCCTGACGGAACGCAGATCGCGTACGTCGACGCCGGGGACCTCAGCCACGTATGGGTGATGGACGCGGACGGCAGCAACGCGCACGAGATCCTAGCGGACGAGCCAACCCTGGTCGGGGGCGGGGGTAGCCTCCAGTGGTCGCCGGCGGGCGACCGCATCGCGATCGGGGTCCGAGCGCCCGACCCGGACGGCACGAATGCGATCTACACCTTCGCCCCCGACGGCTCAGACTTCGCGCGGGTGGTCAGCGCTGCGATCTCGCCGTACTGGTCGCCCGATGGATCCAAGATCGCATACACGATCGAGTGCGATGAACTCACGAGTGCCTCGTGCCTCGGAGCGGGATCGGCCGGCCTGGCGATCGCCGATGCGAACGGCTCCAACGTCCGGGCGTTCGGGTTCGCGGCCTCGGGTCCGTGGCATCCGGGCTCGTCGACACCGATCGACGAGTCCGCTCCGTCCCCAGCTCCGACAGAGAGCGCCCTGCGTCGCGCCGGCGAGGTTCTGCTGTTCACGGGAACCGCGGAGGTCGACCTAGATCACAATGCGGTGCCGGGCGATCTCGTCGCCGTTGACCCCGCGACCGGTGAGGAGCGCGTCCTCGTCGAGGATCTCGACGACGTGTCCTACGCCAGGTGGTCGGCCGACGGGCGGTGGGTCGCCTTCGAGAGAGGGACGACCAGAGGGCGCCCGATCCCGGGATCGCTCTGGGTGGTCGATGGATCGCGCGAGCCTCGGCAGGTCTTCGACGGACCGCGGCTGTGGGCCTGGTCGTCCACGGGCGCCCGACTCGCCGTGATCCACGGCTCCTCGCTGTCAGTCGTCGACCCGTCGACCGGTCGAACGACCGAGCTCGCATCGACCGTCGGGGACGTCACCTTGGCCCCCGCGTGGTCTCCGGACGGGACGAGGATCGTGTTCGGAGCCAGGGGCGGGTCGATCTCTTCGGTCGACGTGCGCGCCGGCGAGCATTCCCGGCTGGTGCAGCTGCCCGGCGAGAACCTCGACTCGGTCGACGGGGTCGAGTGGTCGCCGGACGGATCGCGCCTCCTCATCCTCTACGACCTCGGAACCGGCGACAGGCGTCTGGTCGTCATGAACGCGGACGGTTCGGACATCGCCGTGCTCGCCGAAGGTGAGGTGGTTGGGTTCGACTGGTCGCCCGACGGGTCGCGGATCGCCTTCACCGAGGCGCTCCGGGTCTTCGTGGCGCCGGCCGACGGCTCGACGCGATCGCTCGTCGCGTCGCTCCCGAACGATGCCCGCACCAGCCTCGTATGGTCCCCCGACGGATCGCAGATCGCGCTCGGGGCGGGGATCGCGTTCTTGACCGAGGACGCACCCAACCTCGTGATCGACGCCGACGGATCCGGTGACGCGGTACCCCTCGACGACCTCACGTACGAGAGCTGGCGCGGCGGTTCGTACGACTGCGACTGTGACATCTTCGGCTGATCACGGAGGGGAGGCCGGAAGAACGATCGCCGCGGAAGTTCGCTCGCGTTTGCCGCCCTGCTGGTGCTGGGGGCATGCACGTCGAGCCCCGAGGCGACGGATGCTCAGGCTCCGTCTTCGGTCGCGCCGAGCGTGACCACCGCGAGGCCCCGGTTCCCGACCGACGCGTTCGCCACGCCAGCCGAGAAGCCTCTCTCCGATGAGCTCGCGGCCGACCTCCAGCAGGTGCTCGAAGATGCCGCCGGCACCGACGGGATGATGGCGACACTGATCACACCGGATGAAGCTCGAGCGGCGCGGCCCGCACCGCCGACGGAGTTCGAGCGATGAGCCCGGACGCGCAGATGGCCATCGGCAGCATCACGAAGTCGATCGTCGGGGCGTAGGTGATGTAGCTGGTCGACGCCGGTGAGCTGAGCCTTGATGACCCCGTCGACGAACGTCTTCCTCGCGGCATCGACTTCGACACGAACGGTGCGACGATCGCACAGCTTCTCGCGGTGCACAGCGGGATCCCCGACTACGTCGTCGACACGCTGTGGAAGAGCCTGAGGACCGACGAGCTGCGCGTCTGGACGACGGACGAGGTGCTCACGCTCGTCGGCACCGAGCGCGCCCAGGCGGGAGCCATCAACAAGTATTCGAGTACCGACTACGTGCTCCTGGGGCTGATCCTCGAACGGGTCAGCGGCCGCCCGCTCGCCGAGATCTTGCGTGACGGCGTGCTCCGCGGCGACGGCCTCGAGCGTCTGATCTATCAGCCTATGCACCTCCCACTCATCCGATAGCCATGCCGAACGGTGCCCCGGCCAACACCCTCCAAGAGGTGGGCGGCTACATCCCGTCGATCGCCGCCGTGACCGCCGCCGGTCCCGCGGGGGGCATGGCTTCGGACTCGGCGACCCTTGCCCGTTGGTGGAGCCGGTTGTGCGGCGGCCGGATCGTGTTGGATCCGTCGCTCGAAGCCATGACGGACTTCGACGACGGAGACGGATACGGGCTCGGGCTCTTCGATGTGGCGGACACCTTCGGCTCAACGGCTGTCGGCAACGGCGGCATCCAGGTCGGATACACCTCGTACGAGGCGTGCGTACTCGACTCGGGGTCCGTCGTCGTCGTCCTGTCGAACGGCTCGTCCGATCTGAGTGATGCCGCCGACGCGCTTGTGGTGGCCGCCGATCCGCGATGAATACGGTCAGCTCGCGCGGCGGTCGAAGGCGCCTCGAGCCGCGAGACCGCAATCAGGACAGCGAGAGAGGTGCCGACCGGAGTCCTGAGATGTCACGGGCCTCAGTTCTGAGAAACACCCCGTCATTGGTGGGGTGTTCTCGAAACCCCCCGACCACACGCTTCAAGGGTGTTTCTGATCGAAGAGCCGCTTCCCAGCTCCCGGTGCCGGGCTTGGATCGCTGCCCGCAATCCGCCAGACTAGCAATGGGCTACTGCATATACCGCCATCTTTGGCGGTATATGAAGCACCCACGGTTCCCTACTGCTTCATTTACCGTCAGAATTGGCGTATAGTGCAGTAGTGCCAGCATCGCCCACACTCACCCGACTCGCGGACCTGGCGACCGACCAGTGGGGGCTGGTCACCCGGCGCCAGGCCGAAAAGGCGGGGGTCTCTCCAAGGACCTTCGATCGGCTCGCTTCTGACGAAGGCGTGCTCGAGCGTGTCGCACGCGGCGTGTACCGGCTCAGCACGGCACCCGTCCCGGACCACATTGAACTCCGCGCGGCCTGGCTGCAGTTGGCACCCGCCTCCCCTGCGTGGTCGCGAAGTCCTTCCCAAGGCGTGGTATCCCACCGCTCCGCAGCATCGCTCTACGGTCTCGGCGATCTCCCCGCGGACCGACACGACTTCATCATCAGTACAAGGAAGCAGTCCAGGCGTAAGGACGTTCGACTCCATCACCAGTCCCTCAAGAGGAACGAGTGGACACCCGCTGGAGGCATGCCCACGACGCTCCCTTCACGCCTCGTTTCGGACCTCCTCCACGACCACGAGGATCCCGAGGCATTGGGTCACATCATCGCCGACGCGATCCGGAAGGTGTTCGACTACCCTGCGGCATTCGCCGAGAAGCTCGCGCCGCACGCGACAAGGTTCGGCTTCCGTAGGAACGACGGCCTGGCCCTGCTGCGATGGTTCCTCGACCTCGTCGATGATCCCGACAGCCCCGCGTGGATCGAGGAGGCACGCTCGACCTTACCGTCCGCCGGCGAAGCAGACAGCTCCGGCGCTGGGGCCGGCCGATGAACGAGCCAGGGCCCGACGGGAAGCGCGCAGGATACGAGTCGCCCGCAGCGTTCCGCCGTGCTCTGACGGATCGACTCAGAGCCAAGGCCGAGAGCAGCGACTGGTCGCTCGCCCAACTCCAGCGCCAGATCGCGTACGACCGCCTCCTCGAGCGGCTCTATCACGTCGATGACAGCTGGATCGTGAAAGGCGCCACCGCGCTGCTCGCGCGGAACCTCAGCGTGCGAGGCAGTATCGACATCGACGTCTATAGGGAAGTGGCACGCGAGGTCGCGGAGGCCGAGCTCCGCCAGGCCGCCGACCTTGACCTCGGAGACTGGTTCGGGTTCGAAGTTGGAGGAGCTCTTCCCGCCACACAAGCGGCGTCTGGCGTCCGTCTGCCGGTTGGCGCGGGCGCGACCGTCACGGTATGGGTGGAGTTCCATGTCGACCTCGTTGGATCGGATCTCCGGATGACGGGCCAGCCCGATGAGGTGCCGCCGATCGCCAGAGTCTCGATGCCGAACATCGAGCAGCACGGCTATCGGGCGTACCCGCTCCCAGACCACGTCGCCGACAAGATCTGCGGCATCCTGGAGCGGCACGGTGACGCGGACTTGCCTTCCACTCGATACAGGGACCTCGTCGATCTCGTTGCGATCGTCACCGGAGCATCCATCGACGCTGACGATCAACTTCGCGCACTCTCGTCCGAAGTCGCAAGGCGAGGCCTGACGCTTCCTCGGCGTTTCGACGCCCCTGACCGGGAGTTGTGGGAACCGGGATACGCGGCGGAGGCGGAGCGCTCCTTCCTGGCGACGAGCCGAACTCTCGATGAGGCGTTGGTGGTGGTCCGACCGTTCATCGACCCCCTGATCGAGGGTACGGCGGCGGGCAGGTGGGACCCCGCCGGCGGCGCGTGGACACCCGAGAGGGGTAGTACCCACAGCAGGTCAGAGACCTGATGGCGGGCTCGGCCGCCGCTTGCCCATCCGCCCGACCCTTGCCGTCGCCCATGGCTCACCCGGTCTGCCTATGCAGACAAGACAGGCCCGGCGAACCGGGCCCGTTCTGTCTGCAGCCGCTGCTTCCCGACTTAAGCCTGCACCGGCACGGGGAAGACGTCGTCGGCCGGATGCCCGGTCCGCTCGTGGATCGTCTTCACAGCTTCGGCGTTCG
>CAZZND010000084.1:0-8196 GCA_964655465.1 uncultured Actinomycetes bacterium
TGGGCGGCGACGGCGGTGGCAACTGGACCGGCGGCTTCTTCCGCCAGATCCTGCGGGCACCGATGCTGTCCCTCTTCAGCGGTCAGCGCATGCGCCCGGTCATATCGAAGGAGAACCGAGAGGGTCTCGAGGCGCTGCGAGCGCTGATCGAGGACGGGTCGGTGAAGCCGGTCGTCGATCGGACGTTCGCCTTGACCGAAGCACCCGACGCGATCCGGTACCTCGAAGAAGGCCATCCACGCGGCAAGGTCGTCGTCGCTGTGTGACTGCTTCTGCAACGTGACGCGGGCAGGTCATCCGACGACATGATGCGGGCCACGTACGCCAGCTCGTCAAGCGAGGAACCTAACTTCAGTCAGGTGGAATCGAGGTCGCCCCTGCGCTTTTCATCTGGAGCGCGACGTCCGCTTGAGGGCCGCAACAACTTGGGCAGTTGCCTCCCCGATCTCGGTGTGCTCCCAAACCCGAACGATGGTCCAATCGAGGGCTTGGAGCGCGTCCGTCACCGCCCGATCCCTCTCGACGTTGCCGTCGAGCTTGGTCTGCCAGTACCCGGAGTTGGCGCGGGGGCTCACGCCGTGGTTGGGGCAGCGGTGCCAGAAGCATCCGTCGACGAAGATGGCGACCTTGCGCGCCGGAAAGGTGATGTCTGGCCGGACACGCAGCCCGTCGAACCTCAGAAGCTGGTTCTTGCGGAAGCGAAGGCCTCGTCGGTGCAGCGCCGAACGCAACCTGACCTCTGGCTTGCTTCCCGTCTTGCGGTTCGCGCGCATGACCGCCGAGACCGCATCTGACGAGGGGATCGGGTACGCATCGGCTCGCACACGGCGAGCCTAGTCCAGGCTCGAGGCGACCGCTTTCGCGACCTGTTCCGCCAGCAGGGGTGGCACCGCGTTCCCCAATTGCGCCTGGGCTGAGCCTCGGCTGCCGACGATCTCGAACCCATCGGGGAACGTCATGAGTCGCTTCACCTCGGGCACGCGAAGGCGCCGGCTCTCCCAATGGAACGGACCGATGTTCGGCCCCGGAGAGGCCTGGATCGTCGGCGACGGCCTCTCTGGGTCGAGCTTCAGCAGGAAACTCCAGTACCTGCTGCGCCACTCGAAGACCGGGTCCGGATAGCCGCGTTTCGCGGTGTAGTACAGGTAGTTGTCACCTGGCGGGATGTCAT
This sequence comes from uncultured Actinomycetes bacterium, assembly GCA_964655465.1. Taxonomy (GTDB): domain Bacteria; phylum Actinomycetota; class UBA4738; order UBA4738; family HRBIN12; genus AC-51. The sequence continues at coordinate 1,172 of CAZZND010000084.1, forward strand.
CCAACAGGTGTCCCCATCTGCCGTTCACCTTCTCCGACGGTTCAGGGTCAGCGTGAAGACCTGAGAGAGCTTCACCGGTCGTGACGTGTGGTTGGAATCCCCACCCCGTGTCTCGACGCTCCCACCGGCCGCCGTGAGTGGGTGCCGGCAGCTCGGGAAGAGGCTTCTTCTTCGGGGCGCCGACCACGAACAGACGAGGACGCAGCTGCGGTACGCCGAAGTCGGCCGCGTTCAGGACCTGCCACCGACACGCGTAACCTGCCTCATCGATCTCGCGCAGCAGCCGCTCGAAGGCCGGCCTGCTCGCCTTGTTCCGGTAGGTCAGCGCGTAGACGTTCTCCAGGATGAACGCGCGCGGGCAGGCCTCGGCCAGCACGCGCGTGTAGGCCTGGAGCAGGCTCGCGTCAGGGTCGAGACCGGCGCGCTTCCACTCGAGCCAGAACCCCGACTTGGAGAATGGGGTACAGGGTGGACCGCCGACGAGCAGCTCTGGGCGCTCGCGTCCGCGAAGCCCTGCTGCCCTCAGCAGCTCCCTCGTGGGTGTGTCGAGGACGTCGGCCCTGAAGACCGGGCTCGCCAGGTCTGGGAAGTTCTTCTCCATCGTGTCGGCCGCGTCGTCGTTCATCTCGACGGCCGCGCCGACGTGGAAGCCGGCCCGCTCGACGCCCAGGTCGAGACCGCCGGCTCCGGAGAAGAGGGAGAGCGCGGTCCCCAGGCGTCGTTCCATGCCTGAGGAGTCTGCCACACGCTACTGACACGAGCTCCGAAGCTAGACCAGTGCTTCCGAGATGGTGTCGGACCAGGAGCCATCGACGACCTGGATCGCGGCCACTCGCTGCGAGAACTCCCTGTGTGGCTCCAGAGCAGTGGTGGCCTTGAAGCGATACTCCCACCGCCCGGTCACGGGCCACAGGCATGCCGCCACGACGTCGAACTGGTCGCGTCGGTAGAAGCGACTCTGCGGGTCGCCCTTCGAGGCGCGTGTCTTCTGCACCTCCACCTTGATCGTGCCATCGGCCCGACGCACCGGTGACACGTTCTTGCACTCGACCGTGATGGCGTCACCCGAGGTGAGCGTCACATCGAAGTCCGGCTGGGCGTCCTGATCGATCTGGCTCACGCGCCGAACGTCGTCCGCTCGCTCGAAGTGCCCTTGCAGGTGGTGCTCTGCCACACCGCCTCGCACCGCGATCTCGAGCCGGTGCCGACGCGTGATGATGTCGAGGATCTCTCGGCTGGAGAGGTCGAAGTGCTCCTCCAGCTTGTGCAGCGTGCCACCGGGCGCCGGCGCGGTGGCGACCTCCTCAGCGGCCTTGAAACGCAGTGGCGGGTCGAGCCCAAGGCTGGTCGCGTAGCGCTCGAATCGCGCGAAGTCGAGGAGGCGCTCCGGACGGAAGGCGACGAGTGTCTCGATGCCGAGCTCCGATCGCGCTTCACCGCGCCTTCGTCCGGGTCGGGACTCTCGCTCCCAGACCGTCCATCCGCTCTTCCCGAGCGCGCGAAGGTTGTCGTGCTTGTACTCGATCGAGATCCCCATCGGGAGCGGGTCGTACAAGACCGGGTCGAGGCCCACGAACACGCGGGACTGCAGATCGATGCCGATGACGACCGTGGTGTCGACGCCGGCCACATCGATGCCAAGTCGGTGGTCGCCGCCCCAGGTCCCTTCACCTCCGTATCGGACCTGTATGCGTCGCTCGTCCTCGGCCCGACCCTTGATCGGCCCCGTCGTGCAGCGGAACGGGTAGCAGAGCAAGCCGATGCGCTCGTCGTTCCCGGCCTGGATGCCGAGGTACACGGTGGAGCGTGCTGACAGTGAGGCACGTGCGCGCCGCCAGCGCGCCGATGCGGTAACGGGTGGTCTCGTGCATCGAGCCGAGGGTGGGACCTGACGTTACGCCAGGTGCGAGACGACCCGAGAATCGCCCTGCGGATGTGACGCGCGTCACGATTCCTCGCCTAACGACGAGCGACGATACTTGCCGGCCGAGCGGGTTGCCCGCTTACGGCAGGTGGGCAATACTCTGTGCAAATCACAGACCTGTAGTTCGGGGAGGCTCTCGAGGTGGGGTTGCGTTCGATCGAGGTCTGCGCCGGTGCTGGCGGACAGGCGCTCGGGCTCGAGCGTGCTGGATTCGAGCACGTGGCCCTCGTTGAGATCGATCCCTGGGCGTGCCGCACCTTGCGTCACAACCGGTCCGACTGGAACGTCATCGAAGGCGACATCAAGGACTTCGACGGGTCCCCCTTTGAAGGGCAGATAGACCTCCTCGCCGGTGGGGTCCCTTGCCCTCCCTTCTCGGTGGCGGGGAAGCAGCTTGGCAGGGAAGATGAGCGGGACCTCTTCCCACAGATGGTGAGGCTCGCTCGCGACATGATGCCGCGAGCGGTCCTGATCGAGAACGTGAGGGGCCTCCTGGACCCGGCGTTCAAGGGGTATCGCCTTCAGATCGAGAGAGAGTTCCACTCGGCGGGCCTCCGCGTGCAGGGTTGGAAGCTGCTGAACGCGAGCGACTTCGGCGTGCCACAGCTCCGGCCCCGGGTCGCGATGGTCGCGCTCCGCGATGATGTCGGCGGTGAGTTCGAATGGCCAGAGTGCTATGGAGACTCGCCGTCCGTTGGCAAGGCGCTTCTCGAGGAGGTCGCCAGCCGGGGATGGGATGGAGCGAAGGTCTGGGCTGATCGAGCGGACAGCATCGCTCCGACCTTGGTAGGAGGTTCACGCAAGCACGGCGGGCCTGACCTGGGACCGACCCGCGCCCGGGAGGCGTGGGCCAAGCTCGGGGTGGAGGGCAGGACGATCGCAGAAGAACCTCCCGCCGCCCATCACGAGGGCCCGATCCGGCTGACGGTTCGGATGGCATCCATCGTCCAGGGCTTCGACCCCGACGAGTGGACCATCGTCGGACGGAAGACCCAGGCGTATCGTCAGGTGGGCAACGCGTTCCCCCCGCCCGTCGCGGAGGCGCTTGGCCACGCGATCCGCGCGGCGCTCGACGGCGAACGCGTGGTCAGCCTGAAGGGCACAGACGCCCCCCGACAGGAGCAGCTCTCGGTCGCAGTGGGGTAGCCTGCGGCCGTATGGCCGATTGGCTGACCAAGGAACAGCGTTCGCGCAACATGTCGGCGATCCGCTCCTCGGGAACGGTCACCGAGCGCCGCCTCGGCGAAGTGATTCGCGATGCCTTCCCGCGCCGGAAGGTGGTCGAGCACCCAGACCTTCCCGGCAAACCCGACTACTACCTCCCGGGCCTGAGACTTGTTGTGTTCGCCGACGGCTGCTTCTGGCATGGGTGTGCGCAGCACGGCCACATCCCCGAAGCGAATCGTGAGTACTGGGAGGCGAAGTTGCAGCGCAACCGGCGCCGGGACCGGCACGTCACGCGTCAGCTTCGCGCATCCGGTTTGTGTGTCGTGCGTGTGTGGCACCACGAGGTGAAGGCTTCCCCGGTGAGGGTCGCGTCGAAGCTTCGCCGTGCCTCCGGCTAGGGGGGTCGCTCACCTCTGCGCTCTCGTTCACGACGCGTGATCTCGGTCCGGATCTTCCCCTCGGGCCACGGCTCCCAGTGCTCCAGCCGGTAGTACGACCAAGAACGTCCCTCCTCGAGCCGCCGGGACGTGCGGATCGTCCAGCCGAGCGTTCTCAGTTCCCTGAGGCGCTTCTGCCAGTCCTCTTGGTACCTGCCCGCGCTGGCTACGATGCCGATCAGATCGCTGCGGACGTCCTGACCTTCGAGCGCCTTGAGGAGTTCGCCGATCCGCCGGTGGGGCTCCTCATTCCCGATGGCCTGCCGGATCGCTGACGAATCGGCATCGAAGGACTTGAAGTGATCCTTCTTCCCCGCGTTGCACTCTTCACAGAGCGCCCATAGGTTCTCGAGTTCGTTCGAACCGCCCCAGGCAAGCGGGATCCTGTGATCAACGACGAGCTTCACACCGTCCTCCAGAGGGGAACGGCCGCACATGCCGCAACGGTTGGGCTGCAGGATGATGGCGCGCGTCTTCGCGGAGATGCCTGTGCGAGCCTCGGTTGGCATCGCCTTCCTTCCCGTAAGCCGGTGACGGACGACGTTGCCATCGCGGACCTGCTCGAAGATGAAGTGGGGATGCAGGTCACGCTTCCGGCGATCCAGTTGCTCCTGTTCGCCCGCGAGACCCTGTGCTGCGAGGTAGGGCGCCGCCAACTCTCGAAGCTCCAGCAACGTCACGCCGTGGTCACGGTGCTCGTAGAGAACCCGATAGACCACTCTGGCCGCAGCGCTCGACACGACATTGCGCAGCTCGTCACTGTCGGGGGGTGGAAGGTCGAGGAGAGCCACGGCCCGATTGTGCGTCCAGGGCTGTCAGGGAGCAACCGAGCGGTCGACCGCCGCGAGGCGCTCGGTGACCGCATCGCGGAGCGAGCGCCCGCCGTCGAGGGTCCGCGCGATCTGAGCAAGCGGCATCCCCAGGGAGCGGCGCGCCATGATTACGCACAGTCGCTGGACCTCGTCGTCGGTGTAGACGCGGTGGCCAGCCGGCGTGCGGCCGCCGATCCGTGAGCAGCCCGATCCGGTCGTAGTGGTGACGCGCACGGACGGTGAAGCCCGAGCGCACCGCCAGCTCGCCGATGCGGTATCCGGTGGTCACGTCATCGAGCCGAGGGTAGGGCCTGACGTTAGGTCAGGTGCAGGTCGTTCCACTGAGATCACATCCCAGATTGTCGTTGTCGCGCGAGCACGGCGAACCATCTCCGCCCTCGTCGGGAGCAGCGTGCCGCGAAGCGAAGCACGCTATCCAGGAGAAGTTCGATCCCCGGACCCACCCCCCTTCACGGCGTAACAGCGGGAAGGTAGCCTTCGCGATGAGCTATGTCGCAACGTGCCCGCATCCTGGTTGCAGCCGCGTACCTGGCAACTCTTTGCGTGGTGAGCCTTCTTGTCGAGGGTCGCCTGGTCCCACCCCTGGGAGCCTCCGGCGTGTGGTTCTACGCTGGGGTTGCGACCCTGTTGCTGTCAGTGGCGCTCACAGAACCGTTCTTCACCCGCCCCGCTGACGCGCTGGCAAACGGGACGGCGGCGGTCCTCGTCGCTGTCTCATTTCCTGTGCTTGCTGGTGTACCGACCGGCGCATCGATTGAATCGGTCCAGCTCGGCAAGATTGTCGTCGCTAGCTACGGCGGCCTGGTGGCGCTCGTCGCCTTCGTCGCAATTCTGACCTTTCGGCCGCGCGCGACGAAGGGCCTGTCATCGAGGGCGGCGATTTGGAGCCGACTCCTGGGCTCAGCGAGGGTCGTCTTCTCGATCGTTTGGCTCACTACTGCATACGCGGTGTACTCCCGAGAGCCGAGTGATCTAGCAGCACTAGTGGTCGCTTGGGTGGTTGTCGTGGTTGTTCGCCCCCTTGAGCGGATCCTTGAGGCTGGTCTCCTTGCGAAGCCCTCCTCAGCCGTCGCTCGTGGTGAAGTCATAGCGACTCGGACTCCTGGACTGGTTGAGGCGGTCTTCCCGACGTCCGGGTTGATCAAAGCTGGAGACCGCGTGCGCATCTCTGGCCACGACGGGCTTGCCCTCGACGTGTCGTCGAGAGACGACGGTCAATGGGCTCTCTTGGCGGTCTCGGACGACACGCTGCCCGCGATTGGCAGTGCCGTTGATGTGAACGAGGGATTCCCGGCGGACATGCCGGCAGGTGTTGTGGAACCGGGGACGGACATCTCAGCAATTCGATTTCGTGCTCCGAGCAGCGACCTCGGTCTACGCGAGGGGTCTCTTGTTGAGGTGAGCCTACGGGGAGCCATCGTCATGTATCAGGTGGTAGAGGCACGGGTGCAGGCGGAGCGGTTGGCAGGCCCTAGCGAGCACAGATACGTCGCGGTCGCTGCGCGCAAGATTGGCCGCTGGGACGCCGGAGCACGCCGATTCAGGTCCGTTCCATGGCTTCCGTCCGCCGGATCCCTTGTCGTCAACTGCAAGAGCGAAGATGCAACGTTCGATCCAGAGAACATAGGCCTCTTGCCTAACAGCACGTACGGCGTTCGTCTCGAGCTGGATTCTCTGGTCACTCACAACACGGCGATTCTCGGGATTCTCGGGGTGGGGAAGACCTATCTCGCCTTCGAGCTCATACGCCGGGTTCTACTGGCTGGTCGAAAGGTGGTGATCTTTGACATCACCGGCGAATACTCGGCTGAGTTTCGTGAGCTCTGGCCCGAGGACGACGAGGAGGGCATGAACGAACGGGTCAGCGAAGCGATTGACCTTTCTCACGACAGCGTGAGCAAGAACGTTCACGAGGGTGGGAACATTGGCGACTTCCGTGAGGCAGTTGGCCAGGAGGTTCGCTCCTTCATCGAAGGCGATGAGAAAGTACGAGTCTTCAACCCGAGCCGATTCGACGTCACGCGGCAGGACAGCAAGCCTTATAACGACCAAGCCTCGTTCGCTGTGCTCACATTGGCGGAGACGACGGCCGTCGTGGCAGAGGAACTCCTGAATGCGCTGTCCGGGCAACTTTCTGCTGAGGCAAGAGTGATGCTGGTTCTTGAGGAAGCCCACGCGCTCGTGCCTGAGTGGAACTCCACCAGCTATGACGGCGACCAGCGGGCATCCACTCGAACGGCCAGGGCCATTCTGCAAGGAAGGAAGTACGGTCTCGGCGTCCTCCTGATAACGCAGCGGACGGCGAACGTAACCAAGACGATTCTGAACCAGTGCAACACCGTCTTTGCCTTGCGCACGTTCGACGCTACTGGGATGGAATTCCTTCGGAACTACATTGGTGGCGCCTACGCCGATGTCCTCTCGTCTCTGGAAGAGAGAACTGCTGTCGTGTTCGGGAAGGCGTCGTCGTGCGACAGCCCGGTGATTGTCAAGGTGAACGACCACGCGGACGTGGTTGCTGCGATGCCCATCAGCGGAGCTGATTCGGCGGAACCTTCGATCTCCCCAGAAGACCTCCCAGAGCCCGACGACCTCCCCGAGCCCGACGACCTCCCAGAGCCCGACGACCTCCCAGAGCCCGACGACCTCCCAGAGCCCGACGAC
>CAZZND010000084.1:8296-10579 GCA_964655465.1 uncultured Actinomycetes bacterium
CCTCCCAGAGCCCGACGACCTCCCAGAGCCCGACGACCTCCCAGAGCCCGACGACGGTTGGCGTTCCGACGAGGAGAGCTGGAGCTCCGACGACGGAGATTGGTGAGTCCCGTCGGTTCGACGTGCCTCCGACTCACCTCTGGGCATCGCACCACCTTTGGTGCGAGAGGTCGTTCGGTACACTCCCTCGCGTCCATCGACCCTGCTTGAGAGGCAGATATCCGCATGCCACGAGTGATCCTCATCGCGTGGGACGGCGCCGATTGGCGCATCCTCGACCCGCTGCTCGAGCAGGGAGCGCTGCCCAACCTCCAGGCGTTGATCGACCGGGGGCAGCGCGACGTGCTGCGGTCCACGGTCCCGACCCACAGCTGGAGCGCGTGGCCGAGCTTCCTGACCGGGGTCGACCCGGTGGACCACGGGGTCTACGACATCCTCGAGACCGTGCCGGGCACGCACAAGCAGTACCCGGTCACGTACAAGTCGATCAAGGCGCGGACGTTCCTGGATGACCTGACCGCGGCGGGCAAGAACCAGCTGCTGCTGGACGTGCCGCTCACGTTCCCGGCGCCGCAGCCGTTCACCGGGAGCCTGCTCGCCGGTGGCGTCCTGCCGAAGAATCGCACCTTCACCGCGCCCGCCGACCTGCCCGAGACTCTCGCGAAGGCGGGGCTCGAATGGCCGATCAACGGCATGAGCTGGACCACCTACCACAACAAGCCTGACGCCTACCTCGACGAGGCGTTCGAGGTCACGAAGAGGCGAGTCGCCGTCAGCGAGTGGCTGATGGATAACACCGAGTGGGACATGATGGCGAGCGTCTGGGTGTCGATCGACCGCACCCAGCACTGCCTGTCGAACTTCGTCGCGCCCGACCACCCCGACTACGCGGCCAACAAGGACACGCGGATCGGGAACAAGGTCGCCGACATCTTCCGGCAGGCCGACGAGGCGATCGGCTCGTTCGTCTCACGCGCGAAGCCCGACGACATCATCCTGTTCATCTCCGACCACGGCTTCCAGAGCTGCACGCGCACGATCAATATGGACCGGCTGCTGAAGGAGTTCGGCTACCTCGACTTCTCGGCGTCGAACGCGCTGTTCGGGCCGATGCAGTGGGGACCGATGCGCCAGCTCGCGCGCAAGGTCTACGACACGCTGGGGCTGCACGGGAAGGTCGCGCTGCCGCAGTCGATCAACTGGTCCAAGACCAAGGCCGTCACGACGATCCGCTCGACGGGCGAGGGCGTCTCGATCAACCTCGCCGGCCGCGAGATCGACGGGATCGTCGACCCCGGCGACTACGAGAAGGTCCGGGGCGAGATCATGGATCGGCTCGGGACCTTCGTGGACCCGAAGACCGGGAAGAAGCCCGTGAAGGAGATCTACCGCCGCGAGGAGATCTTCAAGGGCACCTACGCCGATCACGCGCCCGACATCTTGATGGTGCCGGCCGAGGGGTACTCGCTGACCCACGCGAAGGCGGCCTACGAGGACGCCGACTGGGTGAGCGGCGACCACCGCATCGAGGGAACGATCGTCGCGGTCGGGCCGAACGTGAAGCCGTTCGAGACCCCGCCGGCGCTGATCGACATGGCCCCGACGATCGTCGCGGCGCTCGATGCACCCACTGCGGTCAAGCCGACCGGGCGCGTGCTGCACGAGGTCGTCGGGAGCGGCGCCTCGCTCGTCACGCGTGAGGCGACCGAGCAGTCGTCCGCCGGTGCCGGCATCCCCGGCATGGGCAACGAGGCCGAGGTCACCGACACCGAGGCCGGCGAGATGGAGGAACACCTCCGCGGCCTCGGCTACATCGAGTAACGGGGCGGGCACGCGGGTGACGGGGCTCACATCGGGCTCCGTGGGTGCCGTGCTACGGTCACCGACATGGATGGTGTCGTGTGGACCGCGATCGGACTCCTGGCCGCGTTGTCGTTGGGCTCGTTGTTCTACCTGGGAGCCCGCGTCGACGCGCTGTCCACCCGGCTCGATACACGGTTCGATGCCATGAGCGCGCGCTTCGACGCGCAATCAGACGCGATGAACGCCCGCGTCGACGCCCTCAGCGGACGCATGGAGGCGCATACCGACCGCAGCGATGCTCGGTTCGATGCTCTGTTCGGGCGGCTCGACGACATCGACAGACGGATCGAGACCCATCTCGGTCGCCACGCCGGATAGGTGCGCTGGGCGTCGAGCGGAAGGCTCACGCACAGGCACCGCCCAACCCCTCGAAGCGGTCGTCGCACGGCGCCAGCGGCTCGCTGGTCCTAACGGCCTCGA
>CAZZND010000084.1:10589-11584 GCA_964655465.1 uncultured Actinomycetes bacterium
GACGACCCTCGATGGACGCTGCCGTGTGGAACACCTCCGCGGCCTCGGCTACATCGAGTAGCGCGTTCGGCTCCACAGCAGGCGGTGGTCTCGGCGCAGCGCGCGCTGTGCCCGCCGCACGAACCGGAAAGCTTCCTTCAGCTCCGCGCGAGTCAGCGGTCCGATGGTGCCCGGGTCGACGAGATCGTCGGGCAGCTCCCCGTTCTCGACGCAGGAGGCGTGGCGCTCGAGGCGGATGCGCCACATGAGCCGGAACGCCTCGGTGAGGCCCAGCCGGGTTCCCTCGTCGATCCGCCCCCGCGCCGCCGCGAGGCGGAGCCGGTCGAGCGTGCCGGCCTCCGTTACCCCCGACTCCATGGCGTAGCTCCGGGCCAGGTTCACGATCGGCGTCAATCCCTGGGCCTTGGCGTCGACGCTTCGGCCGTCGCCGTTGATGCGGCCCGGCGGTCGGGCGTCGAGGCCCTGCTTCGCCAGCTGCCGGAGGAAGCGTGGGTGGTCGGGCGACGAACCGATCACCCGCCCGAATGCGACCTCGGCCTCGAGCGGCCCCGCGGTGCGGCGATAGTCGAACAGGATCGATGCCTGCCTGCCCGCCTCCAGCCTTGGGTCGTCCATCCAGTCGTTGAAGGTTTCCACCCAGTGCTCGATCGGCCGGCGGAGGGCCCGCTCCTCGGCGACGACCTTGGCCTTGCACCTCGGGATGCCCGCGGCCGCGAGGTCTGACGTCACAGCCGCGGCCAACTCGAGGAAGTAGCGGTCCACCTCTTCCAGCGGCTCCCCCGACGGATCGAAGGCCAGCGCATGGTCCTGGTCGGTCACGATGCCCTGTTCCCGCCGGGCCGCGCTGCCGAGCGACAGCCAGGCCCATGGGACCGGTGGGGCGCCGAGCCGCTCGACGGCCAGGTCGAGGAGCCGGCGGACCATCGCCTCGATGACGAGCGTGATCATCCGGCCGGCGTCCACCGCGTCGACGCCCGCCTCCACCATCGACCACA
>CAZZND010000085.1:0-11526 GCA_964655465.1 uncultured Actinomycetes bacterium
GATGCCGACGTCATCCGTCGCGGATCGTGCAGCGGCGCGAGCGACTGGAAGCTCACGCTGTCACCGGAGCACGGCAAGATCGAGGTCGAGCTCGAGGTCGACTCGAACGTGGTCGGCCAGACCTGGGCGGTCCGGATCCGGCAGAACGGTGAGCGGATCTTCTCAGGCCGACGCGTGACGAAGGCTCCGAGCGGCTCGTTCTCCGTGCGGGTGCTCGCGCCGAACACGGCGGGTGACGACGCCTTCCGCGCGGCCGCCACCAACCTCGGGAGCGGCGAGACCTGCGTGGGACGCGCGACCTTCTGATCGCGCGAGCTCGGCTGGGGCGGCGCCTCCTTCGGAGGCGCCGCCCCCATGCCGTCCGGCTCGGTCGTTGATGTTCTTCACGGGTTCGCCGGGGATGTCGTCCATGGCCGTACGATGCCGACGATGACCGAGGCCGCCTTCTTCGACCTGGACAAGACGATCGTGTCCCGATCGTCCTCGCTCGCCTTGTCGCGCCCGTTGTACCGCGCCGGCATGGTGTCGCGGGGGCAGCTCGTGAAGAGCGCGTACGCGCAGCTCGTCTACCTGATGGTCGGGGCCGACGAGCGCAAGATGGAGCGTCTGCGCGAGGGCATGCTCCAGTTGACCAAAGGCTGGGACCGCGCCCAGGTCGAGCGCCTGGTTCAGGAGGCGCTCCTGGATGCGATCGACCCGTTCGTCTACCAGGAGGCCCTCGACCTGATCGAGCACCACAAGGCCGAAGGCCGGCGCATCTACATCGTGTCGTCTTCGCCCGAGGAGGTCGTTCGTCCGCTCGCCCGTCACTTCGGCGTCCAGGGCGTGATCGCGACGCGCGCGCACGTCGACCTCGAGGGCCGCTACACGGGCGAGCTCGAGTTCTACGCCTACGGTCAGCAGAAGGCCGAGGCGATCCGTCGCCTCGCGGTTCGATCGCGGATCGATCTCGTGGGTTCCTACGCCTACTCGGATTCGCACACCGACGTGCCCATGCTCGAGGTCGTCGGCAACCCCGTGGCCGTCAACCCCGATCGTGAGCTCCGGCAGATCGCCGAGGAGCGCGGCTGGGAGATCCTCGGGTTCCGCAACCCCGTGCGCCTGCGGACACGTCTGGCGTCGGCGGTCCCGCCCCCCAAACCCAGCCTCATCGCCGCGGCCGCCGGTGTCGCCGTGCTGGCCGGGGTGGTCGTGTGGGTCACCGTCCGCTCGCGCGGCGTACGCCGCGCGAGCGGGTAGATCGCGCGGTTTGCGCCCTCTCGGGGCCGGGTGTAGCGTCGTGATGGGTACCGAGAGGTACCCGCGAGGGGAGCAGAACCCACGCGCGAGTCACGCCGCGGGAGGCATGCCCCAGGACCCGGGACGACGCGTCCCGGCTCCCGGGACCTGTGCAGGCAGCGCTTGATACCTGCTCCCCTCGCGTTCGCCCGAAACCCGATCAGCCTTCCTTGGGCGGCAGCCGCGCGTACCGGAACAGCGCGCCCTGCGGGTAGGCGTCGAGCCCACCCCAGCCGAATCCCGCCTTCGCCATGGGACCGACCAGCTGGTCGTCCTGCGCGGGTGGGTCGCCCGGCGCGTTGTCGGCCTCGTTGAGATCGATGGCTGCGCCGAAGGCCCGGGAGTTGAGCGGTCCGTTCGGGTCCTCGGGGTCTGCGATCGCCTCGTAGCAGTCGCCAACCTCGGTGATCGCGTCCTCGTTCCCGGCGGCCACGAGCTTGCGCATCGCACGCGCCAGCGCGGCGAGAGCCTCCTCGTGGCATGTCAGCGTCCCCAGCACGGGCAGCTCCCGCGACTCGATGCGTTCCTGCACCCAGATGGGGTCCACCTCGAGCGGGCCGGGCGACTCGAGATCGGGGATCGCGCTGAACTCGCCGAACCGCTGCTTGAGCGCGATGGGCGGGAGCTCGCGGTCGTTCGCCCGGAGGTAACGGGCCTGGCCGGGCGCGCGGACCTCGACCTCGCCGTATGGGTGCGCGGACAGGTACGGCAGGAACCGCAGCGCGAGCTGATCCGGCTCGGGGTCAAGCCCCTCGCGGACGTGGAAGAGCGCGTACCGCTCGTGCGTCACGCCGATGTCCTCGCCCGTCGGGCGCGTGACGAGCAGCTCGTATCCGCCCATCAGGGCGTCCGGCAAGGTCCCGGTGATCGTGACGTCGGCCCCGAGCGCGAACGACATGGTCGCCCCCGCGCCGAGACCCCGAAGGCGGGCGGCGCTCTCGGACAAGATCCCCTCGCCCGGCTGGAGGTCAGCGACGAGCGTCCGCTCCGGCTGGGGGACGAAGGCGGCGAAAGCGGGCTCGACCCCGGTCGTGTCGATGGGGATGAGGTAGGGCTCGGCCGGCGCGTCGACGGGCACACCCTGCGCGTCGGTCGAGCTGCGCATCCACGAGATGTCGGCGGTCGCCACGGTCACGTCGTCGACCGCGTTGACGACGGTCAGCTGCTCGCCGAACCCCTCCGGGAGACCGCTCGGGACCCAGACCAGCCATGCTTCGGGGAGCGGCGCGTTGGGGGAAGGGGACCCGCTGGGATCGGGGGGATCGGCCGCCTCCGGGCCAGCGCCGCGCAGTCGCTCGACCGCGAACACCCCCGCGCCACCCAGCATGAGGACGGCAAGGAACGCGGCGAGCGCGCGGACGAGCGCGCGGCGGGTCATCGGATCCATAGGAGGAGGCATGAGTGTAGGACGGCGTGCCCGAGGTTCGTGTGAGCCGCAGGCGCTCAGGAGCCTGAGGCGGCGGGGTGCTGCAGCAGGCCGATCAGGCGTTCGGCCCGCTCGGCCGCGGCCTCGCGGCGACCCGACGACAGCGCGCGGCCGATCGCGGCGAGCTCGCGCTCGATCGTCGGCGTGAGCCGCCCTTCGTGGGCGCGGACGAGCCCGTCGAGGCGGCCGACGGCGTCGTCGAGCCGCTGCACGGCCGCAAGGTCGGGGCGGCGGCGCTGCCGGTACTCGTCCAGGGAGATGACGACGGCCATGGCAACACCGTAGCCCACGGGTCTGACACCGCAACCCATGGGTGGACAGGAGGCGAGATGAGGCGCACGCTTGGGGTTCCTCAAGGGGGTGAGCGGGTGCGCCGCATGCTCGTGACCTGCTTCGTCGTCATGGCATCCCTGGCAGCGGCCGCCCCGGCGGCGCTCGCGGGGGGGTCGTGGATCGACCTGAGGGAGGTCGACGGCCAGCCCGTATCGGCCGGACCGTCCGCCGGCCCGGCCTGGGCACCGGCGGGGGCCGTCGTCACGATGCAGGGCGCGTTCTGCGACGGCCAGCTCGCCCCGGTCTCCGCCGGACCCTGGTTCGCCTACCTCGATCCACCCGGTCGGTCCCCGATGCTCCTCGCTCCCGTCGAGGTCGCTGCCGCGGGCGGCAACGGTTGCCCCTACCTCGCCCGGACGACGTTCGTGGTCCCCGAGGTCGCGCCCGGCGACTACGTCGTGCACGTGTGCGACCAGGGTTGTCACTCGGGCGTCGGCGATCTCATAGGCGGGTTCCTGACCGTCGCGTCGACCGGGTTCGAGGCGCGGCTCCTCGGACGGCTCGAGCGGTACGAGCTGAAGATCGATCGCCTCACCGACGGGATCCGCGCCGAGGAGGTTGACGGCGAGCGCCTGGAGGCAGCGCGCGAAGCCCGTGACGAGGCTCTCGTCACCCTCGCGGCGATCGAGGCGGCGAACGATCGCCTGACGGCCCAGCGGGACGCGGCGCTGCACGGGCGCGAGGCCGCCGAAGCCGACGTCCGCGCGACGGACCGCGAGTCCCGCAACTGGAGGATCGCCGCCTACCTGCTCGCGCTCCTGGTCGCCGTGACGTGGATCGTGGCCTGGGTCCGGCGCCGCGACACGATCCGTATCAAGGTCCCGGACACGATCGAGGAGATCGAGTCCGCCGACCATCGCGCGGATCGGTAGGGCTCAGGCGACGCGGACGCTCGTGACCGGCGCCAGCCGGTCGGCGACCGTGAACCACGACGCGCCGGCGTTCACGCTGCCGAACACCTCGCCGCTCGTCGCGCCGAACCACAGGCCGAGCCCGTCGCCTTCGCCGTCGGCGTCGAACGCCTGGCGCAAGATCGTGAGGTAGGCGTCGTGCTGGGGCAGCCCCTCGCCGCGCGCGGTCCACGTCGCACCGGCGTCGCGGGTCTCGTAGACGCGGACCCTGCCCTCGATCGTGACGCGGTCCACGTCGGCCACCATCGGGATCACGTAGGCGCTGTCGGGGTCGGCGGGATCGCCGACGATCGGGAAGCCGAAGTCGCTCGGCAGCCCGTCGGCGATCGATATCCACGTGTCGCCGGTGTCGTCGCTGCGGTACACGCCGCCGTGGAACTGCATGAACAGCCGTTCCGGGCGACGCGGTGCCCGGTGCAGGTTGTGCACGCAGATCGCATCGGTGGTCTCGCGGATCTCCTCGGGGACGTAGCGCGGCACGATGCCGGTCGTAGACCGGTGCCAGGTCTCGCCTTCGTCTTCGGTTCGCCAGCAGCCGACGGCTGAGATGCCGATCGACAGCCGAGTTGGGTCGCCCGGCCACGTGGCGACCGAGTGCAAGCACAGCCCGCCGTTGCCAGGGTTCCAGTCCGCGCGGCCGGGCTGATCCCACAGCCCACGGTTCAGCGACCAGGTGAGACCGCCGTCGCGCGACTCGAACAACGCGGCCGGGTCAACACCGGCCCATAGCTGGCCGTTGCGCTCACCGGGGCGGACCACCCAGATCCGTTCGAGGGTGGCCTCCGTGCCATCGGGCATCCCGAGCGTCTCGGCGTGGGTCCAGGACTCGAGCGGTGCGGTGGGGTCCAGCGAGTACATCAGGCGCGGTCCGTAGAACCCCGAGGTGACGCTCGCGAAGTAGCGGCCCGTCCGCCGGTCCCGCATCGCGTACTCGACGACGTCGCCCTCGAACGTCCGTCCGGCCACCTCGTAGGCGCCGTCACCGCCGCCTCGCAGGGTGAACAGGCCCTTCCTCGTCCCCACCAAGAGCTCTCGCATCGAGGTCAGCCTCCCGTGATCGACGGCAGGACGTGGAGCCGGTCCGTCGGCCGGACCGGCGCGTCCTCCCGCACCCGCTCGCCGTTCAGGAACACGTTCACGTGCCGTCGCACCCGGCCCCGTTCGTCCAGGACCCACCCCGTCGTCTTCGGCCAAGCCCGTTCGAGCGCGAGCAGGACCTCGCCGACCGTGGCACCGTCGAGGTCGAGGGAGGAGTTGCCCCCCGCCAGGTCCTTGAGCGGTGCGCGCAGCGTGACCGACGGCACGGGGGCGATCCTAGCTTCTCCGGCCGACCCAGGGGCGGACGTTCGAGCAGGGCCTCCAGTCGGCGCCGATCGCACGCATCCACGCCTCGGCGTCTGCGAAGGCGGCGGACGAGGGTCACGCGTCCTCCGGCATCGGGGCGCCGCCCCACCACTCGAAGTGGTGCCCGTCGGGGATCAGGAAGTCGCCGCCCCAGTTGAACCCGCGCTCCTCGAAGATCGCGACGATCCGCGGGTCGAAGTTCGGCGGCGTACCGAACGGGCTCTGGGGCGCGTTGATGTCGATCGCCGCGCCGTAGGCGTGCTGGCTGGGCGGCGCGGTCGGTGACCACGCGACCGTCCTTGCCGCCCAGCACCCCGAGTAGACATCGATCAGCGAGCCGAGCCCCGCGTCCTGCACCTCTTCCAGCGCGGCGATCAACGGCGGGAGCAGCTTCCGGTGGCACGTCACCCGGCCGAGCAGCGGGATCTCGCGCGTGCGGATGTTCGCCTCGACCCACGCGGGGTCGATCGTGAGGAACGCCTCGTTACCCGGCTGCGGGTAGGCGGCGAACTCGCCGAAGATCGTCTTCGTGACGACGGGCGGGTTCACCCCGCTCGCGATCCGGACGTACGGGGTGCCGCCGGGTGCCACCGTCTCGACGTCGGTGCCCGGGACCAGTCGCGACATCGTCGCCGCGAACCGGTGCTCGGTCATCGACCCGCCGGGGAGCGACAGCAGGTAGCGCTCGTCGACGATGCCGAGCCGTCGGCCGACGTCGCGCGAGACGAGCATCTCGGCGTAGCCGACCACGGCATCGGGCACGACGGGGCCGACGCGGACCGCGGCGCCGTCGAAGACGAGCACGCCGCCGGTGCCGGTCCGGCGGCTGCTCGCCGAGGACTCGCCGAGCACGGCGCGTCCGGTCCGAAGCGCATGGGTCACGGCGCCGCCCCACGCCTCCGGCACGAACGGCGCGTACGCGTGCGGCGAAACCGCGAACGCGTCGATCGGGATGCGATACGGGGGATCGGGGCGGTCGACCACGTCGCCCTCGGCGTCGCGGCTCTCGATCATCCAGCGGGTGTCGCCTGCGACGACCACGGTGGTGCCGAGGGCAGGTTCGTCGCGCGCGGCAGCGGCCAACCCTTCGGGAAGCGAGCCTGCGATCCACGCGAGCCACGCCGGTGGCATCTCTTCCGACAGCTCCGGGTGGTCGGGCGAGGGATCCGATGGAGCGGGCGGACTCATCGCGCCCGGCGTCGACGGCAGGGTCCGCTCCGTCGTCCGGCGCGGCAGCAGGAGCACGAGCGCGAGCACGACGAGCAGGCCGATCCCGACGGCGATGCCCGTGCGGCGGCGGGCGACCTGCGTACGGCGCGTGGGCGCGCTCACCCGCCGAGCCTACGACCGGTAGCGCGTCGCCCACTCCTCGTAGGAGGGCACCTTCTCCTTCACGACGTACAGGAACCAGAACGCGCCCATGACGCCCACGAACTTGAACCGCTTCACCAGGTCGGCCTGCAGGGCGTCGTAGTCCGGGAACGAGCGCAGGTACTTCTCGAACGAGCCGTGTTCGCGTTCGAGCGCGAGCAGCGTCTCGGCGTTCTGCACCGTGGCCTCGATCTTGCGGCGGTTGCGGATGAGCCGGGTGTCCTGGACGAGCGCGTCGATCTGCGTGGGAGTAAGGTTCGCCACCTTCACCGGATCGAAGCCGAGGAACGCCTCGCGCGTGCCCTGCCACTTCGCTTGGACGACCGTCCAGCTGATCCCCGACTGGAAGACCGCCTGCGTGATGACGTCGAGGTAGACCGATGACGATCTCGACAGCGATGTCGGTGCGGGGGAGTAGCGTCGATGCACCAGATCCTCCCCCGCGATCCTCCCCGGAAGGAGGTTCCGCGGATGGATGACGTGACACGCGTGGTGCTGGCGATGCCGGCCCCCGAGGTCGCCGAGGAGGTCCTGCATTTCCTCGACCGGAGCGGCCGCGCGCGGGTCGTGGCGACGGCCCAGGACGATCGCCAGCTCGCCGAGGCCGTCGCGCAGCTCGAGCCCGACGCCGTGGTCGCCGAGCCCCAGCTCGCGGTGAACGGCGTCGAGGGCGTGCCGCTGCTGGCCCTCGCCTCCCGCGAGACGGTGGCGTCGCTTCGTGCGGCGGTCCGCGCGGGCGCGCGCGGCTTCTACCTGTGGCCGGGTGAGCGCGAAGGGCTGCTCGACGGGGTCGAGGGGGTACGCGCCGCCGCGGGCCGCGTGCTGACCAGGCGGGCCACCGTGGTGGCCGTGCACGCGGCCCGCGGCGGCGCGGGCGCCACGTTCGTCGCCACCCATCTCGCGCAGGCGTTCGCCCAACGCGGCTCGTCGTGCCTGCTGGTCGACCTCGACCGCGACTACGCGGACCTGACGCACGCGCTGGGCGCCGAAGGGGACGACGTGCGGAGCGTAGCCGATCTGGTCCCGGTCACCGACGAGCTGACGCCTGAGCATCTCGAGGGGGTCGCGTGGCAGGGTACGATCCTCGGCCCGCCGGCCGGAGCGGCAGAGAACGTCGACGATCGCGTGCTGCACCGGGTGGTCGAGGTCGCAGCCTCGAGTGCCGACGTGGTCGTCCTGCACGTGCCCCGCGCCTTGGTGCCGATCACCCGCTGGGCGTTCGAGACCGCCGACAGGGCTCTGCAGGTCTTGACGCTCGACGTGCTCGCGTTCCGCGCGACCACTCGGGCGATCGACCTGCTCAGCGTCGACCGGCCCGCGCTCGTCGTGAACCGCGCCGCCCGGGCCGAGATCACGCCGGCCGACGTGCGCCGCGTGTTCGGCGTCGACCCGGTCGCCGTGCTGCCGTCGGATGCCGGGGTGCCGCGCGCGCAGGACCACGGCAGGCTGCTCCCGACGAAGGGGCGGACCGGCAGGGCGTTCGACCGTCTCGCGGAGCGCCTCCTCGCACCGGCCGAGGACGAGGCCGCGTGATCGCCCCGCCGCTCAGACTCGGGCGTCGAACGAGACCGCCTCGATGGGCGGGCGCAGGCAGTGGAAGCTCGCCATCGACAGGTTGTAGGCGCCGACGTTCGGGATCGCGACGATGTCGCCCTCGCGGATCTCCGGCATCGGCCAGTCCTCGGCGAACAGGTCGTCGCCCTCGTTGATGTGCCCCGCGACCGTGTACGCGCGGGCGGGCTCCGCGTCCGCGGCCCGGCACAGGATCGGGTGGTAGGGGATCTCGTAGACGAAGTGCTCGTTGGCGCCGTTCCAGCCGGCGTCGAGCCCGACGAAGACGGAATCCTGGCCGCGCTCCTCCACGGTCACGACCTCGGCGAGCAGCGTGGCGACGTGCTTCGCGAGGTACTCACCGGGCTCGGTCGCGACCGTGAGCCCGAGGTGCCCGTAGGCGCGGGCGAGTGCCTGCGACCACGCGTCGAGGTCCAGGCCGCTGTCGCCTGGGCGGAACCGCACGCCGAGGCCGCCGCCGGTGTTCACCTCGGTGACCGGGCAGCCGGCGGCGCGCAGGTGCTCGACCATCTCCGCGACCCGGCGCGCGGCCTCCGCGACGACCGGGATCGACTCGGTCATGTAGAGGTAGCCCGAGTGGTAGTGCGCGGTGTCGATCGTCAGGTCGTGGCGCGCCGCGATCGCGACGGCCTCGTCCAGCCGCTCGGGCATGATCCCGAACTTCGTGGGTCTGCTGCCGGCGTACTTGGTCTCGGACGCACCGGTGTGGTCGGCGCCGACGCCGGGGTTCACGCGGATGCCGACGCTCGAGCCGGGCGCGCGCCGGCCGACCCGGTCCAGCTGCGACAGCAGGTCGACGTTCAGGTGCACGCGGGCCGGCAGGATGCGGTCGAGGTCCCGGTCGGACACGTTGGTGCCGGTGTAGCTGATCTCGTCCGGAGCCCAGCCGTGCTCGAGCGCCCACTCGACCTCGCCCGGCGAGCACACGTCCATCCCGACGAAGGGCGCCTCTCGGCGAAGGGAGGCGAGGAACGCCGGGTCGCGTTGGGCCTTCAGCGCCAGGCGGATCCTCCAGGTGAGACCAGCGGCGGCCATCGCGTCGCGGAGCTGCTCGGCCTGCTCGCGCACGGTGGTCAGGTCATGCACGAAGATCGGGGTTCCGTGCTCACGTGCGAGCTGTTCCGCGTCGCGTCCGGCGACCAGCAGACGCCCGTCACCGACCTCCAGACCAGGACGGGACCACCACGTGCGCTGTTGGGTTGCCACGAGCGGCGAGGCTAGCAGGGCTTCCATGACCACCGGACGCGAGGCGGGGGCGGAGCCTCGCGACGAGTCGCGACCTCCGCCCCCGGGCGGCCTTCCCTCGCAGGTGCGGACTCAACCCTGGTTGAGGCCGTCCTCCGGGTCCATGGACGAGCCACTCTCGAGCAGGGACTTGAGGTCGCTGAGCACCCAGGCCCAACCGCCGCCGGCGCCCTGCTCCTCGAGGCCGCCGGACACGACCAGCGACAGGTTCGGCGCTCCCTCGAGCTCATGGGTGACCGTGAGCTTCGAGACCCCGCCCTTCGTCTCCTTGATCTCGTAGGTGAGCCGTGTGAATGGCTCGATCCCGTCCGGATCCATCAGCATCCGCCAGGTCTGAACGAGGCGCCGAGGAGGTTCGGACTCGATGACCTCGCCGTCGACCATGACGTCGGGGACGGGCATCCCCATCTCGGCGCCGGCCTTCTTCATCGCGTCGCTCGAGAAGGCGCGGTAGGCCCCTCCGGGTTTCAGGTCGTAGTCGACTCGGCCGCCGTAGCCGTAGCGCTCGCTCCACTCGGGCTTGATGATCGCGTCCCAGATCGCCTGGGGCGTGGCCTTGATGTAGACCCGGTAGACCTGGGTGGTGACGTTCGTGTCGGTCGTCATGCCGTCTCCTCCTTCTCAAGCTCGTGCTTGAGGTCGGCGAGCGCCGAGACCTGGCGCTCGGTGTACTTGTCGATCCACCGGTCGTGGATCAGCCGGATGGGCACGGGGTTCAGGAAGTGCAGCTTCTCCCGGCCCTGCCGGCGTGCGACCACGAGTCCCGCGCCCTCCAGGACACGCAGGTGCTTCATGACGCCGAACCGCGTCATCTCGAGCCCTGACTCGAGCTCGGTCAGCGTGCGGCCGTCACGCGTGAAGAGTTGGTCGAGCAGGAAGCGACGCGTCGGGTCGGCGAGCGCTTTGAACACCTGGTCGTCGTCGGTCACGGATCGAGGATAGGTGACTAATCAGTCACATGTCAAGCCATCCACCACATCCCCCGACAGGATCCGCCAACCCCCCGGATCGGGGATGGGTTTGTCGGGGTCTCGCCGGTTACCGTTCGGTTCCCCCGGGAACGCCGCGCTCCGCGTGACGGACCCGCCTCCCTCTCAGCGGTGCACATCGTTGCACCGCGTCTCCCCTTCGCATGGTCGTTGCTGTCGTTGTCGTCTCGTCGGGATGGAAGGAGGGAAAGTCGTGGCCGATGCGCTCACCGCGGTGCGCTTAGAGCTCCGCGAGCAGCTGCGCCAGCGCGTGGATGCGCGTGGCCTGGCCACGGCCCCTCCCACCGAGCGACGCCTGCGCGTGCGTGAGGAGGCGCTCGCGCTCCTTCGGGAGCGCGGCGCGATCTTGCCGCAGCGCGAGCTGGCGCGTGTGGTGAACGAGGTCTCCGACGAGGTCGTCGGGTTCGGGCCGATCGAGTTCCTGCTGAAGGACCCGACGGTCACCGAGGTCATGGTGGTCGGACCCGACGACGTGTTCGTGGAGCGAGAGGGGCGCATCGAGAGGGTGGCGGACCGGTTATTCGAGGGGGAGGAGCCGGTCCTTCATCTGATCGAACGCATCGTGGGACCCTTGGGCCTTCGGGTCGATAGATCGTCACCTTGGGTGGACGCTCGACTGCCAGATGGTTCGCGGGTCCACGCGATCGTGCCGCCCCTCTCGCTCCGCGGCCCGTGCATCACCATCCGTTCGTTCTCGCAGGAGCCGATCCGCACCGAGGACCTGCTGCGGACGGGGTGTGTCGGGCCGCGCATGCTCTCGTTCCTGGCGGCATGCGTGCGGGGCCGCGCCAACATCGTGATCAGCGGTGGCGCCGGGACGGGCAAGACCACGCTGCTCGGCATCCTCGCTGGGTTCATCCCCGACGAGGAACGGCTGATCACGATCGAGGACGCGGCGGAGCTGCGCCTCGGCAAGCCACACGTGGTCGCGCTCGAGGCGCGCCCCGCCAACGTCGAGGGGCGCGGCGAGGTGACGGTCCGCGATCTCGTCCGCAACGCGCTCCGCATGCGGCCGGACCGGATCATCGTCGGCGAGTGCCGCGGCGCCGAAGCGCTC
>CAZZND010000086.1:0-11377 GCA_964655465.1 uncultured Actinomycetes bacterium
ACGAACACCTTCGAGACCTCGCGCAGCACGTCGTCGGGGATGCGCAGCTCGTCCATCACGAGACGGCCTGCCACCGTGCGGCCGGCGAGCGTGTCGCGGATCGCCCCCGGCTGCTCGTCGATCTCCTTGCGCATGAAGAAGTCGTAGCCGCCCTTCTGCGCGGCGGCGACGTCCCAGTCGACGGTCATCGGCTCGACGTCGACCGGGGTCCCGTCGAGGTCGGAGATCACGACACCGCCGCGGGTGACCGTCGCGATCTGGCCCTCGTCGAGCGGGACGACGCTGCGTGTCCGCTCCAGCACCGCAGGGATGTCCGAGGCCAGGATCGTCTCGCCGTCGCCGAGGCCGATCACCAATGGGGATGACACCTTGACGCCGATCAGCTCGCCGGGCCGGTCGGCGGACAGCACGACCAGCGAGTAAGCACCCTCGAGCGCACGAACGACCCTGCGGACCGCCTCGGTGAGCGTCGCGTCGCCGCCGAGCTCCTCCTCGAGCAGGTGCGCGACGACCTCGGTGTCGGTCTCGGACGCGAACGTGTGCCCCGCCTTCTCGAGCCGGGTCCGGAGCTCCTGGTGGTTCTCGACGATGCCGTTGTGGATCACCGCGATGCGGCCGCTGCAGTCGGTGTGCGGGTGGGCGTTGGCGTCGGTCGGCGCACCGTGGGTGGCCCACCGGGTGTGCCCCATCGCGGTGGTGCCGGCCGGCGCGGGATCGGCAGCGAGCACGGCGTCGAGCTCGCTCAGCTTGCCGGCGCGCTTGCGCACCGCGAGCGCCCCGTCGGCGAGCACGGCGATACCCGCGGAGTCGTACCCGCGGTACTCCAGGCGCTGGAGACCCTCCATAACGATCGGGAGCGCCTCATCGGGGCCGACGTAGCCGACGATGCCGCACATGAGACTTCCAGCCTACCGGCCGGATGGGTTCGGTCGGGTCAACCGAGCTCGCCGCGGACGACGTCGGCGATCGAGTCGGCGTGGGCCCGCGCCTCGTCCTCCGTCTCGGCCTCGACCATGACCCGAACCAGCGCTTCGGTGCCGCTCGCGCGCACGAGCACACGCCCCCGCCCGTCCAGCTCACCCTCCGCGCCGCTCACGGCTTCCCACACGAGATCGGCTCCGGCGAGCGCCTCACGGTCGCGCACGCGGACGTTGACCATCACCTGCGGGTAACGCCGCATCACCGCAGCGAGATCGCCGACCGCGCGCCCTGCGGCGGCGGCGAGCGAGAGGAACATCGTGGCCGTCAGCAGCCCGTCGCCGGTGGTCGCGTGGCGGCGGAAGATGACGTGGCCGCTCTGCTCGCCGCCGAGCGTCGCGCCGAGCCGCTCCATCTCTTCGAGCACGTAGCGATCCCCCACCGCGGCCTGTACGACGCGGACCCCCTCGCGCTCCATCGCCTTCCAGAACCCGAGGTTCGCCATGACGGTCGCGACGACGGTGTCGTCGTGCAGGGTTCCAGCGTCGCGCATCGCGACGGCACACGCCGCGAGAACCTGGTCGCCGTCGATCACGTCGCCGTGGCGGTCGGCGAACAACGCCCGGTCCGCGTCACCGTCGTGCGAGACGCCGGCATCGGCGCCGAGGCGGACCACCTCGGCGCCGACCACCTCGGGGTGCAGCGCCCCGCACCCCTCGTTGATGTTGCGACCGTCGGGCGAGGCGTTGATCGCGGTGACGTCGGCGCCGAGGCGCCGGAGCAGCTCGGGCGCAACGACCGAGGCCGAGCCGTTCGCACAGTCGACGACGACCTTCATGCCGCCGAGACGGGCCAGGGCCGCCCCTTCCAGGTGCCGGAGGTAGCGCTCGCGGCCTTCCTCGGAGAGCTCGCGCACCTCACCACCGACGGACCCGGGAATGCCCCCCACCTCGAGCGCGGCCTCGATCTCGTCCTCGACGGCGTCGGGCAGCTTCATCCCGGTCGAGGAGAAGAACTTGATCCCGTTGTCGGGCGCCGGGTTGTGCGAAGCCGAGATGACGACGCCACTCGTCGCACCGAGGTCGGTGACCAGGAACGCGATGGCCGGGGTGGGCTCGACCCCAGCCAGCAGGGCATCACCGCCTGCGGCGGTGATCCCTTCGACGAGCGCCTCCTGCAGCCAGGCCCCGGACTCGCGCGGGTCACGCCCGACCACGAACGACGGTCTGCCTCCGGCGGCGTGCCCCAACACCTGGACCGCGGCCGCGCCCAGGCCGCGTGCGAGGTCGGCGGTGAGCTCCTCGCCCGCCACCCCGCGCACGCCATCGGTCCCGAACAGCCGCCCCATCGGGCGGCACCCTACCGCAGCGGCTCAGCCGGACAGTTCGACCGCCAACGCGCGGGCGCGCCGGTCGATCTCGTCGCGGATCGGCCGCACCTGCTCCACCGATAGTCCCGTGGGATCGTCGAGCTCCCAGTCCAGGTAGCGCGTCCCAGGGAAGACGGGACAGGCATCACCGCACCCCATCGTGATCACCAGATCGGAAGTCTCGACGACGGACGGATCGAGCAGCTTCGGTCGCTCGGCCGTCAGGTCGATACCGATCTCGGCCATGGCTACGATGACCGCGGGGTTCAGCTCGTCCGCAGGCGCGCTCCCGGCCGAACGGACGTCCACCCGGCCGGCGGCGTGTCGTTCGACGAACGCGGCCGCCATCTGCGACCGGCCCGCGTTGTGCACGCACACGAACAAGACCCGTGGTTTCACGCCAACGTGCGTACCCAGCCTCGGACGAACGTCCGGTGAACGGAGCTCGGCGACCTGTGGGACGATGGCGGCATGAGCGACCTCGTCCGCGTGTACTCCTCCGGCGACCCGTTCGCGACCGGGCTGATGAAGACCCGGCTCGAAGCCGAAGGCATCGCGGTGCTGATGAAGGGTGGTGGCGACGACCTCGCCTACCCGGCCGGCCCCTCGTACCTTTTCGTCGCGGCCGAGGACGGGACGCAGGCGCGCGTCATCGTCGACGCGGTCGATTCAGGTGCGTTCGCGGTCGAGGACGACGTCGAGCAGCACGTCGAGCCGGCGAGCGCCGACGACGGGATCTAGCGCTTGGAGTACTGCGGCGCCTTGCGGGCCTTCTTGAGCCCGTACTTGCGGCGCTCCTTCTCACGCGCGTCACGCCTGAGGTACCCCTCGGCCTTCAGCTGGGCGCGGAGCTCGGGGTCGAGGTCGATGAGCGTCCGAGCGATCCCCAGGCGCAAGGCCCCGGCCTGACCGGCGACGCCGCCGCCGCGGACGGTGACGACGAAGTCGTAATCGCGCTCGCGGCCGGTGAGCACCAGCGGAGAGCGGGCGACCATGCGGTGCACGCGCGTGGGGAAGAACTCGTCGAAGGGCCGGCCGTTCACCGTGATCTCGCCGCTGCCGCCCTGGATCACACGAACGCGGGCCACCGCTTCCTTGCGGCGTCCGGTGGTGAGCTTCACGGCGGTCGCGGGCACTCGGCTACTCCTCAGTCGTCTCGGCGTCGGCCTTCTTCGCAGCCGGCTTCTTGGCGGTGGTCCTCTTCGCCGCAGCCTTCTTGGCCGCCGGCTTCTTCGGCGCGGTCGTCTCGTCCTTCGGCGCGACGGCGGGCTTCTTGGTGGGCGCCCTCTTCGCGGCGGGCTCCTGCGCGGCGCGCGACACCGGCGCCGGGAGGCCGGCCCACGCGGGACGTTCGCCCAACGCCAGGGCGACGGGCTTCTGCGCGGCGTGCGGGTGCTCGGGGCCGGCCACGACGTGGAGCTTCTTGATCATCTGACGGCCGATGCTGTTCTTCGGGAGCATCCCGCGAACGGCCTTCTCGATCGCCGCGATGGGGCGCGTCGCGATCAGCTCGCCGTAGGTCACGGCCGTGATGCCACCCGGGTAGCCCGAGTGCCGGTAGGCGAACTTGTCCTTCGCCTTGTTGCCCGTCAGCTCGATCTTGTCGGCATTGATGACGATCACGTGGTCACCCGTGTCCATGTGCGGCGCGAACATCGGCTTGTGCTTGCCCCGCAGCAAGGTCGCGACCTCGGACGCGAGACGCCCGAGCACCACGCCGCCGGCGTCCACGACGTACCAGTTGCGCACGATGTGCTCAGGCTTGGGTGAGTAGGTCTTCATCACATGAAAGATGCCGGCCCTCAAGGGCCGACCGGTCCCCCAGGCTACCCGCGGGAACGCGTGGGCGTCAAAGCCGGCTCAGACGGGCTTGCGTGCGCGCACGATGGCCCCGTACATGCCGTCGGTCAGCTCGTGGGTCGCGTTGACCTCCACGTCGACCAACCCCGCCTCGAGCAACAGCGCACCGTACTCGGAGAAGCTGAGAGCACCTGCGATGCAACCTACGTAAGAGCCACGTGCCGCCCGGTCCTCGGGGGTCAGGTGGTCGTCGGCGACCACATCGCTGACCCCGACGCGGCCACCGGGCTTGAGCACGCGGGCGATCTCGCGGATCACCGCCGGCTTAGCGGTCGACAGGTTGATGACGCAGTTGGAGATGACGACGTCCACGCTCTCGTCGGGCAGCGGCACGTCCTCGATCAGATCCTTGAGGAACTCGACGTTGGTCGCGCCAGCCTTCGCCGCGTTGTCGCGGGCGAGCTGCAGCATCTCGTCGGTCATGTCCAGCCCGTAGGCCTTGCCGGTCGGACCTACGCGCTGCGCGCTCAGCAGCACGTCGATCCCTCCGCCGGAGCCGAGGTCGAGCACGGTCTCGCCCTCGCGGAGCTCGGCCACGGCCGTGGGGTTGCCGCACCCCAGGCTCGCCAGCACCGCCTCCTCGGGCAGCTGGTCACGCTGCAGCACGTCGTAGAGCTGTACGCCGAGCCCCTCCTCAGGCACGCAGCACCCGTCGCCCATGCCGTCCTCGGCGGCGCCGGCACCGGTCAGCACGGTGGTCGCCGCCCGCGCGTACCGTTCGCGCACCTGCTCGCGAAGCTCGGTCATCTCATCCCCTTCCGATCGAATCGGAGCACGCCCGACAGGCGCCGGACGGCCTCACGGTTGAGCGAGTAGTAGACCCACACGCCACGCTTCTCGCGATCGAGCAGCCCGGCGTCGTAGAGCTTCTTCAGATGGAAGCTGACCGTCGGCTGCGACAGCTCGAGCGGTTCCTCCAGGTCGCAGCCGCACACCGCGTCGGACTGGGTCGCCAGCACGTTCATGATGCGCACGCGCGCGGGGTCGGCGAGCGCCTTGAACAACAGCGCCGTCGCCTCGGCCTCGACTTCGCTCAGATCCGTATCGGCCACCGGAGCACAGCAGGCGACCGCAGAGGTCGGCTCGAGGAGGGCGATCTGACGGGTGGCCATAGATCCATATATTGACGGTTGTCGATGTATCTGTCAACGTATCGACGCTCATGGGAACTATAAAGTTGACGCACGTAGCCTCCCGGTGTAATATCTGGGGTATGGCACCGACCAAAACCACCCGCCGCAACGACCCGAAGCGCCAGCGTTCGTCCGAGTCGCGCTACTCGCTGATGGAGTTCGAAGCCGAGTTCCCTGACGACTCGGCCTGCATGGACTTCCTGGTCGCCAAGCTCTACCCCGAAGGCATCTGGTGCCCGAAGTGCGAGCGCGTGACCAGGCACCACCGGATCAAGGCGCGGACGGCGTACTCCTGCCAATACTGCGGGCACCATGAGTACCCACTGAAGGGGACGATCTTCGAGGGTTCGTCCACGTCGCTGCGCCTGTGGTTCTACGCCATGTACCTGATGGCCAGCACTCGATGCGGGATCTCCGCGAAGCAGTTGGAGCGCGAGGTTGGGGTGTCCTACCCCACGGCCTGGCGCATGTTCCGCCAGATCCGCTCGATGCTCACCCAAGACGACGACGAACCGCTTTCGGGGACGGTGGAGATGGACGAGACCTTCATCGGCGGGAAGCCGCGCGCCGGGGTCATCCGTACCCACAAGGATATCCGCACCTTCACCGAGGCCAAGACCAAGGTGCTCGGGGCCGTCGAGCGGGGCGGGCGCGTTCACGCGCAGGTCGTGCCTAGCAGGAAGTCGTCCACCATCATCCCGATCGCCAAGGCTCGGGTTCTCCCCGCGTCCACGATCTACACCGACGAGTTGAAGTCCTACCGCCAGCTCGGACGCGAGGGCTACACGCACCGACGGATCAACCACTCCGAGCGCGTCTACGTGAGCGGCGACGTTCACACCCAGACGATCGAGGGGTTCTGGGCGCTGCTCAAGAACGGCCTCACCGGGGTCTACCACTCGGTCTCCACCGAGCACCTTCAGACCTATCTCGATGAATACGTGTTCCGCTACAACAACCGGGCGATCACGGGTCGTCGCGGGATGTTCGACGCTTTCCTTTCGCGGATCGAGAAGGCATCGGCCTAGTCGATGGACACGAACGCGCTCTACTACGGGGACAACCTCGACGTCCTGCGCCGCCACGTCGCCGATGAGTCCGTCGATCTGGTGTACCTCGACCCACCGTTCAAGTCGAACCAGGACTACAACGTCCTGTTCGCCGAACACTCCGGCGAGGGGGCGGCGGCGCAGATCACCGCGTTCGAGGACACGTGGCATTGGGACCACGCGGCTGCGGTCGCATTCGAAGATGTCATCCGAGGGGGCGGGCGTCCCGCTGAAGCTCTGAGCGCCTTCATGGTGTTGCTCGGGCCATCCGACATGCTGGCGTATCTGTCGATGATGGCTCCGCGCCTCATCGAACTGCGCCGAGTCCTGAAGCCGACCGGATCGCTCGCCCTCCACTGCGACGACGCCGCGGTCCACTACCTCAAGCTGCTGTTGGATGCGGTCTTCGGCCCTTCGTGTTTTAGAAATGAGGTCATCTGGAAGCGCACAAGCGGGCACAGTGATGCGCAGCGGTTCGGCCGCGTACACGACGTCGTCCTCAGCTATGCCCGCGGGACCGACCCGAAGTGGAACACGATCTATCTGCCCTATGAGGAATCGTATATCGAGCAGTACTACCGCTATCGGGATGACGACGGACGCCGGTTCATGTCTGGCGATCTGGGTGCGGCGGGACTGACGGGCGGAGGTTACGACTATGAGTGGAGGGGCATCCGTAGAGTTTGGAGGGTGCCGGAAGAGTCGATGAGTCGACTCGATGCGGAAGGCCGCATCTTCTACACGCGCAACGGCATCCCACGGATGAAGCGCTATCTCGACGAGGCCAAGGGCCTGCCCGCACCGGACGTGTGGACCGACATCGAGGCCCTCCGATCCTGGCACAAGGAGAAGCTGGGCTACCCGACGCAGAAGCCCAAGGTGCTCCTGGAGCGACTCGTCGAGTCCTTCACCGATGAAGGTGATCTCATACTTGACCCGTTCTGCGGCTGCGGGACGGCCGTTGACGCCGCGCAGGGGCTCAACCGTCGCTGGATCGGGATCGACATCACCCACCTTGCCGTGAATCTCATCCGACACCGGCTGCGCGACGCCTACGGCCCGGACATTGAGAAGACCTATCAAGTCATCGGCGAGCCCACTTCCACTGACGACGCGGAGCAGCTCGCGCAAGAGGACCCCTACCAGTTCCAGTGGTGGGCGCTCGGCCTCGTGGGAGCCCGCCCTGTCGAGCAGAAGAAGGGTGCCGACCGGGGCATAGACGGAACGCTGTTCTTCCTCGACGAGGGCAAGCCCAAGCGGGTCATCATCTCCGTGAAGGCTGGGAAGACCGGAGCTGCACACGTCCGAGACCTGCGAGGCGTGATAGAGCGCGACGAGGCTGCGATAGGCGTCCTGATCTCGATGCAGGCTCCAACCGCCGAGATGCGCAAGGAAGCCGCCTCTGCCGGCTTCTACCGCCCATCGACCCTTGAGGCCAAGGACTACGCCCGGATGCAACTCCTCACGGTGGCCGACCTGCTCTCGGGTAAGGACATCGCATACCCGATCTCTGAGCGGATGACCTTCAAGAAGGCTCCGAAGGCTTCCGGGACTTTCGAGACTCCGAGTCTTCTGGACGATCCTTCTTCTTAGCAGCCTTGTCGAACACGTCGAACACGTCGGAGCGTTTCGGGACGGGGATCTCATATCCCTGCTCCGTGCGCTGCGTGTCGCGCTTGCCGTTCTTCTTCGGCATGAGGTCTCCAGTCTAGTCATGACCCGCGATCCCTTCGCCAGCGCACGTCGCAAGTGGGCCAGGGGCGAGTATCACCGCGACATGCTCGAAGCTGATTTCAAGCGCCTCGATGAGTTCGACACTGAGTCTTCCGGGCTCCAGTTCCACCCTGAGCCCTCTACGCAGCGCATCGAGGGCGACCTGATTCACGTCGAGGTCACGGTGGCTTTGGGCGATGATGTGCCGACCCTCAGCGCGGAGTTCCCGCTGATCATCGGGGACGCCATCCACAACTACAGGGCCGGACTGGACCACCTGACGTGGAGTATCGTTCGCAGGTTCAGTCCCGGACTGTCGGCCAAGCAGCGCAGACAGATCCAGTTCCCCATGCACAACAGCGCGGCCGACTTCATGGGTTGCCGACCCCGCCGATTGCCAGGCGTCCCAACGACCCATTGTGCATTCATCAAGCGGTATCAGCCGTACCGCCGCGGGGAGGGTCCGGCAGCGATCCGCTGGCTTCGACGACTGTCGGACTCGGACAAGCATCGTGAACTGATCCCCACCGTGATGGCCCCCAAGGGTGTCTTGGTGAAGGCCCACACCGATGATCGGCGGGTGAGGCTCGTGAAGCTCACGCCGTTGATAACCGGGCCGCATGCGATCTATCCGGGCACACCAATCGCCAAGTTGCTGATAGCGACCTCCGCTGAACGAGGCAAGACCGCAGTGAAGGTGGACACTCAGTTCGAGTTGTTCCCATCCCTTCGCCGTCGGAGGCACCCAGGCGGTCTCTTGCTCTCCATATCCCAAACCGTCGCCGAGATTATCGACGGCATGGAGGCCCTGGGGTAACGACACCTAGCCCACCCCCGCAAGAGAAGGAGGCGCGATGACGTGGACCGTCCGCAAGCCGAGGTTCGAGGTGAAGGGCGGAGACGAACAAGGCTGGTATTGGTCGCTGATCAACGGTGGCGAAGTAGTCGCCGAATCGATAGGGGCGTTCGGGAAGGAAGAGGTCCTCGACTTCATCCGGTTCCTGAAGTTCCACGCGGCTGAGGTACCCATCACCGGCCACAGCGTTCTGGAGATCTAGCGCAATCTAGGTGCGCGAGCTCCGCTCGGTGGAAGGCTCCGACGTAGACATCCCCATCCTCGAATGGCGCTGAGCATTTGAAGCAAGCAAGCGGCTCATGACCCGAGAGTATACGTGTAGGGAATTTATAGTTCCCACGCTCATCGATGGATGGGGGCACGATCGATCCACCGGAGGAGGAGGTGACGCGCGATGGTCGTCCACGACGGCGAGTGCTGCCCGCCCGGCTGCTGCTGAGCGGTCCCGCGGTGACCCGGAGGGGTTCGGCCGGCCCTCCGGGTGCCGCACCTACCGACGGCGCCCGTAGACCACGTGGTCGAGCGTGAGCCCCCGAGCCGGCGCGGGTCGGGTGCGCGGCGCTCCGCGGTCGCGGGCCCGGAGGATCTGCCCGACCTCCTCGGGAGCGAGGAGCCCCTCCCCCACATCCACCAACGTCCCCACCAGCGACCGGACCATCTGATGGAGGAACGAGTCGGCTCGGAACCCGAACGACACGAGATCGCCTTCCCGGCGAACGGTCGCACGCTGCAGGATCCGCACGGTCGACCGCGTGCCGCCCGGATGACGGCAGAAGGACGTGAAGTCGTGTTCCCCGAGCAAGGCCCGAGCCCCCGCCCGCATCCACGGCACGTGCAGCCCGCCCGGCCGGTGCCATACGAACCGTGCGGTGAAAGGATCGGCCACCGAGGCCGTGTCGATCCGGTAGATGTACTCGCGCGCCGTCGCGGAGAAGCGGGCACTGAACGACGGCGGCACGGCCGCAGCCCCGCGGACGACCACCTCGGGAGCGAGCGCCGCGTTCAACGCCTTCGCGAGCCGCTCGGGCGTGACGCGAGCCCCCGTGGTGAACGAGACGACCTGCCCGTGCGCGTGGACGCCTGCGTCGGTCCTTCCCGCCGCGGTGAGGACCGGCCGTGTGAGGAGCACGCGCTCCAAGTGGTCGCCGACCACGCCGGCCACCGTGCGGATCGAGGGTTCACGCTGCGCCGCCCACCCCCGGAAGTCGGTGCCGTCGTAGGCGAGCACCAGCCGCATAGTGCGCTCCATCCGAGGAGTATGCGGCCCGATGACCCGGCCGCGAGGGGCCTGCTGGCCCTGTCCTGTACGCTCGTCCCGCCTCATCCTCGGGGCAAGACGCCGACACAGAAGGAGGGGCGGATGAGAAGGAGCGAGAGGGCCAAGGGGTTAGTGATCCTCGTGGCCGGGCTGGCGCTCGCGGTGTTCACCGCGTGCAGCAGCGACGACACGTCCTCGCCGGCGGCAACTGCAGGCGGGACCGTCGCGGTCACCTTGGCGGAGTTCTCGGTGGCCGCGACCCCGTCGTCGGTGGGCGCGGGGTCCGTCACCTTCGAGGTGACGAACGAGGGCCCGGATGACGTGCACGAGTTCGTGATCATCAAGACGGACCTCGACTACGCGGCGCTCCCGGCCGATGAGGACGGGGCCGTGTCTGAAACCGGCGAGGGCATGGAGGTCATCGGCGAGATCGAGGACATCGAGGTCGGCGACACCCAGTCGGTCACGGCCGACCTGAGCGCCGGTTCCTACGCCTTGATCTGCAACATCCTGCAGACCGAGCCCGACGGCACGCTCGAGGCACACTACGCCGAGGGGATGCGCACCGGCTTCACGGTCACCTGAGGCACCCGTGACATGCGAGGGGGCCGGCGCGAAGCGCCGGCCCCCTCGCAACGTCGCGCGTGAGCCTTACTCGCCCTTCTCGACGAGCTCGATCCTGGCCATCTCGGCCCCGTCGCCCTTGCGCGGCCCCAGCTTCAGGATCCGGGTGTAACCGCCCGGGCGCCCCTCGAATCGAGGGGCGATCTCGTGGAACAGCCGGGCGACGATGTCACGGTCAGGGATGTCCTTCAACACCTCGCGGCGAGACGCCAGGTCGCCCTTCTTCGCCTTGGTGATGATCTTCTCGACGTAGGGCCGAAGCGTCTTGGCCTTCGACACCGTGGTGTCGATCGCCTCGTGCGTGAACAGCTGCTTCGCCAGCGTCGAGAGCATCAGGCGCTGGTGATCGGGGCCGGCCCCGAGGCGAGGTCCCTTCTTGGGCGCGGGCACGATCGCCTCACTCCTCCCGAAGACCCAGCCCGAGCTCCTCGAGCTTGAGCTTGACCTCGTCGATGGACTTCTGCCCGAAGTTGCGGATATCCATGAGCTCGGACTCGGACTTCAGCACCAGGTCGCCCACGGCGTTGATGCCCTCGCGCTTGAGGCAGTTGTAGGAGCGCACCGACAGGTTGAGCTCCTCGATGGTGATCTGGTAGT
>CAZZND010000087.1:0-11368 GCA_964655465.1 uncultured Actinomycetes bacterium
GTGAGCGCCCGGCGCACGTCGGCGGGCTCCATGACCTTCGCGTTCATACGGCAACGCCTCCCCGAGCAGCCAGGGAGGCGTATGGGTCGTGCGGCATGTGGTCTCCCTTCCCGGCCTCACGGGACCGGCTTAAAGGGGAAGCCTGCGCACCCAGGATAGTGCCTGCCGCTGCCGGCTCGCAACGAGGATCGGCGCCAGTGGGGTCCCGGCCCCCCGGTCCGGGCGTATCCTTGGTCGCAGACCTCTCGCTCAAGGAAGGCGGTTCCCATGCAGGACTGGATGATCGTGGTCGTGATCGCCGTCGTGGTCATCTTCGGCGCCTCGAAGCTCCCTCAGCTCGCACGCAACGTCGGCAAGGCGCAGACCGAGTTCAAGAAGGGCCTGAAGGAAGGCGCATCCGCGGCCGACGACGAAACCGATGGGGACGCCGCGGCGACGCCGCCTGCCACCCCGCCCGCCGCCGCGACGCCGCAGGAGACCCCGCCCGCTCCCGCGACGCCGCAGGAGACCCCGCCCGCTCCCGCGACCGGGAGCGAGCAGCCTCCGTCGCAGTCCTAGCCCGCACCCTCGCGAACGATCGCGCCGAGCACGCCGTTCACGAACCGCTTCGACTCCTCGCTCGACAGCTCCGAGGCGGCCTCGACCGCTTCGCTCACCGCGACCGAGTCCGGCACGTCGTCACGGTGGCGGAGCTCCTCGACGGCGAGGCGCAAGATCGTGCGGTCCAGGGCCGCCATCCGCGCCACCGTCCAATCGGTCGAGTGCTCCTCGAGGAGCAGGTCGATCGAGGGCCGATGCTCGTGGACCCCTTCGACGAGCTCACGGGAGAACACGGGGACCCGGCGATCGGCCGCGAGCCAATCCCGCATGACCTCGCCCGGATCGGCGTCGGTGATGTCGGCCTGGTACAAGATGTCCATCGCGATCCGCCGGTCCTCTCGGCGGCTCCCCACGATCAGCCCTTCACGCGTTCGATGTAGTCACCCGAACGGGTGTCCACCTTGATCTTCTCGCCCTCCTCGACGAACAGGGGCACGTTCACCACCGCGCCGGTCGCGAGGGTGGCAGGCTTGAGGGCGCCCGTGCGGGTGTCCCCTTTGGCCCCGGGGTCGGTTCGCGTGATCTCGAGCACCACGCTCGCCGGGAGCTCGATCGAGATGGAGACCCCTTCGTGGAGCGAAACCTGCGCCTCGGCGCCCTCAGCGAGGAAGCGCGTGGCATCACCCATGACGGCCCCGGGGACGTGGACCTGCTCGTAGGTTTCGAGGTCCATGAACACCGAGTCCGTCCCGTCGCCGTAGAGGTACTGCATCTGCTTGCGCTCCACGATGGCCTGCGCGACCTTCACGCCCGCGTTGAAGGTGCGCTCGAGCACCGCCCCCGTCTTGACGTTGCGGAGCTTGGTCCGCACGAAGGCTCCGCCCTTGCCCGGCTTCACGTGCTGGAACTCGATCACCTGGAACAGCGTGCCGTCCAGATCGAGGGTCATGCCGTTCTTGAGATCGTTCGTGGACACGCTCACGCTCGGGGTACTCCTGTTCGAAGGTCAGAGCTCGATGAGCTCGCGGCTGGACGTGCCGATCACCCGGCAGCCGTCGTCGGTGACCTCGACCATGTCCTCGATCCGGACACCGCCGAGGCCGGGGATGTAGATGCCGGGCTCCACGGTCACGACCGACCCTTCGGGCAGCGCCGTGTCCCGGCCCTTCCCGAGCCAGGGTAGCTCGTGGATCTGCAGACCCACGCCGTGGCCGAGTCCGTGGACGAACCGCTCCCCGTAGCCCGCGGCTTCGATCACCTCGCGGCTCGCCGCGTCCACCGCCGTGCCGCTCGCCCCCGCTCGTACGGCGTCGATCCCTGCCTGCTGTGCCTGTCGCACGACGTCGTGGATCTTGCGGAGCTCCGGGGCCGGCGACCCGAACGCGACGGTGCGGGTCATGTCGGCGTGGTAGCCGCCGGTGCGAGCGCCGAAGTCGAGCTTGATCACGTCGCCCTCCTCGAGCGCGCGCCGGCCCGGGACGTGGTGCGGCTCCGCAGCGTTCTCGCCGAAGGCCACGATAGGGTCGAAGGCGAGGTCGTCGGCGCCATCGCCGAGCATCAACCGCTCGAGCTCACGGGCGACCCACTGCTCCGTCACCCCGACACCGAGAAGATCGAGCACGCCTTCGAACGCCGCGTCCGTCGCCGCCTGGGCCCTCCGCAGGAGCTCGAGCTCGGCGGCGTCCTTCACCTGGCGCAACCCCTCGGCCAGACCGTCCACCGGGACGAGCTCGGCGGCGCTGTCGAGGACCTCGGAGAGCTTCGCGTGGTCGGCGACGCTCATGTGCGCCGCCTCGATCCCCAGTCGCTTCACGCCGGCGGCTCGAACGCGATCGGCGACCGTGGACAGATACGTGCGCTCGTAGGTCAGCCGTTCCGCGCCCTCGACCTCGTTCCTGGCCTGCTCCGCGTAGCGGCCATCCGTCATGAAGACGGCCTCGTCGGTTCCCACCAGCGCCTGGGCGTTCGAGCCGGTGAACCCGGTCAGGTACCGCACGTTCACGAGATCCGTGACGAGCAGCGCGTCGATCTGGCGGTCATGGAGGCGGGCGCCCAGCCCCCGCCTCCTCAGCTGATGATCCACGGCATCGCCTCCAGCGCCAGATGATAGCTACCGGTCCCGAACCCCACGATGGAGCCCCGGCACACCTGCGCAATCACCGATGTGCGGCGGAACGGCTCGCGCGCGTGCACGTTCGACATGTGCACCTCGATGACCGGTACCCCGCACGCCTCGATCGAGTCGCGCAGGGCGTAGCTGTAGTGCGTGAGCGCGCCGGCGTTGAGCACCACCGCGCCGACCTGCGCTGCCTGCGCCCCAAGGAGCGCCTCGATCAGCTCTCCCTCGTGATCGGACTGCCGCCACCGAAGGTCGTGGCCGATGCGCATGGCGTGCTCCTCGAGCCCGCGAACGATGTCGGGAAGCGTCTCGGAGCCGTAGGTGTCCAGATCCCGCCGCCCGAGCGCGCCCAGGTTGGGTCCGAACAGGAACAACACGTTCATGGCTTCGCTCCCATCTCTTCGAGCACCTCACGGATCTCGGTCTCGGCCACGTCGTTCACGACCACCGGCCGTCCAACGTCTTCGAGCAACACGAACCGCACGCCGCCGTGGAACTTCTTGTCCATGCGGAACGCTCGCACGATCGACGAGACCGGCGGCAACGCGCCTTCGGTCTCGAGGCCGAACGATCTGAGCAGGCGGGTCGTCCGCGCCGCCAGGCCCGGCGGACACAGACCTCGCGCCTCGGCGAGGAGTGCAGCGAAGACCATGCCCATGGTTATGGCCTCGCCGTGGCTGCGACCGCCGAACTCGTCGAGACGCTCGAGCGCGTGCCCCAAGGTATGGCCGTAGTTGAGGACCATGCGCCGCCCGGTGTCGCGCTCGTCTGAGGCGACCGTGCGCGCCTTGGCCGCCGCGCACCTGGCCACCAGAGGCTCCATCGCGGCCGGCTCCCGAGCGAGCACCGGCGCCGGGTCGGCCTCGAGCTGGTCGAGCAGCGCCGTGTCGAGCGTGAGGGCGTACTTCGCCACCTCGGCGAGGCCGCTCGCGAGATCGCGGTCCTGCAGGCTCGCGAGCGCATCGACATCGCACAGCACCACGAGTGGCTGCGCGAAGGTGCCGACGAGGTTCTTGCCCTCGGGAAGGTTCACGCCGTTCTTGCCGCCGATGGCGGCGTCGACCTGCGCGGTGAGGGTCGTGGGGACCTGCACGAACGGCATGCCCCGCATGTACGTCGAGGCGACGAACCCCGCGAGATCGCCGGTCGAACCGCCGCCGAGCGCGACGACGAGGTCCGCGCGATGAGCCTCCTGCATCGCGAGCTGGTGCAGGAGCGTGCCGTAGACCTGGAGCGTCTTCGCGTCCTCGCCTGCCGGGACCGCCAGGGCGACCGCGCGGAGGCCACGAGACCGCAACGAAGACTCGAGCGGAGCGAACCAGCGCTCGGCCACGTACCGGTCGGCGACCACGAAGGCTCGCTCGGCGGGACCGAGGTCAGGCAGGAGGTCGCCGGCCTCGGGGATGAGGCCGGCACCCACCACCACGTCGTAGGACCGTCCCGGAAGCGGGACGGTCACGCGCTCCAACGAAGCTCCTCGACGATCGCGTCCGCGACCTCGTCCGGGGGGCCGCTCCCGTCCACCACGTGCGCGGCGAACTCGCGGTACAACGGTTCGCGAGCCTGCAGCAGACGCTCGAGGTCGCCCTCCTCGCGGATCAGCGGCCGATCGGCCCCCGGGGTCACCCGCGCGCGGATCGCGTCCAGCGCGACGTCGAGGAAGACCGCGATCCCGGTGTTGCGGAGCACGATCCGGTTCGCGGGCTCGAGGACGACACCACCGCCGCACGCGACGACGCAGGGGTCCTGCACCGACGCCTTCAAGAGCGCCTGCGCCTCCAGCGCGCGGAACGCGCTCTCGCCGCGCTCTGCGAAGATCCGCGAGACCGGCATCCCCGCCTCGTGCTCGACCTGGGTATCGAGGTCGACGAACGGGACCCCGAACCTGCCCGCGAGCGCGACCCCGACCGTCGACTTGCCCGAGCCCGGCATCCCGACCAGGTACACGATCACGGCAGCTCCTCCAGGTAGCGGGTGAGGTTGGAGCGGGTCTCCTCGATCGAATCGCCGCCGAACTTCTCCATGACGGCATCGGCCAGCACATGGGCGACCACCGCCTCGCCCACCACCCCTCCCGCCGGGACGGCGCAGGCGTCGGTGCGCTGCGTGATCGCGACGGCGGGCTCGCGCGTTCGCAGGTCGACCGTCGCGAGCGGCTTCGGGACCGTGGAGAACGGCTTCATCGCGGCACGCAGGCGGATGGGCTGCCCGGTCGCCATGCCGCCTTCGATCCCCCCCGCACGCGAGGTCCGGCGCCGAAGCGACCCGTCACGGCCCACCACGATCTCGTCGTGCGCCTTCGAACCGGGGCGAGCGGCCGACGCGAAACCATCCCCCACCTCGACCCCTTTGACCGACTGGATCGACATCAGTGCCGCGGCCAGCCGAGCGTCGAGCTTGCGGTCCCAGTGCACGTAGGAACCGAGCCCGACCGGGACGCCGTAGGCGAGGACCTCGAAGACCCCGCCCACGGAGTCCTTGGCTTTCCGCAGACGGTCGATCTCGGCCACCATCCTCGCCGCGGCTTCAGGGTCGGCGCACCGCACGGGTGAGCGGTCGACGGCGTCCATGCCGGCGGGCTCGGGTGGCCGGCCCTTCGCCTTCACCCCGCCGATCCGCACGACGTGGGAGATGACCGACACGCCGAGCTCCTCCAGGAACGCCTTGCAGAGGGCGCCGGCGGCCACGCGGGCGGCCGTCTCCCGGGCGCTCGCGCGCTCCAACACGTTCCGCACGTCGTCGAACCCGTACTTCAGGGCGCCTACCAGGTCCGCGTGTCCGGGGCGCGGGCGCGTGAGCTTCTGGTCCTCGGCGATATCACCCTCGGAGTCCATGAGGTCGGCGTACTTCGACTCGAACTCGAGATTGGGGATCGTGATCGCGATCGGGGCCCCGATCGTGCGCCCGTGGCGGATCCCGGCGAGGAGCTCGAAGGCGTCTGCCTCGAACCGCTGTCGCCCGCCCCGGCCGTATCCGTGACGGCGACGGGCGAGCTCTCGGGCGACGGTCTCGTGGGAGACCGGCACGCCCGCCGGCACGCCCTCGACGATCGTCGCCAGTCCCTTGCCGTGGGACTCGCCGGCGGTCAGCACGCGCACCATGGCGCCCATCATAGAGAACGCCCGGAAGGCGGCCGGATGATGCGAGGGCGGCCCCTCACGGGACCGCCCTCGCTGACCGGCGACCGCTCCCCCCGTGGGCGGGCCGCCGGGGCCAGCGCTCCGCTACTTGTCCGGCGTGACGCAGAGCGTGAACGACTCGTCCCCGTACAGGAACGACGCACAGTTGCCCGACGTGGAACGGAGCTCGAAGTTGCCCCCGGGCCCGAAGGTCTCACCAACGGTCACGTTGTAGACCTGACCATCGATCTCGACCTGCACGGCGCCCGTGCCGCTGGTGGTGAAGACGTCGAGCAGGACCACCTCGTGCCCGCCGATCGACGTCGACGATCCGTTGCCCGGCTGGCTCGGCGGGGTCGTCCCCGTGCCGGTGCCGGTGCCGGTGCCGGTGCCGGTGCCGGTGCCGGTGCCGGTGCCGGTCCCGGTGCCGGTCCCGGTCCCCGTTCCGGTGCCGGTGCCGGTACCAGTGCTGGCCACGCCGAACACCGCCGGGGCTGAGAAGGGGTCGCGCCCCGTGAAGGCAGGAGCGGGCGGGTTCAGGGGAGGTTCCGTGGTCACGCTGGGCTCGGGCGTCTCCGACGCACTCGGACGGGCCGACGACGGGATCGGCACCTCGTCATCGCCACCGAGGAAGCTCATCGCGAGGACGCCGACCATCAGGACGCCGGCGATGATGCCCCCGATCCGGAGGGTCTTCTTGTCGCGGTCGGAGAGCGGCATCGCCTACGCCCCCTCCTCGGTCGTCTGGGTCGAGCCCTCGGGCGCCGGCGCCGTCTGGGGGCCAGGCAGCTCGGGGTCGGCGTCGGTCGTGTACGCGAGCATGGTGGCGCTGAGCGAGAGCGTCGGGCTGCCCGACGTCGTCGCGTCGGAGGGGCTCATGTCGGCGTTCGTCACCTTGGCAGCCCGGGGCAGGGTCTGGATGTTGTACATGAAGTCCGCGATCTGGAAGTACGTCCCTTCGGCGCTCACCGAGATCGTCATCGACGACAGGCCGGTCGCCGCGTCGAACACCGGCTCGGTGATCGAGAACTGCGACACGTCCAAGCCGGACTCGTTGGCCGCGTTCTGCAGCAGCAGCATGAGACCCGACTCGTCGGCGACCTCGGGGATCTGGCTCTGGACCTCGGCGATGATCGCCTCGTTCTCGGGAGCCTGGTCCTGCGCGACCTCGAGCGCCTCACGACGCGACTGGAGCGCGACCTCCTGCGCCTCGGCGGCCGCCAGCTCGTCCTCGGCGCCGGTCACCTCGGTCATCTTGGGCAGCACCAGCACGACGATCATCACGATCGCGAGGAGCGCGACGCCGATCGCCGCGAACAAAGGAGCGCGTCTGCTACCCACCGGTCACGTCCGTCTCTCCCCGGCCTCGCGGCGTGAGCGCCTCGGAGGTGATGTCGGCGGTCACCGGGAACGTCCGGATGTCCTTCACGGGGTCGTCCGTGGCCACGGACGCGATCCAGGGGTTCACCCATCCCTGGATCTCTTCGACCCGATTGATCCACAGGGCGACGGTGTCGATCCCGATCGCCTGGGCGTTGAAGTTGAGGGTGCCGATGAAGCTCGCGTCGCCCGCGACCGCGGGGTCCCCGGCCGCGATGGCGAGGTTCTGCAGGTACGAGTCCGACGGCGTGATGCGCGAGAGGTCCATCAGCGCTTGCGAGAACGACATCTCACCGGCGTAGGCGCTGCTCAGGAGCGCCACCTGCTGGTCGGCCTCGACCTGCAGGTCCTCGTATCGCTCGAGGTCCGCGATCTCACCCTCGATCGCGGCGTTGTTCAGCTCCTGGGCCCTGATGTCGTCCTCGACGCCGCCCAGGCGGTTGACCTGCAGCAGGTAGAACGCGATCACGAGACCGAGCACCACGAGACCGGCCAGGATCACCGCAACCGTCAGCTTGCGCGTGCCCTGCTGCTGGAGGACCTCGGGGGGCAGGAGGTTGACCTGGCTCACCGGTCCCTCCCCTCGATCGCCAGCCCGACCGCGATGGCGAGAACGGGCTCCGCCTCGGCCGTGGCCACCTCGGAAAGGGCGAGCTGCGACGGCACGTGGGAGAAGACACGGCCGGCCTCGACCGGCACGGGGATGCGCTGGCGCATCAGATCCAGCAGTCCCTCGAGCCGGGAGCCGCCGCCCGTCACGATGACGCGACCGATCCGCGCCTCGCGCGTCTGCGCCGTGTAGAACTCGAGCGAGGATCGCACCTCGTCGACGAAGGCACCCGCCCGCTGCATCGCGACCTGGCGGACGTCCTCGGGCGCCGGCGCCTCGGTCTCGTCCTCGATCTCGAGGCCCCGCTTCAGACGCTCCGCCGCGTCGTCCTCGATCCCTGCCGCGCGCGCGATCGCGACCGTGATGTCCCGGCCACCGGAGGGCAGGATGCGCACGAACCGCGTCGTGCCGCGCGCGTGGACCACGATGTTGGTGACGTGGGACCCGATGTCGATGACGGCCTCTTCGCCGGCCTCGTCCAGGTCCAGCGCGACGTCGGGCGTGCCCACGGCCCTGACCAGCGCGAAGGGGATCAGATCGAGCCCGAGGGGTTCGAGCTTGGCGGCCGTCACCGCGCCGACGATCTGGTCGACCATGACGCGCTGCGCCGCGACCAGCAGCATCCGGAGCATGCGGCGGTCGTCCTGCTCGAACTCCCCGATCGGGTCGTAGTCCAAGACGGCCTCGTCCACCGACATCGGGATGAACTCCTGCACCTGGAAGCCGAGCGACTGGCGGAGCTCCTTCTCGGGCAGGTAGGGCAGCGCGATCTCGCGCACGACCACCCGCTGGTTCCCGACCCCCAGGTACACCTGGCGGCCCTTGAAACCACCCTGCTGCCAGAGCTGACGGATCGCCTCGGAGACGATCTCGGGCTCACGGACCTCGCCGTTCTCGACGGCGCCCGGGGCCAGGGGGACCTGGGCGGCACGGATCACGGCCGGCAGCGCCCCCGAGGTCAGCTCGGCGGCCCGCACCGCCGTGGAGCCGATGTCCAGACCGATCCGCCCCTTCGCCATCAGGCGCCCTCGACGTGGACGGTCCGGCCGGCGAGGTACCGGTCGACCTCGTTGCCGCGGATCCGGTAGTTGTGACCGACACGCACCGCTGCGAGGTCGCCGCCCTTGATCAGCCGGTACACGGTCATGGTCGAGACCCGCATGGTCGCGGCCACCTCGGCCACGGTCATGAGCGCGCCGGCGCCGGCCCCGATGGGCCGCGCTTGACGAGCGCTCATCGCGCTGCCGATCTCGCCGTGTGGTTCGTGTTGACCATGGGGAAGATGTTCAACATGTGCATCATCGAGCACAGAAGTGCTCTGGGTCGCTCAGGGAACACCACGCACCAGGGCAAGTCAAACACCTACGGGGGAAGGTTCCTCGGGCCGGTCTACAGGCCGAGCGTGTCCCCGTACCAGGACGCGATCTGGGGTCCCCAGAAGGCCGCGACCACCGCGCCGGCCGCGAGGTAGGGCCCGAACGCGATCGCGCTCTTGCGCCCCCTGCCGAGCACCAGGGCCGCCACGCCGCCGATCCCGCCGAGGACGATCGCCGATGCCGCGGCAACCCCCACGAAGGACAGACCCAACGCGCCGAGCACCACGCCGATCAGGGCCGCGAGCTTCACGTCGCCCATCCCCATCCCGCGGGAGATGAGGGCGACGACCAGCAGGCCTCCCCCGTACAGGAGGAGTCCCAGAGCCGCGCCGGCGAGATCGATCGGCGCCCCGAGCAGGCGCGCCGCCACGAGGTAGACGGGGAACGCGATAAGGCCCGGGTACACGATCTTGTTCGGGATGATCCGCCGCTGGATGTCGATGACCGTGATCGCGGGCAGGAGCGCGAGCAGCGCGGAGACGGGCAGGGCGAGCCAGGGATCGGAGTAGCGCCACCACGCCGCCGCGACGAGCACCGCCGTGGTGAGCTCGACCGCGGGGTAGAGCCCCGAGATCCGCTCCCCGCACGCGTGGCACCGGCCCCGGAGCACCATCCACGAGACCACGGGCACGTTGTCGCGGTTGCGGATCTCGGTCCCGCACCGTGGGCAGCTCGATCGCGGGCGTATGACCGACTCCCCCGCCGGCACCCGTGCGATGACGACCGTCATGAAGCTGCCGAGAGCTAGACCCACGAAGAAGGCGACGACGACCGCGAAGCCCTGCATCCGGCGAACCCTACCCCGCGCCCCCCGGCACCCCCGGGAGGCTCAGTCGGAGAGCTCCTGCCAGAGGGTGGGCTCGAGACCGGTCCCGAATCCGAGGATCGACGCGATCCGCGAGTTGTAGGTG
Organism: uncultured Actinomycetes bacterium; assembly: GCA_964655465.1. Taxonomy (GTDB): domain Bacteria; phylum Actinomycetota; class UBA4738; order UBA4738; family HRBIN12; genus AC-51. The sequence continues at coordinate 10,056 of CAZZND010000087.1, forward strand.
ATCTCGAACCCGTTCTTGATGTCCATCGAGCCGGCGTACAGAGCGCCGGAACCGAGGCTGTCGCTCCCGCCACTGTTGTTGATCGCCATCTTCCCCGGCGTGTAGAGAAACCCCGCGATGCCATCGTCCAGGTCAGCCGGATCGCCCTCGTCGAACTCGATCATGTTGTTTCCGTAGATGGAGCAGTCGCCGCCGTTGGTCGTGCACGAGGTGCCCGCCGGTGGTATGTAGGTCGAGATCACGACCAGCTCGGCGGGCACGCCGCCCACCGTGGTGATCGCCGCGGTGTTGCCGAAGTCGATCGGCGCGTTCGTGATGATGGTCAGGTCGCCGGCAAGCGTGATGTTCTCGAGGTCGACGACCGAGCACCCAGCGGTCGTGGGAGTCACGCAGGCGCTCGACGGCGACTCTTGCCAGATCGCGAACGACCCGCTCATCGACGCGAAGTTGGCGGCTTTGTAGGTGTTGAAATCGACGACCGCGTTGACGTCGGTGTTCGACTCGTTGCAGGCGCCGACACCACCGAAGCACACGAGTCCCGGGTAGTTCACCTCAGCGAAGGTGTACGCCGGAAGGGCCTCCACGGTCGGGGGGGTCGTACTCGTCCCCGGACTCGACAGGCCCGCGGTCGCGGTGACCCCCCCGCAGGCCGTCGCCGTCCCTTGCACCGTGCCGTCCTCGATCTGATACGTGGTGTCGGCTGCGTTGCAGACGGTGCCCGTGGGCGCCGATGCCTTCGCATCGCCCTCGATCACGGTCGTCGCGTCGGAGAGGATCGACCCGCCGGCCCACACGTCCGCATCCTCCCCGCTGCACCCGGTCACCACGTTGTCGGTGACGACGGTCGTGTTCAGCGCGAGCGAGACGTCACCAGAGGCCGAGACGATGCTCCCGCAGACGGTCGTGTTGTTCTCGATCGTGACGGCCCCGGACGAGTAGATCGATCCGTTGACGACCTGGTTGTTCTTCACGGTCAGGTCGTCCTCAGCGAAGATGGCGTACTGGAACGTCGGCGCAGGCTCGAGCAGGACCTGCAGGGTCCGGGAGTACTTGGCTTCCGCGACCGAGGGGTAGTATCCAACGGATGTCACGGTCACAGCGCCGTCGGCGACCCAGCTGACCTGGTACTCGCCCTCGCCCATGGCGCAGGCGTCGGCGGAGCCGACCGCACAATCCGTCGCGGCCGTCCGGTCTTGGATGAGCGTCGTGATCGCATCGTCGACGCCCGACTCGGCGACGGCGAGCGCCCGCGCCCACCGGACGCCGAACTCGGACTCGCGAAGCGCGGCGTTCCCGGCGTTCAGGGCGACGAC
>CAZZND010000088.1:0-11349 GCA_964655465.1 uncultured Actinomycetes bacterium
GAGGTCGGCGATCGTGGTGTCCTCGGTCTCGCCGCTGCGGTGCGACACGACGACGCCGAGCGAGGATCGCTGGGCGAGTCCTATGGCGTCGAGGGTCTCGGTGAGCGTGCCGATCTGGTTCACCTTGATCAAGATCGCGTTCGCGGCGCCGTCGTGGATGCCCCGTTCCAGCCTCTCGGTGTTGGTCACGAACAGGTCGTCGCCCACGAGCTGCACTCGGTCCCCGAGCGCGCGCGTGAGCATCGACCACCCGGACCAGTCGTCCTCGTCGAGCGGATCCTCGATCGACACGATCGGGAAACGACCAACGAGGCCGTCCCAGAACGACGCCATATCGTCCGCGGTGCGATCCGCGCCCTCCAGGCGGTACCGGCCGTCGGGGGTCGAGAGCTCGGACATCGCCGGGTCCATCGCCAGCGCGACCTCAGCGCCGGGATCCAAGCCGGCCGCCTCGATCGCGCGGAGCAGGTAGGTACAGGCTTCGTCGGCCGTGGAGACCTCGGGGGCGAAGCCGCCCTCGTCACCGACCGTGGTGCTCATGCCGGCGTCGTGCAGCAGCTCGCGGAGCGCGTGGAAGGTCTCGACCCCCCAGCGCAGGCCCTCGGAGAACGAGGCCGCGCCGACCGGCATCAGCATGAACTCCTGCAGCTCCAGCGTGTTGTCGGCGTGCGCGCCGCCGTTGATCACGTTGAGCATCGGCGTCGGCAGCACGTGGGCGTTCGGACCCCCCAGGTAGCGGTACAGGGGCTGATCGGCGCTCGCGGCCGCCGCCTTCGCGACCGCGAGCGAGACACCGAGGATCGCGTTCGCCCCGAGCCGGCTCTTGGTCGCCGTGCCGTCGAGGTCGAGCAGAGCCTGATCCACACCTCGCTGGTCCGCCGCATCCAGATCGAGGAGCGCCGAGGCGATGGGGCCGTCGACGTTCGCGACGGCCTGGGACACGCCCTGGCCACTCCAGGCCTTGGGATCATCGTCGCGGAGCTCGAGGGCCTCGTGCTCGCCGGTGGAGGCACCGCTCGGTGCGGCCGCGCGGCCGCGCGCGCCGTCGTCCAACGCGACGTCGACCTCGACGGTCGGGTTGCCACGGGAATCGAGGATCGTCCGCGCGCGGACGTATCGGATGCGGGACATCGCTGGGCGATGGTACCGGACGGGTCGCCCGCGACCGGGAGGCGACGGGAACGAGCGAGCTAGCGGTAGGACTCGCCCTCGGGCGGCTTGGTGAATTGCCGGAAGTGCCCCACCTCGTCGAAGCCCAGCTTGCCGTAGAGATGCTTCGGCCAGTCCGCGTCGTCGGCGATCAGGAAGACGAGGCCAGCCCCGCCCTCGTGGGCCGCCGCGACGGCGGCGCCGAGGAACGCGCGCGCGACCCCACGGCTGCGGAACGCCTCCAAGGTGACCACGTCCTCGATCTGGGCCATCCCGTCGTGCTCGTAGAGCTCGCAGCAGCCGGCGACCTCATCGCCGATCCAACCGGCGAAGAACCGGGCGCCGACGCGCTCGATGATGACCTGCCGGTAGTCCGCAAGCATCTCGGCATCCGCCTGCGACATGCCCCCGTGGCTCACCAGGTTGGAGGCCACGAGCATCGGCCGCAGGGTCGCGAGATCGACCTCCTCGACGCGGACGGATGGCGCCGGACGGTCGGGCTCGCGGCGCAAGACCATCGTCACGAGTCGGTCGGCCTCGTACCCGAGCTCGGCGAACCCGGCGGCCAGGCGCGCGCCCTCGGTGTCGTCGTCGATGATGAGCTCACGGTGGCGCAGGTGCGACTGGTGGCGATCCGCTTCGGCGGCGAGCTCGGCCGGGGTGGCCTGCCCGACCGAGCGCTCGATCCGCAGGAAGTTCGCGTCCCACTTGTTCGGGAAGCGGTCGCAGTACAGCGCCGTGCCGAAGCGCCAGGGCTCGCGCCGGTCGGAGACCGTGTCCTCGAACCAGCGGAAGAACTCCTCGGCGCGTGCCCGCTCGTCCATCGCGAGGAGCAACGCTAGCAGGGCGGTCGGTGGTCGAAGGGTTGCAGACGACCCGGGCGTGGGCACAGACTCGATGGGTGGACGACGATCGCCCGGACTGCTGCTTCGACGACTGGGCCCGAGCGAACGCGAAGCGAGCCCGTTCGAAGGAAACGGTCGCGCGGATCACGAGCCGGCTGCTCGCTGCCCTGCGAGATGCGGGGCTTGAAGGTCGGAGCGTGCTCGACGTCGGGTGCGGCACCGGCGATCTGGCCCTCGCCGCGGTCGCGCGCGGCGCCGCGCGCGCCACGGGCTTCGACCTCGGCGCGGGCGCCATCGAGAGCGCACGCACCCTCGCGCGCGACCGTGGGCTCGCCGATCGTGTGACCTTCGAGATCGGGAACGGCTCGGTCGACCCGCTTCCGGACGCCGACGTGGTCGTGCTCAACCGGGTGCTCTGCTGCTTCCCGGATGCCCAGCGGCTGCTCGGGAACACCCTCGCGGCCGCCGGGGTGGTGTTCGCGTTCACCGCGCCCGTCGATCGCGGTTTCGCCGGCGCGTGGAACACGATCCTGGGTGGTCTCGCCAACACCTGGTACCGGCTGCGCGACGCTCGCTACGGAGGGTTCCGCGTCTACGCGCACGACCTGGAGTCAGCCGAGGCCACGATCCTTCGTGCGAGCTTCCGCCGCGTCCACCGGGAACGCTGCAGGGTCGTCTGGGATCTGCGCGTCTACGTGCGGTCGGCGTCCCCCGAGGCCTTCGCCTCGTCGTAGAGCGCGAGGAGCTCCTCGGGCGTGAGTCGCTCCATGTCCAGCCCGCGCTCGGCGGCGAGCGCGGCCGTCGCCTCGTAGCGGGCCGCGAACTTCGTCGTCGCCCGGCGGAGCGCGGATTCGGCGTCCAGCCCCATCGATCGGGCGACGGCCACGACCGCGAGCAGGACGTCCCCGAGCTCCTCCTCGGCGTGCTCGGGATCGTCGGCGGCGGCGAGCTCGTCGACCTCCTCGCGGACCTTCGCGATGGCGTGGTCGGTGGAGGGCCACTCGAACCCCCACCCCGCCGCGCGGCGTTGGATCTTCGCCGCGCGGGCGAGCGCGGGGAGCGACGCCGGGATGTCCTGGTCAACGGTCTTACGGCCGCCGGTTTCCTCGGCCTTCAACTTCTCCCAGTTCACGAGCACCTCGCCCGCGTCGGCAACCTCGACGTCGCCGAACACATGCGGGTGGCGGTGCACGAGCTTGCGGACGAGCCCGTCCGCGACGTCGTCGATGTCCCAGCGGCCGTCCTCGGCGGCTATCTGCGCGTGGAACGTGACTTGCAGCAGCAGATCCCCGAGCTCGTCGCGTATCGCGTCGTCGTCGCCCGCGTCGATCGCCTCGAGCAGCTCGTGGGTTTCCTCCAGCAGGTGCCGTGCGAGCGTCGAGTGGGTCTGCTCGCGATCCCACGGGCACCCGTCGGGAGCGCGGAGCCGGGCTTGGACGCGGACCAGATCGAGGAGCGCGTCGCCGCCACGCGAGGACGGGACGGGGCCCTCGGGGACGCCGGCGACCCGCTCGGTGGTCATCCCTCGGGCGCGACGTTCACCGCGCCGCTCGACGGCGGCGCCGAGGACGGGTCGGTGCTGGTGATGCGGACGACCTGCAGCGTCTGGGTGTCGAGCCTGCCGTACCGCGGGTTCACCTCGATCTCGCCCACGCGCTCGCGCATCCACCCCGCGAACGTGACGCCGGCACGGTCCTCGAGAAGCCGCTCGCGGGCCTCGGCGTAGGGCGTGACCTGCTTGTCCTCCAGCCGGATCACGTGCCAGCCGAACTCGGTCTGGACGGGCTCGGAGATCTCGCCCGGCTCGAGCGCGACCGCGGCTCCGGCGAACTCCGGCACCAACTGCGAGGCGGGCGTCGAGGCGAGCGACCCCGAGTTCTCGGCCGCGCTGGGGTCGATCGAGACCCGCCCGGCGAGCTCGAGGAAGTCGTCGCGTGTGAAGCCCGGGGCGGTCACCTGCTCGTAGATGTCACGAGCCTCTTCCTCGGTCTCGACCAGGATGTGGTCGGCCTGCACGATGGCCTGATCCGTCGGCGTCGCGTCGTACTGCTCGCGCAGGCCGTCCTCGCCGACATCGTCGATGACCAGCGCGCGGGAGACCTCGCGCTGCAGGAGCGAGCGTCTGAGCACCGCGGTGAAATCGTCGTAGGTCGCGCCGTTGGCTGCGAGCGCATCCTCGAGCACGCTGCGCCCCAGGTTCTGGTCGAAGGCGTCGGCCGCCTCCTGCAGATCGGCGTCGGTGACCGTGACGTCGTGCTCGGCGGCGTAGGCCTCAGCGAGAGCGAACTGCAGCAGCAGACCCAACGAGACCCGGTCACAGGCCGCCTCGATCGTGTCGCCCTCGCCTTCGACCTGCCCGCACGCCGACTGCTGTAACGAACCCACCGAACGCAGGACCCGGGCGATCTGGGCGACGTCGTCGTGTGAGATCGCGGTCTCTTGCGCCGTCGCGGCGTCGTCGGGGTTCGCGTCGGCGCACGAGGCCAGGAGCAGGCACAGCGCCACGAACGGGACCAGGGCGAGCGTCATCAAACGTCGGAGGGGGTTCACAGGGGACCAGTCTACTGAGGAAGCTCGGGAACGACGGGGTGAAGACCGGGGAGCGGCACCTCGCCGATGGCCTCGCGCAGGCGCGACTCGACCCAGCGCACCAGGTCGGCGCCGAAGACCCGCACTGGCGTGAGGTTCAGCGTTCCCTTCGCGGCGTGGTACGACGCGCCGGGCATGCGCTCGGCCAGATCGAGCCGCAGCGCGTCGGGGACGGCCACCGGGGTCAGCCTGACCTGCTCGCGGAACGTCGACACTTCGCGGATCCCTAGGCGCGCGGCCGTGAGCCGGAGCGACGCGATCGCGAACAGCACCTCGACCTGGTCGGGCAGTGCGCCGAACCGGTCGACGGTCTCGGCGCGGATCTCCGCGAGCACACGGTGGTCCCCCGCGAGCCCGATCCTGCGGTACAGCTCGAGTCGGAGCGACTCCTGGGCCACCCAGCCGGGCGGCACGAACGCCTTCACCTGCAGGTCGATCCGCAGCTCGGCCTCTCGCTCGACCTGTTCGCCCTGGAGCTCCCGTACCGACTCGGCCAGGATCCGCGCGTACGCGTCGAACCCCACCACGGCGATATGCCCGCTCTGCTCGGCTCCGAGCAGGTTGCCGGCGCCGCGGATCTCGAGGTCGCGCATCGCGATCTGGAAGCCGCTCCCCAAGGCTTGGTGCTGCGCGATGGTCGCGAGCCGTTGGTGCGCCTCTTCGGTCATCTCGCGCTGCGCAGGGAAGAACAGGTACGCGAAGGCCCGCTCCGACGATCGTCCGACGCGGCCGCGGAGCTGGTAGAGCTGCGCGAGGCCGAGCATGTCGGCATGGTCGACGACCAACGTGTTCGCGTTCGGCACGTCGAGTCCGGATTCGATGATCGTCGTGCACACGAGCACGTCGGTCTCACGCTCCCAGAACGCGACCATCCGCCGCTCGAGCTGATCCTCGTCCATCTGACCGTGCGCGACGACGACGCGCGCGTCAGGCAACCGCTCTTGCAGCCAGTTCGCCTGCCGGTCGATCGTGGCGACACGGTTGTGGACCCAGAACACCTGGCCCTCGCGCAGCAACTCGCGCCGAACGGCGCCGAGCGCGAGATCGTCGTCGAAGGACCCGACGTAGGTGAGCACCGGCTGCCGATCCTCCGGAGGCGTGTCGATGGTCGACATCTGGCGGATCCCGGTGAGCGCCATCTCGAGCGTCCGAGGGATCGGCGTCGCGGTCATCGTCAGCACGTCGACGTGGGCACGCATCGCCTTCAGGCGCTCCTTGTGCGTGACGCCGAACCGCTGCTCCTCGTCGACGACGAGGAGCCCCAGCTCCTTGAAGGCGACGTCGCGGCCGAGGAGCCGGTGTGTGCCGATCACGACGTCGACCTTGCCCGCGGCGAGATCGGACACCACCTGCTGCCGCTCTGCCGCCGGGATGAACCGCGACAGCATCTTCACGGTCACGGGGAAGGGACGGAACCGCTCGCTGAAGGTGATGAAGTGCTGCTCGGCGAGCAGGGTGGTCGGGACGAGCACCGCGACCTGGGTGCCGTCCATCACGGCCTTGAACGCGGCACGCAGCGCCACCTCGGTCTTGCCGAACCCCACGTCGCCGCACAGCAGCCGGTCCATCGGGACCGGCAGCTCCATATCCTGTTTCACCTCGTCGATCACGCGGAGCTGGTCGGGCGTCTCCTCGAACGGGAAGGCGTCCTCGAGCTCGCGCTGCCACGGGGTGTCGGGTCCGAAGGTGCGTCCGGGCACGGACATCCGCACGGTGTAGAGACGCACGAGCTCGCCGGCCATGTCGCGGACCGCCCGCTTGACCTTGGCGGTCGCGCGCGCCCAATCCGAGCCGCCCATGCGCATCACGCGAGGCGCATCGCCACCGATGTAGCGTGCCACCATGCCGACGGCATCTGAGGGCACGTACAGCTTGTCGTTGGCCGCGTACTCCAGGACCAGGTAGTCGCGCTCGGCGCCCGCGAGCTCGCGGTGCACCACGCCGAGGAACCTGCCGACGCCGTGGATCCGATGCACGGCGAAGTCGCCCGACTCCAGATCCTCGGCGGCATGGTCGGCGCGACGCGCGGTGAACCGCGGCGCGTCGCGCGTGTGGCGTCGCGAGCCGAAGACGTCCTCCTCGGTCGCGATCGCGACCCCTGCCGCGGAGGCGACGAACCCGGCCGAGAGCGCGGACACCTCAGCCTCGACGTCGAGGTCGCCCACGATCTCACTCACACGGGCGAGCGAGCCAGCCGCACGCCCGGTGATCGTCACCGAGATCCCTCGTGCGGAGAGCTCCCGCAGGCGGGCCGCGAGCTCCGCCGGGTTGCCCTGGGCGCTCCCCCAGCCCTGGAGGCCGAGGTCGATCCCGTCGCCGAGCTCGCTCAGGTGGAGCCGGGTGCGCGACCCCAGGGCGTCGTCGAGCCGGCGGACGACCCGTACGGTGGGCCAACCGACCGATCCGGCGAGCGCCTCCGCATCGCTGTGGGCCTGCGCCGCCCGACCGATGGTGCGGTCCGCCTGCGAGAGCACCACCCATGAACCGTCCGGGAGCAGGTCCGCCGGTGCGGGCAGGTGGTCGAACAGGAACGGGGCGAGGGTCTCCATCCCCTCAGGGTGCAGGCCGTCGCCGACCCGCGCGAGCAGGTCGCCGAGACGGCCGGGATACATCGCGGCCGTCTCGGTCGCCCTCGCGCGGATCTCGTCGTCGGGGACCAGCTCGCGGACCTGGCCGATCCGCGCGAGGGCGACCGGTCCCGTGGAGAGCTGTGTGGAGGCGGAGAACTCGCGCACGGACTCGACCTCGTCGCCCCAGTACTCGAGCCGCACCGGCCGGCGTGCCGTGCCAGGGAACACGTCGAGGACGCCGCCCCGCACGGCGAGCTCGCCGCGGTGCTCGACGACATCGGTCCGCGTGTAGCCGAGATCGACGAGACGCCCGGCGAGCGCGTCGGGTGCCGACGAGGTCCCGGCGGCGACCTCCAGGGTGGCCTCGGTCCCCAGGGTCGGCACCACCCCCTGCATGGCCCCCAGAACCGGGGTCACGACGACGAACGGGCCTTCGGCACCCCGGACCCTCCGGACCGCGTCGGCCCGGCGGGCCGACACCTCAGCGCCCGGCGAGATCCCTTCGTACGGCAGCGCCTCCCAAGCGGGGAGCAGCGCGCTCTCCTCCGGGAGCAACGCAGCGACATCGCGGTACAGCGCTTCAGCCTCACGGGGACCGGGGGCGACCACCATCACCGGCGCCCCGAGGGCCGTCGCGAGGGTCGCGACGGCGACGGCGTCGGCGCCGTTCGTCCGCGCGACGATCGGCCGGGCAGTGGCGAGCAGCAGGGCGTCCGTCCGCTCCGACGTGGCGAGGACCGACAGCACGTGCGCGAGCCCCACGACCCCCTCCTCCCGCGATCCGGAGACGCCTCGAAGCCCCGTCCGCGTCCGCGGGGGGCCGGATGCGAAGTGTACGGATGGAGGAGAGACGCCGCGGTGCCGGTCCGGCGGCGCGCGCTAGACGACGTGCAGACGGCTGGGGTTGCCCGGCTCGGCCGGAGGCTCGGCGGCATCGTCCCGCTCGAGGTTGCGGACCGAGAGCCAGCGCGTGAACTCGACCGCAGAGACCGGCCTGGAGATGTAGAAGCCCTGCGCCTCGTCGCAGCCGAACTCCGCGAGCCGGTCGAACGTCGCGAGATCCTCGACGCCTTCGGCAACGACCCGAAGGCCGAGGTTCCGGCCGAGATCGACGGTCGCGCGCACGATCATGAAGTCGTTCGCGTCAACCAGCATCTGCATCACGAAGGTCCGGTCGATCTTGATCTCCTCGATGGGCAGGCGCTTGAGGTAGGACAGCGACGAGTACCCGGTGCCGAAGTCGTCGATCGCGAGCTTGAGCCCGTGGTCCTTGAACCCGTGCAGCACGCCGAGTGTGCGATCGGGGTCGTGCATCGCGGTGGACTCCGTGATCTCGACCGTGATGCGCTGCGGATCGATGCCGGCGTTCTCGATCTGGTCGGCGATCCGGCCCACCGGGTCGGGTTGCCACAGCTGGCGCGGCGAGAGGTTGAAGCCGATCTCCAGCTCGAGTCCTTCGGCGCGCCAGATCGCGTCCTGGCGGCAGATCTCCTCGACGACCCAGGCTCCGATCGCCTCGATGAGGCCCATCTCCTCGGCCAGCGGGATGAAGTCGCCGGGCGGCACGAGGCCCCCGGATGGGTCCGGCCACCGGATCAGCGCCTCGACCCCGAACATGTCGCCGCTGAACAGGTCGATGAGCGGCTGGTAGTGCAGTGCCCAATCCTGTTGCTCGACGGCCTTGCGCAGCCGGGTCGACAGGGACAGCTTGCTCAGCGCGCCCTCGTTCTCGAGGTGGTTGAGCACATAACCGCCGGGCCCCGCGGCCTTGGCCAGGTAGATGGCGCTGTCGGCGTTCCGCATCAGGCTGATCGCGTCGGCCGCGTCCAGCGGGAACACGCTGATGCCGATCGATGCGGTCACGTACAGCTCGGTCCCGTCCACTTCGAAGGGCGCCTCGAACGCCTGCAGCACGCGGTTCGCCACCGCCTGCGCGGTCAGGGCGCCGCCGTTCTCGTCGTTGACAGGGGAGGCTTGGTCCAGGTCCGCGAGCAGCATCAGGAACTCGTCGCCGCCAGAGCGGGCGACGAGGTCGGTGTCGCGGGTGGCGTCCTGCAGCCGTAACGCAACCTGCAGGATCAGTCGATCGCCGGCCTCGTGGCCGAGCGAGTCGTTCACCAGCTTGAAGTTGTCGATGTCGAGCGCCAGCACCGCGACGCCGCGATCTGCTCGGCGGGCGCGCGCCAGCGAAAGCTCGAGCAGCTCGTCGAACATCGCCCGGTTCGGCATGCCCGTCAGGTTGTCGTGATAGGCCAGGTACGTGAGGCGCTCCTCGGCCTCGCGGCGCTCCGTGATGTCGAGCATCACGCCGTGTGTGAAGGCCGGCTTCCCCTCCGCGTCCGGCAGCATCACCGCCGTGTCCTGGAACCACTTCACGCGGCCGTCGCGCCCGACCATGCGGTACTCGACCGTGTAGGGCTCGCCGGAGTCGATGCCGCGCTCCACCTCTTCGATCGCGCGCTCGCGGTCGTCGTCGTGCATCATCTCCGACCACAGCTTGCTGTCGCCGATCCATTCCTCCGGCGTCACGCCCAGCAGGTTCGTGATCTGCGGCGAGACGTACACGGTCGTCCAGGCCTCGTCGGTGGCGTCCTGGTAGACGATCGCGGGGATCTGCTCGACGAGCGCGCCGTAGGTGTTCTGCACGTGCTGGAGGACGCGCTGCGTGTCGATGAGCTCGCTGACGTCCAGCATGATCCCGAGCCAATACAGCGGGGCGCCCGCGTCGTCGCGGATCAGCACCGAGTCCTCGCGGATCCACACGACGTGGCCGTCGGCGTGCACCGCCCGGTATTCGCAGTGGAAGGGCTCACCGGTCTCGACGCAGCGGTGACTCTCGGCGACGACGCGGTCGTGGTCGTCCGGGTGCACGTACTCGCTCCATCCGTAGACCCCGTCCAGCCACGCGTCCGGGCTCACACCGAGCAGACCCTGGATGCCGGGGCTCACGTCGACCATCGAGTCGTCGTCGGCCACGCCGTCGATGTAGAGCACGGCGGGAAGGTGATCGATCAGCCCCCGATACCGGGCCTCGAGGTCGGCGAGACGCGCACGCGCATCGGACATCGGCGCATCCTGCGCTGCGTAGAACCCACTCTCGATCGCGCGCGGATCGTGGCCAGCGTTCTCGGCGTGCTCGTCCACAGGCTCCCTGCAAGGTCGATAGGGCCCGGCCGGTTACCGGATGCCGTTCCATCGGCCCTGGGGAGGGCACACTTGAGCGTGGAGAAACGTTTCGGGCTACGAACGATGTAGGCCGGCACGGCGTGGCGCCGGCCTACGACCGATGGTGGTGCCGAGGGCGGTTAGGTGACCGTCAACCCGGCGTTCATTCCCTGCGAGTAGTGACCCTCGATGTTGCAGATGACCACGTACTGGCCGGCCTCGAGCGTGAGCACGAGTTCCGGCGACGTGTTGGGCGCGATGTCCTCGGCCTCGCCGATCACGTCGATCCCGTCCTCGCTGACCAGCGCGCCGTCGACCGGTAGGTCGCCGGGGGCCGTGTCCGTCTTCACGACGACGAACTCATGCGTGCTCGGGCCCTCGTTGGTGATCGTGAACTTCACCTCACCCGCGGCGACCTCGGTCGGGTCGAGGCTGATCGAGGAGTCCTTGACGGTCGCGGCGACCTCGCCGCTGGTGCTGGTGTCCGGGCTGGTAGCCGTCGAGCCCGATGACGCACTGGATGAGCTGGACGAAGAACTGCATGCGACCGTTGCGATCGCGAGTGCAGCCACGAGCGCAAAGGACGCTCGGCGTGTTCGATGCATGGATCCCCCCTCCTCGGTGTTCTACGGTCGAACACTACGGGGAGGAGGCGTTGCCGCGCAAGTCGGCGCGTCTTAGAGGTACACCCCGGTGCGGAACTCGCTCGCGGGCGGTTCGGGACGCGTCTGAACACGGAACGGGAGCCTCGACGCCTCGCGTCCATCGATCGTCAGCACGATCGTGTGGCTGCCCTCGGCCTCGAAGACCAGGCCGTCGAGGTTCAACGCGAGGGTCGCGGTGCCCTCGCCGTCGGGGGAGACGAATCGGGCCTCGAACGACGTGCCCTGCCCGAACGAGCGGGGTGCCCCGGAGGGATCGAGCAAGGACACGCTCAGGGTGTGCGGCCCGGCCTCCGAGGGCTCCGTGCGCACGAGAAGCCCTAGCCCGATGCGGTCGTGCCGTGCCGGGAACGCGGAGGCCTGGATCAC
>CAZZND010000089.1:0-11217 GCA_964655465.1 uncultured Actinomycetes bacterium
GGACCCGGCCCTGGACCCGGACCCGGCCCTGGACCCGGACCCGGCCCTGGACCCGGACCCGGCCCTGGACCCGACCCTGGCCCTGGACCCGACCCTGGCCCTGGACCGGGCCCCGACCCGAGGCCTTCACCCGGATCGGACCTCCCGGGCAACTCGGCGGGCAACGTCCACGGTGGCCCTCCCGGCATCACCGGCGTCCATCCGTGGCCCGACGGCAACCCAGGTGGGCACGTCCCCGGCTCAGGCAACGAGGGCGGCACCACGACGAACGGCTTGCCCGGTCACAGCGCGCTGCACAACCCGCACGGCGGCCCCCCCGGCCGAACGGGGGTCGACCCGGCCGAGGACGGCAGCCACCCGCACAAGCGCTAAGTCGTGAGAGACCTGCCAGTGTTTCCGGCACCCGATCCACCCGCAGCGTCGTCGTGTGTTCGCCGGCCTGTGAGAACCAAGGATCCACGGTGAGGCTCCACTCCGAGAGTCATCTCCACGGTGAGACGATCGCTCAGCATGGATTCTCGAGCGAGTACAACGGCCTCCGACACGTGCTCGAAGCGCTCGGGGTTCCCCTCCGATCGGCCGAGCCGTTCAGCGGAGGGCGCCCGGCGACGCCGAAGCGTCAACTCAAGACCTTTGGTGGCAAGCGGGCGTATGCCCTCTTCCCCGTTGACCAAGTCTCACTCAACCACGTGCTGCAAGTTCGGTTGAGAGACGCCGGATGGCTCACGGAGCCGGTTGCAGCAGGACGAGCACTGGGGACCCCAGCGGACCTCTCTTTACGCGGCGACTTCGCGAAGGAGGGCGTCTTCGTCGAAGTTGAATTCGGCAATTCAGCAAGCCTCTTCCGCGACTTGTTCAAGTTCCAGATCGCAAGCCGGAGTGGAGTGGGAGAGGTGGCCGTGCTTATCGTTGCCACCACAGCTATGGCAAGGTTCTTCGACTCAGGCGTGGCGACTTTCGAGCAGGCTGTGGGGCTGCTCCCGTACATGAGGATCGGGATCCAGATGCCCGTCTGGGTGGTGGGCATCGAGCCGATGGAATGGGCGCCGGTCAGCCAGCGATACGAGTGGATGTACAACGTAGCCACGGCGAACGGGATCGACTGCCACTCGTTCGAAACCGTGCGTGGCGAACGCGCAGACCCGGATCCAGCCGCGACGGAACGCGGCCTTGACCTGTAGGTCTAAAGCGACCGGCGGCATCTACGTGTACGCCGGAACAGCATCGAGACTCACGGCCAAGCGCCCGGCAGGATCGAGCTCCGCCAGAGCCCTGCCGATCCTCTCGACAACTCCCACAACTAGCGCATTGCCCATGGTGAACGCGCGGCGACCATCAGACATGCCCTCGGTCCAGCCAGAAGGGAAACCGTTGAGGCGCTCGAGCTCGACCGGCGTGAGCCGTCGGTAGCGGCCGTCCTGTGTCCGAACCACATGCTTGAATCGTGACGGACCTGAGCCGCCCTCGCCCGTCAGTATGGTTCGCGAAGGCACGTGAAGAGCGTCAGGGAAGGTCACCGCACCCTCGGAGTAGAAGTAGGTGTGACCGTTCGCTGCGGTCCGTTCCTCGCGCTTTGCACCCTTCAAGTATCGCCAAGCAGGCAGCTTGTCATCCGGGATGAAGTACTCGGGTGGAACCGCGTCGATCCGCTCAAGCACATCCCCCAGGACCCGGGTAGGGCCGCGGTAAGCAGCCTTCAGATCCCGAGTCCAGACATCACGATCCCACATGACGCCCCCTGCGCGGAACGGCGTGACGGGGTTGCCCCAGCCAAACCTGTTCGTGATCTGAGTGAGATCTCCGGGGAGTGGGAACGATGGCTGCGAGTCCCCTTCTCCGATCGACGCTACCTCGTCATCAACGGCTATAACCGGGAGAGCGCGAGCCAGGGCTCCGTCATCGAACAGCCACTGCAGCGGGCCTCGCCAGGTTGGTTGCGTCTCTCCACGGTGATGGGCTGCCACGAACACCCTTCGCCGGCGCTGAGGGAACCCGTAGTCGGCGGCGTTCACAACGCGCCACTCCACGAGGTAGCCCAAGTCCGACAGACTGGCGAGGATGATGGCGAAGTCCCGGCCACGTTGGACCGCTGGCGACTTCAGGAGCCGGTCGACATTCTCAAGGAGAACAAGTCTCGGTCTCTTCTCCTCGAGGATCCGGTGGATCGACCACCAGAGCACGCCCTTCTTTCCTTCGATACCACGCGCTTGGCTGAGAACCTTTGCAACGGAATAGTCTTGGCAAGGGAAACCTCCGACGAGGAGATCATGGTCGGGTATCGCGTCACGAGCGCCACCCGCGATCTGGTTGAGCACCGTGGCGATGTCCTCGTTCACAACGATGTCTCCGCTACCGGCGCGCAGCTCATGGAGCGACTCATCGGCGGAAACCTCGATGCCTCTTTCCGTGAAGAATCGACGCACATAGCAGTCGAAGGCGTGCTGACTCTTGGTGGAAGGCTCCCACTGGTTCGCCCAGGTGGTCCGCCAGCCCGCGACCTCAAGTCCAAGTCGGAGGCCGCCGACCCCCGCAAACAACTCGACAACGGTGCCGACGCTGCCCGACGTAGGTCGTCCTTCGATCCTCGCCAACCCGCCCATCCCTCTCACCGGGTCGTGGGAAGCTAATCACAGAGCTGTGATTCGATGATGGATGGATCCTAGCACGGTCATCAGACATGCTCCTCCTGAGCCCCTGACCAGACGCAGGTCGCGGCCAACGGGCACGCCGGACAACGCGGTCGTGCCGCGACGCAGACGAGCGCGGCCAGATCCAACACCGCCCAGTTCCACGCCCGCCCGCCACGGCGTGGGGTAACCCGCTCGACGAGCTCCCAAAGCTCGGGATCGGTCGTCGCCGGCCGGTCGCTGGAGACACCGAAGTAGCGGCGGTACACGCGGGCCGTCACGCCGTCCACGACCGGGGCGCGTCGGTCGAAGGCCGCCGCGAGCGTGGCGTTGGCCGCGTAGGGACCGACGCCTGGAAGTGCCAACAGCCCTTCGCGCGTCGAGGGCACCGCTCCGAGCCGGTCGACCTCCGCGGCCATCGCCCGCAGCGTCGCCGCTCGCTTCACCAGCCCGAGCGGGCGGATCACCCCCTCGATCGAGCCGACGCGCGCGCGAGCCAATGCAGCCGCGCCAGGCCAGCGCCCGAACAGCGCATCGTGGACCTTGGCGACCGTGACGCCGCGGGAGCGCTGCAACAGCACCTCGGCGACGAGCACCCGGAACGGGTCATCGGTCTCACGCCACGAGAACGAGCGGCGGTGCGCACGTCCCCACCGCTGGAGACCCCGCTCGAACGCCCTCGGATCGGCCGTCGCGTCCACGGCACCGATCATCGCAGCCCCGGCCCCGCCCGGCTCGCGATGTGCCCATCGGGAACACGACCGATAGCATCCTGGTCCATGACCATCCAGAACGGCTACGGCGAGCTCCGGCGGGTCTACGTCCGGCCGCCGCGGGTCGAAGACGCCGACGCCTGGACCGACTACGCCTGGCGCGCCCGGCCGGACGAGGACGCCATCGCCGGCGAACACGCCGCGTTCCGGGTCGCCCTGGTGGAAGCCGGCGCCGACCTGGTCATCGGCCATACGCCGGTGCCCGGCGACATCGACGCGATGTACGCGTACGACCCCACCCTCGTCATCGACGACGGTGTGATCTTGCTGCGGTCCGGCAAGGAGGGTCGCCGCCGGGAGCCCGAGGCGGTCGAGACCGACCTGACCGCCGCGGGGATCGCGACGGTCGGCGGGCTCGAGGGCGATGCGCTCGCCGACGGCGGCGACATGTTCTTCCTCGACGAGCGCACCCTGCTGATCGGGATCAGCTACCGGACCAACCCGCAGGCCGTGAAGCAGCTGACCTCGCTGCTCGAGCCGCGCGGCGTCGATGTGATCGCGTTCGATATGTCGCACTTCCACGGGCCGGGCGAGTGCCTGCACCTGATGTCGTCGATCTCGCCGCTCGATGCCGACCTCGCGCTGGTCTACCTGCCGCTCGCGCCCGTGCGGCTGCTCGGGATCCTGGCCGAGCGCGGCGTCGGGATCGTCGAGGTCGCCGAGGAGGACTTCGACACGCTCGGACCGAACGTGCTCGCCGTCGCCCCTCGTTCGGTGCTCGCCATCGACGGCAACGACCGGACGAACGACAACCTGCGCGCTGCGGGCGTCGAGGTCCGCACGTTCAGGGCCGAGCACATCTGCAAGATCGGCGACGGCGGACCGACCTGTCTCACGAGGCCGCTCGAGCGGGCCTAGGACCTCGCCCGCCCCGACCATGACCGATCGCGTCGTCAACTTCTCCGCGGGACCGGGCACGCTGCCGCTCCCCGTCCTCGAACAGGCCCGCGAGGAGCTGCTCAGCCTCGAGGGCGTCGGGGCTTCACCGCTCGAGGTCTCTCACCGCGGCGCGTGGTTCACCGGCGTGATCGAGGGCGCGCGTGAGGATCTGCGGACGCTGCTCGAGGTCCCCGACACGCACCACATCGTGTTCTGCCAAGGCGGCGCCTCGCTCCAGTTCTCGATGGTTCCGATGAACCTCTTGCGCGGAGGCGCGACGGCAGCCGATCACGTCATCCACGGCGCGTGGGGGAAGAAGGCGATCGCCGAAGCCCGCAAGGAGGGCGCGGTCCGCGCCGCGTGGTCGGGCGAGGATGGTGGGTTCACCCGCACCCCGAGCGACGTCGAGCTGGCCGACGTGCTCACGCGCGACGCCGCGTACGTGCACCTGACGACGAACGAGACGATCGAAGGCGTGCAGTTCCCGTCGGTGCCGGCGATCCCCGCCGGGGTGCCGCTCGTGACGGACGGCTCGAGCGACTTCCTGTCGCGGCCCATCGACGTGGCGCGGTTCGGGCTGCTGTACGCGGGGGCGCAGAAGAACGCCGGTCCCGCAGGGGTCACCGTGGTGATCGTGCGCGACGACCTGTTGGAACGGATCCCCGACGGCCTGCCCACGATGCTCGACTACCGCACCTACGTCGAGCACGGCTCGCTCTACAACACGCCGCCGGTGTTCGCGATCTACGTGCTCGGCCTGGTGACCAGGTGGCTGCTCGACGAGGTCGGCGGCCTCGCGGGGATGGACGAACGCAACCGCGCGAAGGCCGCGCTCCTGTACGACGAGATCGACCGGTCCGGCGGCTTCTACCGGGGCCACGCGGAGCCGGGGTCCCGCTCGCTGATGAACGTGACGTTCCGCCTGCCCGACGCCGACCTCGATGCCGCGTTCGTGCGCGAGGCGGCCGCCGAGGGCCTGGTCGGGCTCGAAGGCCACCGCAGCGTGGGCGGCATCCGCGCGTCGATCTACAACGCGATGCTCGGTTTGGGCGAGGCGGAGGGCGTGCAGGCGCTGGCCTCGTTCATGGCTGCGTTCCGCGAGCAGCGCGGCTGATCGGCCCACGGCGGACCAGCCCAGCGTCACGCCGCGACGAGCGCGATCGGTTCAGCTCCCGATCAGCTCGTCGGCCATGGCCGCGTAGACCTCCGAGTGGCGGTCGACGTCCTCGGCGGTGGTCGCCGGCGACATCAGCGACATGTTGTGGAACGGCGTCATCAGGATGCCCCGGTTGAGCAGGTACAGGTGGATGAAGGGGTCGACCTCCTCGTCCTGACCGGCCGCCGCCTCGGCACCGTCGCGCGCCGCCTCAGGGCGGAACAGGTACTCCACCCGGCACCCCAGCCGGACCACGTGCCACGGCAGCTCACGGCTCGAGATCACATCCTGCACGCCCGCCTCGAACCGCTCGCCGAGCGCGATCATCCGTTCGAAGGCCTCGTCGGTCATGACCTCGCCGAGCGTCGCGCGCATGGCCGCGAGCGACAGCGCATTGCCGGCGAGCGTCCCGCCGACGCCACCGACGTCGGCGTTGTGCCAGTCCGTGTTCGAGTAGACACGCTCGGTGAGCTCGGCGGTGAAGCCGTAGGCCGCGCTCGGGATCCCAGCGCCGAGGGTCTTGCCGATCGTGACGATGTCGGGCTCGAGGCCCCAAGCCTTCGTGCACCCACCCGGGCCCGCGCTGATCGTGTGGGTCTCGTCGATCAACAGCAGCGTGCCGTACTTCGTGCAGAGCTCCCGCACTCCCTCGTGGTAGCCGGGCTCCGGAAGGACGATGCCGATGTTGGTGAGCGCCGGCTCGAACACGCAGACCGCGACGTCGCCGTACGCGAGCTCGCGATCGAGCCCGTCGAGGTCGTTGATCTCGACCATCCTGGTCGTCTCCTCGAGCGGCACGGGCTTGCCGATGTTGCCCTCTCGCTCGGCGACCCGCCCCTGCGCGTCGAGGGTCGCCACCGATTCGTCGACCGACCCGTGGTAGCACCAGTTGTGGAACAGGACCTTCGAGCGGCCCGTCACCTGGCGTGCCCATCGGATCGCGAAGCGGTTGGCGTCGGTCGCGGTGAGCGCGAAGTTCCAGTACGGCAGCCCGAACCGCCGCGCCATCTCTCGGCCGACCCACGCCGCGTCTTCGGTCGGCAGCATCAACGTGATGCCTTTCGCGGCCTGCTCGGCGATCGCGTCGACGCTCACCTTCGGCGCGTGACCGGCCATCCCTCCCGTGTCCCCGAGGCAGAAGTCGACGTAGGTGTTGCCGTCGACGTCGGTGAACCCCGCGCCCTCGGCGCGATCGACGAAGACTGGGTAGTCGCCGGGCCAGCGCGTCATCCAGTTCATCGGAACGCCGAACAACAGCGAGGACTTCGCGTCCTCGGCGAGCGTGGCCGAGCGAGGGGTGCGCTCGCGGAACATCGCGCGCTCACGCTCCATCAGGTCGTGCAGCCTGCTGCGATCGATGGTCCTCACGGTCGTGGCCTCCTCAAGGGCGATGGTGATGGCGGAGTCTAGTACGGTGCCCGCGTGGCATGGCAGGTGGTGTTCGCAGCCGGCGGACCGCGTGAGCGGGGCCGCTCCTACGGCGCCGCCGCGCGTGACCGAGTGCACGGCACCGTCGCGTTGTACGAGGGGATCTTCGAGGCGTACGCGGGTCTCCGGTGGCCCCAGGTCCGAGATCGAGCGGGCCGGTTCGTCGAGGCCATCGACGCGTACGAGGTCGAGATCCTGCCCGAGATCGAGGGCATCGCCGAGGGCGCGGGTCTCGAGGCCGAGGACGTGCTCGCGGCGAACCTGCGCACCGAGATCATGTTCGGGCTCGACACGCGGCCCCGGCAGGCGGCGCTGAAGGAGTGCACCGCCCTCGGCGTCGGCGGATCCGCGCCGCTCGTCGCGCAGACCTGGGATTGGAAGCCGGGTGCCCGGGAGACCGTCGTGCTTCTGGCGTGCGCACCGCACCGCGGCCCGGGGTTCGTGACGATGGTCGAAGCCGGGCTGCTCGCGAAGTGCGGCATGAACGACGCGGGCATCGGGCTCGCCACGAACGCCTTGCAGAGCAGTCTCGATCGCGGCGAGCCCGGCGTCCCGTTCCACGCGATCTTGCGCCGGGTGCT
Organism: uncultured Actinomycetes bacterium; assembly: GCA_964655465.1. Classification (GTDB taxonomy): domain Bacteria; phylum Actinomycetota; class UBA4738; order UBA4738; family HRBIN12; genus AC-51. The sequence goes on from CAZZND010000089.1 coordinate 7,445, forward strand.
CATGAGCGCGTCGTTCGAGGAGGCCCGCGAGGCGATCGTCGGCGGTCCACGGGCCTCGAGCGCGAACTACCTGATCGGCGACGCGACGGGCCAGGTCGCCGACCTCGAGGTGATCCCCGGCGGTTCCGACGGGGTCTACGAGCCCGAGGTCGCGGTGCACGCGAACCACTTCCTCCGGCCTTCGCCGCGGCCGTTCAAGGACGTGGGACGCCTCGACGGTGAGGACTCACTGCAACGTCAAGCGCGGGGCCAGGACGCGCTCGCGGGCGGGATCGGGAGCGTGGCGCAGATGCAGCAGGCCCTCGCATCCCACGACGGCGCGCCGATGTCCGTGTGCGCCCACGGGGGCGATCCCGATCCGGTGATGGACTACGTGACGGTCGCGGCGATGGTCGCGGACCTAGGGAGCGGGGTGCTGCACGCCGCCGAGGGCAACCCGTGCACGCAGCCGTTCGAGACGTTCGTGCTCTCGGACCTGCTGACGCGGGCTCGAGCGGCCTGAAGGCGCTCGAACCGGGAGAGCGAGCTCCGGGTCGAGGTGACGTCAAGGGACCCGGGGGGCCGCTACCATCCTTGTCGTGACCTCCGTCCGCGCCCGCGTCCTCGTCTCGTTCGTCGCGCTCGGCCTCTTGGCGGCGGCCGCTGGCCCCACCGCGGCTGCCGGCGACCAGCGAGCCCGCCCCGCCTGGAAGGACGACCTCGACGCGCTGATCGGCGAGCGCCCGTTCTCCGTCGCCGTCGGGAACGACGGCGACTACTGGTACCAGCACCTCGCCGGCGTGCGGCGGCCGCCTGCGTCCAACCAGAAGCTCCTGCTGTCGATGGCGTTGCTGGACCGGTATCCGTCGACCCGCCCGTTCCGCACCGAGGTCACGACCGGGGCGCGCGTCTCGGACAACGGCGTGATCCACGGCGACCTCTGGCTGGTCGGCCACGGAGACCCAGGGATCGATCGCGCCTCTCTCGCCGCCCTCGCCGACGCCCTTCTCGGCCGAGGGATCACCCGAGTCACCGGCGACGTCGTCGGCCGGACCGGTCCGTACCTCCGAGACTGGTTCGCCCCGGGCTGGAAGGACTACTACCCCGACTCCTATCTGGCGCTTCCGACCGCGCTGACCTTCGAGGGCAACGAGACACCGAGGGGCAGGAACATCGCCGACCCCGAGCTCCGCGCGGCCACGGCCCTCCTCGCCAAGCTCGAGGTGCGGGGCATCGAGGTGCGAGGCCGGGCAGACGCGGACCGCTCCCCCACGGGGACGCGGTCACTCGCCGAGGTCAGCTCGGCCCCGCTCGTCGACGTGCTGCACCCGATGAACGTGTTCTCCAGCAACTTCTATGCTGAGGTGCTCGGCAAGTTCCTCGGGTTCGACACGATCGGTGTCGGGTCGATCGACGCCGGCGCGGACCGGGTGTGCGCGTGGGCGCGGAACCACGGCGAGTCCTTCACGTGCGAGGATTCTTCGGGTCTGTCGTACGCGAACCGCGCCACCGCCCAGGGGCTCGTGCACCTGCTCTGGATGGCCGAGACGCGAGCGTGGGGCGACGACCTGATGATGACGCTCCCGAAGAGCGGGCAAGGCACGCTGAAGGGAAGGCTCGAGGCCGTAGACCTCCGTGCGAAGACGGGGACGCTGATCGGCGTCAGCGCCCTGTCGGGCTGGGTCTGGGTCGAAACGGCCGAGGATTGGGTGCCCTTCTCGATCATGTCGAGCGGCTACAACGCCGGCGCCGCGAAGGTCCTCGAGGACAAGATCGTGCGGCTGCTGGCGACCGAGGCGACGCCACCCGGCGTCCTAGAGGTCGAGGGCGCAGCGTAGGATGGCGTCGCGCTCACGCAGAGAGATCGAGTAGACCTCGGCTGCGCCCGGCGGCGCCGGTTGATGCTCGTCCTGCGCGGGCCCACCGGCCGCGAACCCCACCACGTCGCCCGCTCCGTCGAGCGCGACGAAGCATGCATCACCGTCGCGCCCTACTCCGAGGCGTGCTCGCGGGGGTGCAGCAGCCCGTAGGTGTAGGCCTCGACGAGCGACGTCCACGAGGCCTCGATGATGTTCTCGCTAACCCCCACGGTGGTCCAGTCCCGCTCGCCGTTCGACGTGTCGATCAGCACCCGCACGACGGCGCCGGTCCCGACGCTCTCGTCGAGCACGCGGACCCGGTAGTCCTCGAGCGACATGTGCGCGAGCTCCGGGTAGTCGTTGGTGAGCGCCTTCCGCAGCGCGTTGTCGAGGGCGCCCACCGGACCCTGCCCCTCGGCGCTCTCGATGTGCCGGGTGCCCTTCGTGTGGACCTTCACCGTCGCCTCGGCGAGCGGGGGCTCGTCGTCGCCCACCCGATCCTCGACGCGGACGCGGTAGCTCTCGACCTCGAAGAAGGGCTGTGACCAGCCGGCCGCTTCGCGGAGAAGCAGCTCGAGCGACGCCTCGGCGACGTCGAACGCGAAACCCGCCGCCTCGCGGTCCTTGATCTTCTCGACTGCGGTAGGGATCGCGGCGTCGGGCAGCTCGAGGCCGAACTCCTCGGCCTTCATCCTGATGGTCGCCCCGCCGCCGTAGTCCGACGCGACGATGCCGCGGCGGTTGCCCACCGACTCGGGCGGCACGTGCTCGTAGGCCCGCGCGACGCGGGCGACGCCGCTGGTGTGCAGCCCGGCCTTGTGCGTGAACGCGTACCGACCCGCGTAGGGCTGGCGCGCCTCGGCCGGGAGGTTCGCGATCTCGGCCACGAAATGTGCGAGCTCGGTGAGCCGCCCGACCGCACCTTCGGGGAGGGCATCGGTGACCCCCATCTTCAGCACCAGGTCGGCGGCGATGGGGACCAGGTCGGCGTTGCCGGTCCGCTCACCGTAGCCGTTGATCGTCCCTTGGACCTGGGTCACGCCCGCGTTGACCGCGATCAGCGTGTTCGCGACCGCACAGCCCGCGTCGTTGTGGACGTGGATGCCGAGCGGCACCCCCGCCTGTCGGCCAACCTGGTTGACGATCTCTGCGACGTCGAACGGGAGCATGCCACCGTTCGTGTCGCACAGCACGAGCCGCTCGGCGCCGGCCTCCTCGGCCGCGGCGAGCACCGCCATCGCGAAGTCCGCGTCCGCCCGGTACCCGTCGAAGAAGTGCTCGGCGTCGAAGAACACCCGCCGCCCTTGCGCGCGCAGGAAAGCCACCGATCCGGCGACCATCTTGACGCCCTCGTCCAGGTCGGTGCGGAGCGCCTCGGTCACGTGCAGGTCCCACGCCTTGCCGACCAGGCAGACGACCTCTGTCCCGGCGTCCAGCAGATCACGGAGGACCTGCGAGTCCTCCGCTCGCTCGCCGGCCTTCCGCGTCATGCCGAACGCGGTCAACTGCGCGTGCTGCAGCGTCTCCTTCGTCGCGAGCTTGAAGAACTCGGTGTCGCGCGGGTTCGCGCCGGGCCAACCACCCTCGACGTAGGGGAACCCGACCTGATCGAGCTTGTGCAGGATCCGCAGACGGTCCCCGATGGTGTAGGACAGGTCGGCCTGCTGTGCCCCGTCTCGCAGCGTCGTGTCGTAGAGCTCGACCCCGGCTACGCCGCTCACGACGAGAGCCCCTCCACCACGAGATCGCCGACCTCGTTGGTCGTGAAGCCCATCTCGCCCGCGCGCATGCCCTTCATCAGCGACGTCGCGTGGCGGATCCCGCGGTCGACGTCGTCCGCAGCGCCGGTCTCGCCGAGCTGGCGCAGCAGCATCTCGAGGGCGCCGATCGCCGCGAGCGGGTTGATCGTGCCCTTGCCGGTCTCGCTCGGCGCAG
>CAZZND010000090.1:0-10948 GCA_964655465.1 uncultured Actinomycetes bacterium
TGGACTTCGCGCCGGCGCCGGGGGATCGGCGCTCGATCCGCTACGGGTTGTCGGCGGTGCGCAACGTCGGCGAAGGCGCGGTGCGGTCGATCCTTCAGGCGCGCGCCGCCGGCGGTCCGTTCCCCACGTTCGCCGACTTCTGCCGGCGGGTCGACCCGTCGGTGCTCACGAAGCGGGTCCTCGAATCGCTGATCTACGCCGGCGCGTTCGGGTCCATGGGGTACACCCGCGGCGGGATGCTCCAGATGGTGGGCGAGCAACCCGCGTTCGAGAAGGTCTCGGCGCCGATCGTCGCCGAACGCAAGGCTGAGGCCGCGGGCCAGTTCTCGCTGTTCGGGGGTGGCGACGGCGAGGGTGTCGGCGAGATCGACGAGACCGTGCTCGACGGGCCCGAGATGGACAAGCGGCTGCTCCTGTCCAAGGAGAAGGAGATGCTCGGGCAGTTCGTGACCGACCATCCGCTGCTCGGGATCGAGGGCACGATCGCGGCACAGAGCTCGCACGACGTGCGAGCGATCGAGGAGCTCGGTGACGGCGACCTCGTCACCGTCGGCGGCATCATCGGCGCGCTCGCCCGCAAGTACACGAAGCGCGGCGAGCCCTACGCGCAGTTCCGGCTCGAGGGCCTGGGCGGCGGCGTCGGGGTCGTCGCGTTCCCGAGCGTCTACGAGGCCGTGCCGGAGCTCATGGAGCCCGACCGGATCGTGCTCGTCACGGGCCGGGTCGATCATCGCGGTCGCGAGGTCCAGATCCGCGCGAGCGGGGTCAAGGAGCCCGACCTCGGGCCCGACGCGCCCCGCGCGCTCGCCGAAGCGCTCGTCGTGGACCTGCCCGCGGCTGCGTGCACCCCGGCCGTGCTCGAGAAGCTCCGTGAGCTGCTCCAGGCCCACCCCGGGCGATCTCCGGTCCGGGTGCGGTTCCTGACCTCCGAAGGTGCCACGCCGCTGCAGGTGGGCTCGTTCACCGTCGATGCCTCGTCCTCGCTCGTCGGTGAGCTCCGTGGGCTCCTCGGCGGCGGCGCGGCTCGGATCGAGCGCGACACCGTCGCGGTCTGAGGGCCGGGCTGCCGGCGGTATCGTGCGCCCATGCCCTTCGTCGTCATCCCCGCGCTCGACCTGACGGGAGGACGTCTGGCCGTCTACGCCCCCGGAGGCCCTGAGCCGGTCGAGGCGTTCGGTGGCGACGCGCTCGAAGCAGCCCGGTCCTGCATCGATGCTGGCGCGCGCTGGCTGCAGGTCGTCGACATGGACCTCGCGTTCACGGGTAAGCTGGCGAACCTCGACGTGCTCGCGGCGGTCTGCCGTCTCGATCCTGAGGTCCGTGTGCAGGCGAGCGGCGGGATCCGGACACGGGCGCACGCGGCCGCGTACCTCGGAGCCGGCGCGGCGCGGGTCGTGATGGGCTCGGCGGCGCTCGCCGATGAGGCCGAGGTGCGCGAGCTCGTCACGGCCTACGGCGAGCGTGTCCTGGCAGGGATCGAGGTCGGCGACGGCCGGATCCGGTCGCGGGGCGCCGAGCCGGTCGACCTCGACCTCATGGCAACCCTCGGATGGCTCTCGGGCCTCGGGCTCGCCGGGTTCCTGGTCACCGCGGTCGCCCGTGTGGGGACCGCCGCGGGCCCCGACCTCGACGTGATCCGCCGGGTCGCGCGGTCGTCGGTGCCGACCTTGGCGGCCGGAGGGATCTCGTCGGTGGCGGACCTCCGGGCGGCGCGGGAGGCGGGTGCGGTGGGAGCCGTGGTCGGCCGCGCCGCCCTCGACGGGACCCTCGACCTGGCAGAAGCCCTCGCCTGGGCGGCCGCGTGATGCGCCTACACTGCCGCTCCCCATGGGCTTCCTGACCGAGCTCACCGCGGGCGTTCGTGCCGCGCTCGCCGCGCACCCCCTCGACGAAGAGGCCCTTGCCGCGGCCGCCGCCGATGCGCCCGAGGCCCGCAACCTGGCGTGGACGCTGCGCGGGTACGCCGAGGAGGACGGCCTCGCCGTCATCGCCGAGGTGAAGCGGGCCTCACCGTCCGCGGGCGCGATCGCGGCCGACGCCGACCCCGTCCTGCAGGCCACCGCGTACGACGTGGCCGGGGCGGCGGCGATCTCGGTCCTGACCGAGCCCCTGCACTTCGGGGGGTCGATGGAGGACCTCCGCGCCGTGCGGGCCAGGGTCGAGCACCCGGTCCTGCGCAAGGACTTCCTGGTCCACCCGTCGCAGGTCCTCGAGGCCCGAGCCGCGGGCGCCGACTCGGTGCTGCTGATCACCGCGTGCCTGGCCGATGACGAGCTCGCCGCCATGATCGCGGCCGCCCGGGAGCTCGGGATGGAGCCGCTCGTCGAAACCCACTCCGACGCCGACCTTGACCGCGCCCTCGCGACCGACGCGCAGATCGTCGGTGTGAATGCCCGTGACCTGGAGACGCTGGAGGTCGACGTGACGGCCGCCCGTCGCCGTCTCGCGCGGATCCCCGCCGACCGCGTCGCGGTCGTGGAGAGCGGCATCGCCACGCGGGCGGACGCGGTCGCGGCCGCCGAGGCGGGCGCGTCTGCCATCCTGGTGGGCGAGGCGCTCATGCGGGCCGCGGACCCCGGGGCGATGCTGCGATCGTTGATCCATGGAGAGGAGCCGGCACGATGAGCGCGGTGACCGACCAGCGACCCGACGCGCGGGGGAGGTTCGGCGCGTACGGGGGACGCTACGCGCCCGAGGTGCTGATCCCTGCGCTCGACGAGCTCACGGAGGCCTGGGAGCGTCTGCGTGAGGATCCGGCGTTCCGCGAGGAGCTCAGCGGTCTCTCGCGGGATTTCGTCGGCCGGCCGACCCCCATCACGCACGCGACGCGGCTCTCGGCCGAGCTCGGCTACGACATCTGGCTCAAGCGCGAGGACCTCGCGCACACGGGCGCGCACAAGATCAACAACGCGCTCGGGCAGGCGCTCCTCGCGAAACGGCTGGGCAAGCAGCGGATCATCGCCGAGACCGGCGCCGGACAGCACGGTGTCGCGACCGCGACGGCCTGCGCGCTGTTTGGACTGCCCTGCGTGGTCTACATGGGCGAGGAGGACACCCACCGCCAGGCGCCGAACGTGGCCCGGATGAAGCTGCTCGGTGCCGAGGTCGTGCCCGTCATGGCCGGCTCACGGACGCTCAAGGAAGCCGTCAACGAGGCCATGCGCGACTGGGCCGCGAGCGTGCGGACCACCCACTACATCATCGGCTCGGTGGTCGGACCCCACCCCTTCCCGATGCTCGTGCGCGACCTGCAGCGCGTGATCGGCGACGAGGCCAGGGCGCAGTACGCCGAGCGGACGGGCGGCGACCCGTCACACGTGCTCGCCTGCGTGGGTGGCGGCTCGAACGCCATCGGGATGTTCACCGCGTTCGTCGGCACGCCTGGGGTGCGGCTGATCGGGATCGAGGCCGGGGGCCGGGGGAGCGACCTCGGCCAGCATTGCCGTTCCCTCACGCTGGGCCAGCCCGGGGTGCTGCACGGCGCGATGTCGTACCTGCTCCAGGACGAGCAGGGGCAGGTGATCGAGACGCACTCGATCTCGGCCGGGCTCGACTACCCGGGCGTCGGTCCCGAGCACGCGTACCTGCAGGACCAGGGGCTCGCGAGCTACGCCAGCGCGACCGACGAGGACGCGCTCGAGGGGTTCCAGGCGCTCGCGCGGACCGAGGGCATCCTGCCGGCGCTCGAGCCATCTCACGTCATCGGCTGGCTGCTGCACCGCCCGCTGCCCGAGGGATCGCGGTTGCTGGTGTGCCTGTCCGGCAGAGGGGACAAGGACCTCGACACCGTTCGCGCGGCCTTGGGGGTCTCGTAGGTGGGCGCGCTCGAGGCGCGGCTGCGGGCCGTGCGCGAGGTCGGTGCGAAGGCCTTCGTGCCCTACGTCACCGGCGGCTACCCCGGCGTGGACGCGGCCCTGCTCCGATCGCTCGAGGCGGCGGGGGCCGACGCCATCGAGGTGGGGATCCCGCACTCCGACCCGATCATGGATGGTGGGGTCATCCAGCAGGCCTCGGCCGCGGCGCTCGCGGCGGGCGCCATGCCCCGCGGTGTCCTGGCGACCATCCGCGAGGCCGGGCTGAGGGTGCCGGTCGCGGTCATGACGTACGCGAATCCGGTCACGCGCAGGGGCGAGAAGGCCTTCCTCGGCGACCTCATCGAGGCGGGGGTGAGCGGGGTCATCGTCCCGGATCTGCCCGTGGATGAGGCCGGTATGTTCGCTTCCGCGGCCGCCGAGGCGGGGGTCGACCTCGTGATGCTCGCCGCGCCGGGGACCGACCCGGCGCGGCTCGGGCGGATCGGACGTGCATCGCACGGGTTCGTCTACTGCGTCGCGATCTACGGGGTCACGGGCGCCCGCGATCACCTTGAGGGCACCGCGAGTGAGGTGGTCGAGGCACTGCGCCCCTTGACGGACCTGCCGCTGCTGGTGGGCGTCGGGATCGGCACACCGGAAGCAGCGGCCGAGGCCTGCGCGTTCGCCGACGGCGTGATCGCCGGCTCGGCGATGATGCGCGCGCTGATGGACGGCGGTCCCTCAGCGCTCGCGGAGGCCGCCGCCGGGTTCCGCGCCAGGGTCCCCGCCGCCTGAGCGCGAACCCCCCCCGCCGCCACACCCGTATGACCCTGCGGGAGGGAACCGCCCTCCCGGACGATTGGCCTCCGGGTTCCCGATGTGGTACCAACCACCCGCAACGTTCGAGGGATCAGGATGGCAACGAAGGGGGGCTTCATGAAGCATCGAAAGTGGGCCGGGCTCATCGCCGGTCTCGCGGTCTTCGCGATGGTCGCGGCCGCATGCGCGAGCGACACCACGACGCCGGGCGGGACCGAACCGACCGACGGCGCGGGCGAGATCGACTGCGAGACCGTCGAGTTCGGCTGCGTCACCTACGCCGAGGGTGAGCCGATCCGGGTCGGTACGCTGCTCGCGATCTCCGGTAGCGTGGCCACGCTCGGGCTCGACAGCCAGCACGGCGTCTCGCTCGGGATCGACTATCTGGACGGCAGCTTCGACGCGACGCCCGGCCAGATCTTAGGTCACGACGTGGTCCTGCAGAACGAAGACGATCTCTGCAGCAAGGAGGGCGGTCAGAAGGGCGGTCAGAAGCTCGCCAACGACCCCACCATCCTGTACGTGGTCGGGACCACCTGCTCATCGTCAGCGTGGGGTGTCGCCGACACGATCCTGTCCGACAAGGGGATCGTTCTGATCTCGCCGTCGAACACGGCGGCCGGCCTCACGGCCCCGGACACGCACGCGCCCTTCTACATGCGGACGGCGCAGAACGACGCGATCCAGGCCAAGGTCGTCACCGATTTCGTCGCCGGGGAGCTCGGCTTCACGAAGGCGGCGACGATCCACGATGAGAGCCCGTATTCAGCGGGACTGACCGGCGGGTTCAAGACCTTCTTCGAGGGAGAGGGCGGCACGGTCACCGCGGAGGAGGCCATCACCAGCACGGACACCGACTTCAAGCCCTTGCTCACGAGCATCGCCCAGACGGGACCCGAGATCATCTACCTGCCGGCCTTCAATCCGGCGTGTGCGCTGATCGCCAAGCAGGCCAGGGATATCCCGGCGCTGTCGGGTGTCGCGCTCATGGGGTCTGATGGTTGTCTGGCCTCGACGTTCTACGACCAGGCCGGCGACGCTGCGGAGGGCTTCTACCTGTCCGGGCCGCTCCCCAGCCCGTCCACGACGACCAGCGCGCTGCTCGACGAGTACAACGCGGCGTACAAGGACCAATACAAGAAGCAGACTGCCGCCTTCAACGCCAACGCGTTCGACGCGTTCAACATCATGGTCGATGCGATCGAGGCGGCAGCGATCGAGAACTCCGACGGCTCCATCACGATCCCACGGGTCGCCCTCAAGGACGCCGTGTTCCAGACCGAGGGATTCGCGGGTATCACCGGGACGCTGACGTGCATCCCGACCGGGGACTGCCAGGCCCCCGGTGTCGTGAACATCGCGGTCTACCAGGCCCCGGACGCGCCGTTCGGGAGCGCGGAGGATCCCGCGCCCATCTTCAGCGAGGAGTACACGCTCGCCGAGGCCCTCGGCGAGGCATAGGGCTGGCACCCGATCGAGGGAAGTAGGACTGCGGGCGGGCGCTCGGCCCGCCCGCAGTCTGACGCCCGGACCGAGGGAGGGCGTCAGACGTGGCGACGATGGACGCGGCGGGGACGATAGGAAGGCTCGCTCGGTTCCCAGCTCGCCGCATCATCCAGTGGGTCATCGGGGTCACGGTCGTCGTCGTCGCAACGTGGGGGGCATACCTCACGCTGTCGGGAGGGACGTTCTCCGCCTCGGCGTGGCGCGATCTCGTCGTGTTCGGGATCGCGCAGGGATCGATCTACGCGTTGATCGCCCTCGGGTACACGATGGTCTACGGGGTCCTGCGGATGATCAACTTCGCCCACGGCGAGGTGTTCACGGCCGGGGCCTTCGGCTCGTACTTCCTCGCCAGGGTCCTCGCCGAGCACGGTGTGATGGACTCCGATCCGGCTCTGGCTATCGGCATCCTCCTGATCGCGGCGATGGCGGTCTCCATCGGCGTGGCGCTGCTCCTGGAGCGTGTCGCATATCGACCTCTCCGCAACGCGCCCCGACTGGTTCCACTGATCACCGCGATCGGCGCTTCGTTGTTCCTGCAGAACACGTATCGAGGGTTCTTCGGCGCCGAAGCACGCGGCTACGCCACCCCTGCCTCGCTCTCCGGTACATGGACGATCTTCGGCGTCCCCGTCCTGAAGACGCAGGCGATCGTCCTCGTGGTGACCGTCATCGCCATCGTCACGCTCCAGCGGTTCGTCTCCCGCACCAAGACCGGCAAGTCGATGCGCGCCGTGGCCGAAGACAAGGAGATCGCGAGCCTCATGGGCATAAACGTCGACGGGGTCGTCGTGATCACGTTCGCGATCGGCGGTCTGCTCGCCGGCATCGCGGCGGTGCTCTACGCGCTGGTGTTCCAAGTCATCGACCCCTTCATGGGGTTCACGCCGGGGATCGTCGCCTTCACGGCCGCCGTCCTGGGTGGGATCGGGAGCATCGCGGGAGCAGCACTCGGCGGTCTGACGATCGGGCTGCTCGAGTCCGTCGGGCCCTCCCTGTTCCTCACCGGATTCGGCGTTCCCGGGGCGAATCAGCTGAAGGGCGCGATCTCCTTCAGCATCTTGGTCCTGGTCCTGATCTTCCTCCCGGGTGGGATCTTGCGGGCCGGCGGGGCGGAGAAGGTGTGAGGTGAAGGGCGACTTCCTTCGTCGCGCCGTGAGGGCGGGGTTGGTCGGCGCGATCGCCATCGTCTACTTCGCCCTGGTCGGCATGATCCAGAAGTTCGACGCGGTCAACCTGATCGGCGACGTGGTCACGCTCGGGCGGCTCCTGATCGTCCTGCCGCCGTTCGCCGCGGGGTTCATCCTCGCCAGACCTCGGGTGAGAGCCGGTGTCATCGAGTCGGTCTCGCGCCGCCGAACGGCCGCGTCGGGTGTCGTCGCCGGCGCTACGGCGGGGGTGGTGACGGCGCTCGCGATCGCGGTGGAGCAGGCGCTCCCAGCATCCTCGGCGCAGAACGTCTTCGTGGCGGTGACCCCGGCTCTCATCGGCGTCCTCACGTTCGACCGGGGCACGCCGGGTGGGCTGGTCGTCCTGATCGTGCTGTGTTCGGTCTCGGGGCTCCTCGGTGCGGTTCTCGGGGCAGCGAAGGTGACCGTCAGGCGCCCGGTGGCCGTCGGGCTCGTTTCCGTCACCTTGATGGGCATGCTCCAGAACGTGTTCCGGGTCATCTTGGTGCAGCTGCACGTCCCGACCGACTGGCTCTACAGCATCCGGTTCGGCGGCCTCACGTACCTGGGTGCGATCGTCGTCTTCCTCGTCGGCACCGGCGCGTCGGTCGTGTGGGCGCGGGGCAGAGCGCGGGTCGTTGCAGGCCCTGGGAGACGCTCGGAGGAGGCCGCGCCGGTCAGACGAGCGCTCGTCCTCGGGGTCGGTGTCCTCCTCCTGTTCCTTCCGCTCTTGCTCGGGTCGTTCCTGTCGGCCGTGCTCGGTCAGGTCGGGCTGTTCCTGCTCATGGGCCTCGGACTGAACATCGTCGTCGGCTACGCCGGGTTGCTCGATCTCGGGTACGTCGCCTTCTTCGCCGTCGGCGCCTACTTCATGGGGGTCCTCACGGCCGCGGCGAACTCGGGCTCGGTGTTCCATCCCGGGTTGCCGTTCGTGGCTGCGCTGCCGATCGTCGTGGTGGTGGCCATCGTCGTCGGCGTGCTGATCGGGGCTCCCGTCCTGCGATTGCGAGGGGACTACCTGGCGATCGTGACCCTGGGTTTCGGCGAGATCGCGCGCGTCCTCTTCACCTCCGACCTCCTCAAGCCACTCTTCGGAGGGGCCCAGGGATTGATCGCCATCCCTGCGCCTTCGTTCTCCATCGCAGGGTTCAGCGTCGACTTCCGCGACCCACAACCCTTCTACTACCTGGTGCTGGGGTTCTGCGCGCTGGCTGCGTTCGTGTCGTGGCGTCTCGCGAGCTCCCGTGTCGGGAGAGCGTGGACCGCCATGCGCGAGGACGAGCAGGTGGCGGAGGTCACCGGTGTGAGCACCGTGAAGTACAAGCTGCTGGCGTTCGGTACGGGCGCGGCCATCGGGAGCTTGGCCGGGGCGCTGTTCGCCGTGCAGATCGGGTCCCTCGCTCCTACGAGCTTCACCGTCCTGGTCTCCATCCAGGCCCTGGCGATCATCATCCTCGGAGGGATGGGCAGCATCCCCGGCGTCGTCGTAGGTGCGCTCGTCCTGATCGGGCTTCCGGGATTCCTGAGCGAGTTCCAGGAGTACCAGCTCCTCGTCTACGGTGCCGTGCTCGTCGCCGTCATGCTCCTGCGGCCCCAAGGCTTGATCCCCAACGTTCGGCGGAGTCGCGAGCTCAGGGAAGAGGATCGCTCGCAGGACAAGTGGGCGGGGGACCTCACGGAGGACGAGCATGGGTCTCCGGCTGCGACGCCGCTCGGAGAGGGGGCAGGGTGATCCTCTTCGAGACGCGCGGTCTCTCGAAGCACTTCGGGGGCCTGTACGCGATCGATTCGCTGGATATGTCCGTTGACGAGGGTGAGATCGTGAGCGTCATCGGCCCGAACGGAGCGGGGAAGACCACGTTGTTCAACGTCATCTCCGGCCTCTATCCACCCGATGGCGGCGATGTGCGCTTCCGCGGCTCGAGCATCGTCGGTCTGCCACCGAACCAGATCACCAGGCTCGGGATCGCTCGCACGTTCCAGAACGTGCATCTGTTCGCCAACATGTCCGTCCTCGAGAACGCCATGGTGGGGCAGCATTGCCGGACGAAGACCGGAGCCGTCGGGGCGATCTTGCGGACAGCTGCAACGCGCCGCGAGGAGGAACGGATCGAGGAACGGGCGAAGCAGGCTCTCGGGTTCTTCGGTTCACGCCTCGCCGGCTATCGCCAAGACCAGCTCGCCTTCACGCTGTCCTACGCGAACCGTCGGCGCCTCGAGATGGCCCGTGCGCTCGCGTCGGAGCCGAGTCTGCTGATGCTCGACGAGCCGACCGCCGGCATGAACCCCCGCGAGACCCTGGAGCTCAGGGACCATATCGTCCGCATGCGGGATGAGCTGGGTGTCACGATCCTCGTGATCGAGCACGACATGCGTGTCGTGAAAGGCGTGTCCGACCGCGTGATCGCCTGTGACCACGGACAGAAGATCGCGGAGGGAACGTACGAGGAGGTTGCTCACGACGAGCACGTGATCGAGGCGTACCTCGGAACGAAGGCGGCCGGATGAAAAAGAGCGAGGCGCCGGCGCCGATCCTCGAGCTGCGGAACGTCAGCACGCACTATGGGCTGGTGTCGATCCTGCGCAACGTGGACGTCCAGATCTACCCGGGCGAGATGGTCTGCTTGCTGGGTGGCAACGCCAGTGGGAAGACGACGACGCTGAAGACGATCCTCGGCTACGTGACACCATCCGAAGGCGACGTGCTGCTGGACGGTGAGGTGGTGAGCGGTCTTTCGACGACAGAGGTCGTTCGCCGGGGCATCTCGATGGTTCCCGAGAACCGGCGCCTGTTCGCCGCGATGACCGTCGCCGAGAACCTGGACCTCGGTGCCTACCAGCGGAGGGACAAGGCTGCGATCGCCGAGGACCGCGAGCGGATCCTCGAACGGTTCCCGCGGGTCCGGGAGCGGCTGAAGCAGAAGGCCGGGACCCTATCCGGTGGCGAGCAGCAGATGGTGGCGATGGGCCGGGCGCTCATGGCCGATCCGAAGGTTCTGCTCATGGACGAACCCTCCATGGGGCTCGCGCCCATCCTCGTCGAGCAGGTGTTCGAGATCATCAAGGCGATCAGAGAGCTCGGGACGACGATCTTCGTCGTGGAGCAGAACGCGAACATGGCGTTGTCGATCGCCGATCGCGGATACGTGATCCAGACCGGTGAGGTCGTTCTGTCCGATACCGCCCAGAACTTGCTGGACGATCCGCTGATGCGGGAGGCGTACCTCGGGGAGCTGTGATGGAGCTCGTTGACGACGCGGAGCTCGGCCGCCGGCTCCCGATGGCCGCGGCGATCGACGCTTTGGAGGCCGCCTTCCACGATCAAGATCCCTCGCTCTCGCCGCCCCGATCGCACGTGGAAACCCCATCCGGTTCGCTGCTGCTCATGCCGGCATGGGGTGCGGCAGGTCTCGGCGTGAAGCTCGTGACCCTCACGCCTCGGAATTCCGAGCGGGATCTGCCGTTCGTCGACGCCGTCTACGTCCTGTTCGACGCGACGACCCAGTCGCCCGAAGCGATGATCGACGGGGCGGCGCTCACCGCGCTCCGCACGGCGGCCGTGTCGGGGCTGGCCACCCGGCACCTGGCGAACGGTGACGTGACCGAGCTCGTGATCTTCGGAGCGGGGGTCGAGGCGCACGCCCACCTCGAGGCCATGCTCGC
>CAZZND010000091.1:0-6899 GCA_964655465.1 uncultured Actinomycetes bacterium
CCTGCTCGTCTTCCTCCCCATCGTCCTCGCGGGGCAGGCCATCGCCTGGCTCGCGTACCTGATCAGCGGCGCGTACGGACCGTGGTCGTGGGTGAAGATCGGGCTGGCCTACGGGCTGATGAGCGCGCGGGTGCCCTTCGACGTGACCGCACGGGGGATCGCCACGCTCCAGGCCGAGGGGAGGCTCACGACGGGGACCCTCGAGGTTGCGCTGGGGGCGCTCACGGTGGCTGCGCTCGTGCTGGCGTTCCGCGCGGGCCGCGCGCAGGCGCAGGGACTCGAGCGTGAGCCGGGACCGGCCGCGGTCGCCGGTGCCTCCGTCGGCCTCGGCTTCGCGATCCCGATGCTGGTCGTTGCTGTGCCCGTCCGGCTCGCGTTCCCCACCGTCGAGGTGACGGCGGCCGAGCCCGTGCTGCCGCTCGCGTTCGTGATGCCGCTGCTGTTCGGCGCGGCGGCCGGCGCTGTGGGTGGGCTCGCGGCGGCGCGCGCGGCGCTCGATGAAGGCCGGGCGGCCGCGGCGGTCCGCGCCGCGCGCGCCGCCGCGATGATGGCGTGGTGGGGGTTGGTGCTCGCCACCATCGGCACGCTGGTGTTCGCGGCCGTCGACCTCGACTCGACCCGCGCGTACGCACGGTTCATGGCCGAGGGCGAGGAGGCGGGCGCCGTCGCCCTGGTCCATCACTTGCTGCTGCTGCCGAACCAATCGGCGATGGTCCTATCGGCCTCGATGGGCGCCCCCGTCGAGATGAACGACGGTCAGATCGGCGTCCTGCGCCTGACCATCCGATCGATCGAGGGGGACATCCTGGCGGACCCGATCGCGCTCGCGCCCGGGTTCCTCCTGTTCCTGTTGGTGCCCGCGGCGGCGACGGTCCAAGGGGGTCGGGTCGCGGGCGAGGGCGCCCGTTCCCGGCGGAACGCAGCCTGGTCAGGCGCCCTCGCCGGCATCGGCTACGGCGTGCTCTGCGGCCTGCTCGCGTGGGTCGCGTCGATCCAGGTGCCCTTCCTTGCGCTCGGGGGGTCGCTGACGATCGGCTCGTCACCGACCCGGACGGCGGCGTTCGCCGCGGCGTGGGGGGTCGTCGGTGGAGCGGCCGGGGCGATGATCGAGGCCCCGCGGCGCGGGGTCAGGTGACCTCGGCGTAGCGGGTCTCGATCTCGGTATACCGCCGCCAGGCCTCGGCCCACCCCTGGTCGGTGCGAGGGAACCGCTCTGCCGGGGTCGTGGGGTTCGTGCGGTCCCAGATGCCGTAGAACCCCTCGCCGTAGCCGAGCAGATAGCGTGAGCCCGAGTGCGTGTAGCGGAGCACGCGGTCATCGCCCGTCGTGGCCGGCGCCGCACCCGTTGCCGCCGGCACCGCCGACGGGCCGCTGGATGGGACCTCGACCGCACTGGGTTCGAGCGAGGAGAACCGGAGCCACGCATCGCGCCACCCGTCGTCGGTCCGGGGGAAGCGCTCGGTGGGTGTGTTCGGGTTCTGGCGTTCCCAGATCCCGAAGTAGTCCGCGCCGTACCCGAGCACGTAGCGATAGCCGGAATGGGAGTACCGCGTGGCGACGTCCGGTGAAGCGGTCGACGGGGTTGCCGGCTCCACGGAAGCCGCGGGGCCGGGCTGCTGCGCCAACACCTGGTCGCGGGGGACCGACAGGTCACTGAAGCAGTACCGGCACTTGATGGCCTCGTCCTGGATCTCCTCGGCGCAGTAGGGGCACTTCTTCACCGTCGTCCTCCGTCGCGATCGTGGCGCTGGACACTCTACCGCCGCGGGGCCGTCGCCCCGACCGCGTAGGTAGCATGCGGGCCTGATGGGAGGACGGATCGCGGTGCTCGTCTCGGGGAGCGGGACCAACCTCCAGGCGCTCATCGACGATCCCCGGATCAGGCCGTCGATCGCCCTGGTTCTTTCGGATCGTCCCGGGGTCAAGGCACTGGATCGTGCGGCCGACGACGGGATCGAGCCCCTGATCATCGAGCCCAAGGGCGACCGCGAGACGTTCACACGCGCGGTCGGCGACGCGCTCGCCGCGCGCGATATCGACATCGTCGTGAGCGCCGGGTACATGCGGGTCCTCGGATCGGCTCTCACGGCAGCCTTCGAGGGTCGTTGGCTGAACGTCCATCCCGCGCTCCTGCCGTCGTTCCCCGGGATGCACGGCGTCCGCGATGCACTCGCCTACGGCGTGAAGGTGACCGGGGTCACGGTCCACCTGGTCGACGAAGGGACGGACACCGGTCCCGTCGTCCTGCAGGAGGTCATCGATGTGCGCGACGACGACGACTGGGACTCGCTCGAGGCCCGTGTCCATGAGGTCGAGCATCGGCTGCTTCCTCGCGCCGTTCGCGCGTTGCTGGAGGGGCGTCTGGTCAGGCAAGGTCGTCGGGTCACGATCATCGAGGAGGAGCCGTGAGACAGGTCCGCCCCGTCCGTCGCGCGCTGTTGGCCGTCTACGACAAGACCGGAATCGTCGAGCTGGCGAGCGCCCTCCGCGCGCTGGGTGTCGAGCTCGTCTCGAGCGGCGGCACGGCGGCCGCGCTCCGTGAGGCAGGGATCGAGGTCACCGAGGTCGCCGAGGTCACCGGATCCCCGGAGATGCTCGAGGGACGGGTGAAGACGCTGCACCCCGCGATCCACGGCGGGCTGCTCGCGGACCGGCGCAAGCCCGAGCACCTCGAGCAGATCGCGGCGCTCGGCATCGAGCCCTTCGACCTGGTGGTGGTGAACCTCTACCCGTTCCGCGAGACCGCAGCCTCGGGAGCCTCGTTCGACGAGGTCATCGAGAAGATCGACATCGGCGGGCCGGCCATGGTCCGCGCGAGCGCGAAGAACTTCGAGTCGGTCGCCGTCGTGGTCGATCCGGGACGCTACGAGGCGATCCTGGACGAGATCGGTCTCGAGGGTGGGATCACGCGGGCCACGCGGTTCGCGTTGGCGGCCGAGGCCTTCGCCCACACGGCGAGCTACGACGCCGCCGTCGCGGGGTGGTTCGCCGCCGGGCAGGCCGACGCCGGTGGGCTCCCGGCGTTCGTCGGGCTCGCGTACGAGAAAGTCGCCGACCTGCGCTACGGCGAGAATCCGCATCAGCGGGGGGCGCTCTTCGCTGAGGTCGCCGGTCCAGGGGTCCTCGGTGGCGCCGAGGTCATCCAGGGCAAGGAGATGTCGTTCAACAACTGGCTCGACGCGTGGGCGGCCTACG
Source organism: uncultured Actinomycetes bacterium (assembly GCA_964655465.1). Classification (GTDB taxonomy): domain Bacteria; phylum Actinomycetota; class UBA4738; order UBA4738; family HRBIN12; genus AC-51. The sequence continues at coordinate 3,196 of CAZZND010000091.1, forward strand.
ACCTCGTCTGCGTGTTGCCCGCGGGCGCGTGTGTGATCGTGAAGCACAACAACCCGTGCGGCGTGGCCGCGAAGCCGACCCCAGCCGAGTCGTACGCGGCCGCGTACGCATGCGACACGGTGAGCGCGTTCGGCGGCATCGTGGCGTTCCACGACGAGGTCGGCGGGGCCGCCGCCGAGGCGATGCGCGAGGTCTTCACCGAGGTCGTGATCGCCCCGAACGTCACCGACGAGGCGCGGGCCGCGTTCGCCAGGCGCCCCAACCTCCGTGTGGTCGTCGCTCCGATCGAGCAGCCGGGTGGGTGGGACGTCCGCACGCTCCCCGGGGGCGCGCTGGTGCAAGACGTCGACGCCGTCCGCGAGACGAGAGGCGACTGGAAGGTTGTCTCATCACGCGAACCGACCGCGACCGAGTGGTCCGACCTCGAGCTCGCGTGGACGATCGCGTGGCGCGTGAAGTCGAACACGATCGTGCTCGTGAGAGACGGCGCCACCGTCGGGGTCGGCGCGGGGCAGATGTCACGGGTCGATTCGTCGTGGATCGCGATCCGCAAGGCGGGGGAGCGAGCGCGCGGCGCCGTCCTCGCGTCGGACGCGTTCTTCCCGTTCCCCGACGCGCTCGCGGTCGCCGCCGACGCGGGCTGCACCGCCGTCATCCACCCAGGTGGGTCGAAAGGCGACGAGGTGGTGCTCGCCGCCGCCGAGGCGCGTGGCATGGCTGTGGTCCTGACCGGCGTCCGTCACTTCCGCCACTGACCCCCGTTACAGACCGCCCGGTAGTATCCGGGCCGTGACCGCCCAGATCCTCGACGGCAAGGCCGTCGCCGCCCAGATCCGCAGCGAGGTGAGCGAACGCGTACGCGCGCTCGCCGAGCGCGGCGTCACGCCGGGCCTGGCCGCCGTCCTCGTGGGCGACGACCAGGCCTCTCGCATCTACGTCGGCCAGAAGCACAAGGCCTGCGCGGACGTCGGGATCCGGTCGGAGCAGATCGACCTGCCCGCCTACGTCACCGAGCACGAGCTGCTGGCGACCATCCGGCGTTTGAACCGCGACCCCGACATCCACGGGATCATCCTGCAGCTCCCGGTGCCCGACCATCTCCACGAGCTCGAGCTTCAGTGCGCGATCCTCCCGGAGAAGGACGTCGACGGGCTGCATCCGCTCAACATCGGGATGATGGTCCGGCGGGGTCACGGATACCTGCCCGCCACCCCCTACGGCATCGTCGAGCTCATGCTTCGATGCGACGTCCCGATCGAGGGCGCCGAGACGTGCGTCGTGGGCTACGGCGATCTGGTCGGCGCGCCGCTGTCGGTGATGCTCACGCAGAACTCGATCCGCGGGAACGCCACGGTCACGTCCACGCACATCCGGTCGAGGGATCTGGCGGAGCACACGCGGGCGGCCGACATCGTGGTGGCGGCGGCGGGCGTGCCCCAGCTGATCCGGGGCGACATGATCAAGCCGGGCGCGACCGTCATCGACGTCGGGGTGCACCGGACGCCATCCGGTCTCGTTGGCGATGTCGTGTTCGACGAGGTCGTCGAGGTCGCAGGCGCGATCACGCCCGTGCCCGGGGGCGTGGGCCCCATGACCGTCGCCATGCTCCTGGTGAACACGGTGCAGGCCGCCGAGGCGCAGGCCTACTCGTGACGGCACCCGGCGGTCGTCTGGCCCGGCTGCTGGACTCCGGGACGTTCGTCGTGACCGGCGAGATCGTGCCTCCCGTGGGCGGCGACGGAGCCGTGGTCACCGATCACGCGCGCGGGCTCGTGGGGTACGTGGACGCGGTCAACCTGACCGACAACCCGACCGCGACGGCGCACATGTCACCGCTCGCCGGCGCGAGGTTCGCGTCCGAGGCCGGGCTCGAACCCACCGTCCAGATCACCGCGCGCGACCGGAACCGGCTCGGGCTGACCGCGGACCTGCTGGGCGCGTGGGCGCTCGGGGCTCGCAACCTCTTCTGTCTTTCCGGCGACCCGATCGCGATCGGCGATCACCCCGACGCCACGGTCGTCGGAGACCTGGACGTGCTCGGCTTGATCGCGCTCGCGCGCCGGCTCCGCGACGAGGGCACGACCCTCGCGGGGAAGGAGGTCGCCGACGCGCCCCGTTACCTGATCGGGGTTGCCGACGTGCCGTTGGCCGACCCGTACGACCCCGTCACGCTCGAGGGCAAGCTGGACGCGGGCGCCGACTTCGTCATGACGCAGATCGTCTACGACGTCGAACGTCTCTCGGCCTGGGCCGACACGATGCGCGCCCGCGGCCTGTTCGAGCGCACGAAGGTCATCGTGGGTCTCACCCCGCTCCGGAGCGCCCGGCAGGCCCGGTTCATAGACGAGAAGCTGCCCGGGGTGTCGGTGCCTCCCTCGATGATCGAGTCGCTCGAGGCGTCGGGTGACGACGCTGCCGAGGCCGGGCTCGCGCACGCGGTCGACCTGGTCGCGGCGGTGCGTGAGATCCAGGGCATCGCGGGCGTCCACATCATGGCCATGGGCCACGACGCCACCACGCGCGCGTTGGTCGAGCGGGCCGGGCTGTTCCCCAGACAGTCGTAGCCGATCAGCAGCTCGGGTCGTTGGGATGGTCGAGGCAGAACTCGATCCGGTCGAAGATCCCTTCGGCGTCGTTCGCGATGGAGATGAACGCCGCGAAAAGCAAGACGCTCGCGAGCAGCCCGATGATCCCGAGGACGAGGCCGGCGACGGCCAGGCCCCGGTTCGGTGCGCCTTCCTTGGCCTTGGACATGCCGACCACGCCGAAGATGATGGCGAGGATCGCGAGGATCGCGCCGAGCCACATCGTCCAGAACGTCACGACGGCGATGATCCCGAGGACGAGAGCCGCCGTGGCCAGCCCGTTCGTCGGCGCCTGCTGCGGGACGTAGATGACCTGCGGCTGCACCGGCGGAGGCGGAGGCGGCGGCGGCGGCGCGTCACCGGACGGTGTCGTCGAGGCTGGGGTGATGGCGGTCGGGTCGTCGGGTGGCCGCTCTTCGTCCATGTCGCCGATCCTGACACCGGCGGGAGCCGCTGTCACGCGGGACGAGCTCAGCGCTGGTCGATCGGAACCCAGACCCGGTCGGTAGGTCCGACGTAGGTGGAGCCCGGCCGGATGATGCGGTTGTCGGCGTACTGCTCGCGGACGTGCGCGGTCCACCCTGCCATCCGCGCCAGCGCGAACAGCGGCGTCATCAGGTCGGTCGGGATCGCGAGCGCGGTGTAGACGCCCGCCGCGTACAGGTCGACGTTGGGGTAGAGACCCTTCTGCTCGAAGGTCGTTTCCTCCAGGGCCGAGAAGATCTCGTACCACTGGGGCTGGTCGTGCCGCTCGCCGGTCTCCTTGCAGAGCTGCTTGAGGACCGTTGCCCGCGGATCCATCGTCCGGTACACCGCGTGGCCGAACCCCATGATCTTCTCGTGGCGCTCCAGGCGCTCACGGACCACCGCCGCGGCGTTCTCCGGCTTGCCGACCTCCTCGGCCAGCTTCATCGCCTCTTCGTTCGCTCCGCCGTGCAGCGGGCCCTTGAGCGCGCCGATCGCGGCGCAGATCGCCGAGAACATGTCCGAGAGCGTCGAGGCGACCACGCGCGCGGTGAACGTCGAGGCGTTCATCGTGTGGTCGGCGTACAGCACGAACGTGGTGTCCAGAACCTCGGCGTCGACCGGGTCGGGCTCTTCGCCGTGCAGCATCCACAG
>CAZZND010000091.1:6909-10895 GCA_964655465.1 uncultured Actinomycetes bacterium
AAGTTGGCGGCGTGGCCGAGCGACGGGTTGGGCGGGATCACCTCCTGTCCCGTGCGGACGCGGTGGTACGTGGCGATCAGCGTCGGCGTCTCGGCGATCAGACGCATCGCCTTGCGGTACTGGGCTTCGGGCGACTCGTCCCAACCGTCGGGATCGAACGCCGATGACGCCGAGATGCTCGTGCGGAGCATCGACATGGGCGAGGTGTTCTGGGCGAGGGTCGGCATGAACCGGGCGAGGAACGGGTGCAGCTCGCGCTCGCGGACCAGGAACGTGTTGAGCCGTTCGCGCTGCTGCCGTTTCGGGAGCTCGAGCTTGTGGAGAAGGTAGACGACCTCTTCGAACGACGCGTTCGTCGCGAGGTCGCCGATCTCGTAGCCGACGTACCAGAGGCGCCCGGCATCACCGTCGATGTCGGAGATCCGCGTGTCGGCGGCGACGATCTCGCGGAGCCCCTTGTCGGTCATCCCGCACAGGATAGTCGCGCGGGCATGCGCGGCCCAAACGGCGCCTCGCCGAGGGTCACGTACCCTTGGCTGCCATGGCGTACCCCATCACGTTGATCCCGGGCGATGGCATCGGACCGGAGGTCGTCGAGGCGGCCCGCCGTGTGGTCGAGGCGACGGGCACCGACGTCGAGTGGGACCGGCAGGACATGGGGGCGGGCGCCTACTCGCGGACCGGCGATCCGCTGCCCGCCGCGACCCTCGACTCGCTGCGCCGGACACGTGTCGCGCTCAAGGGCCCCATCGAGACGCCCGTCACGTCGGGCCTGCGGAGCACGAACATGGCGCTGCGCCAGGGGTTGGACCTGTACGCGAACGTCCGTCCCTGCCGTCTCTACCCGGGCGTGCCGTCGCTGTACGAGGACGTGGATGTCGTCGTCGTCCGCGAGAACACCGAGGACATGTACACCGGCATCGAGCTCGAGATGGGCACCCCGGCGGTGACCGAGCTGATCGGGTTCATCCGGGACACGAGCGGACGGCAGGTTCGTCCGGACTCGGGCATCTCGGTCAAGCACATCTCGGACTTCGGCGCGGAGCGGATCGTCCGGTTCGCGTTCGCCTGGGCCGAGACCCACGGCCGCGCCAAGGTCACGGCGAGCCACAAGGCCAACATCATGAAGTTCTCCGACGGGCTGTTCCTCGAGGTCGCGCGACGGGTCGCCATGGACCATCCCGGTATCGCGTTCGACGACCGGATCATCGACGCCCTGTCCATGCAGCTGATCCAGGCGCCCGAGCGGTTCGACGTGCTCGTCCTGCCGAACATGTACGGCGACCTGATCGCCGAGCTCTGTGCGGGGCTCGTCGGGGGCACGGGGGTCGCGCCGGGCGCGCACTTCGGCGATGACCTGGCCGTGTTCGAGGCCACGCACGGGACCGCGCCTCACCTCGCAGGCACCAACCGTGCGAACCCCGTGGGCGTGATCTTGTCGGCCGCGATGATGCTGCGACACCTGGGGGAGCGTGACGCGGGCGATCGGATCGAGGCCGCCGTGGTGGACGTGCTCGCCGACGGGGTCCACGTCACGTACGACCTGCGTTCGCCCGGTGATCGACGTCCGGCGGCCGGTACCTTCCAGGTGGCAGACGCCCTGATCAGCCGTCTCTGACCGATCCGACCCGGAGGGGTCGAGCCCGCTCGGTAGCATGGGGCGGTCCACCGCTTCCGAAGGAGTCATCACCCCATGAAGATCACCGTCGTGGGCAGCGGTTTCGTCGGCCAGACGGCCGCGATGCGCCTGCTCGAGAAGAGCCTCGGCGAGGTCGTCCTCATCGACATCATCGAGGGCAAGCCGCAGGGCCTCGCCCTCGACCTCAAGGAGGCCGCGCCGGTCGAGGGTTATGAGCCCGCGATCCTCGGCACGAACGACTACGCGGACACGGCCGGCTCGGACGTCGTGGTCATCACGGCGGGGTTCCCTCGCCAGCCCGGCATGAGCCGGATGGACCTGCTCGGGAAGAACGCGGCGATCATGCGTGACGTGGTCGGCAACATCACGTCCGGCTCACCCGAGGCCATCTTGATCGTCGTGTCGAACCCGCTCGACGAGATGACGTATCTGGCCGCCGAGGCGAGCGGCTTCCCCAAGGATCGCGTTGTGGGCATGGCGGGCGTGCTCGACTCCGCGCGGCTGCGGTACTTCATCGCCGAGGAGCTCGGCCGTTCTACGACCGGCGTCGAGGCGATGACGCTCGGGTCCCACGGCGACGCGATGGTGGCACTCCCGCGACACGCGACGGTCGACGGCACACCGCTGCCCGAGCTGGTCGACGAAGGGACGCTGGAGCGCCTGTTCCAGCGCACGCGTGACGGCGGCGCCGAGATCGTCGGTCTGCTGAAGGCCGGCTCGGCCTACTACGCGCCGAGCGCGTCGGTGGTGGCCATGGTCGAGGCGATCGTAAGGGACACGAAGGTCGTGCTGCCCGTGTGCGCGTGGGCCACGGGGCAGTACGGGATCGACGACGTCTACGTGGGCGTCCCCGTCCGCCTGGGGCGCAAGGGTGTCGAGGAGATCGTTGAGCTGGATCTGAACTCGAGCAGCTCCGAGCGGCTGCCGAAGGCATCCGCGCGAAGTGCGCGGACCTGGCGTCGGTCTAGGCCTCAGACGGCTCGTCGGCGGGGCCGGGGTTCTCCCGGCCGCGCATCGCCCACGCGAGCGAGAGCACGCCGCCGACGAACGCGAGCGCGCCACCGACGACCACGAGCAGGGGCCCGGCGCCCATCTCGCGGAACGCGCCGACCAGGTCCCACATCTCTCGCGGAGGGAGTGACGCGACCACGGTCGAACGACTGAGTCCGGTCATAAGGAAGCTCCCAGCGATCGCGAGAGACACCACGCCGGCGGCGATGACGCCAACCGCCCATCCGACGGCCACCCTGCTCGAACGGGAGGTTCGGGTGGCGAGTGTCCCGATCAGCATCACCACGGCACAGATAAGGGTGACTCGGCCATCCAGGAGGTCGACGCCGGGGATGTCCGTGTTCACGTTCTCGCTCGGGATGCCCACGGTGGCCCAGGTTGCGATCGATCCGAGGCCGACCAGCAGGGCAGCGACCATCGTGACGACGAACCCTGCGAGCCGAAGCGCGCTGGGGCGCGACGCGTCGAGGGGCGGTGGCGTGGACATCGCGCGGAGTCTCGCATCCTCTGCATCAAGGACCAAGGACCTTCGGAACGGCCGACGGTCGCTACCCTGGGCAGGTGAGCAACTGGCGCGATGAGCTCCGCGAGTACGGACGGACCTTCTTCGCGAACTGGTCGGAGTCGGACCTGCCGCTGCTGCAGCGTTCGGGCGTCCTCGTGAAGAACCGAGCGAAGTCCCTGGTGAACGGGGGCTGTTGCGGCAACCACGGCCAGCCCGGGTGTTGACGGGTGGACCCTACGGACCCCGGTCGGGGCCCCCACGATCACCCGCACCACCACTGACCTAGGACGTGTCTCCTTATTCGGCGGCCCACGTGAGTGCGGCGGCCTCGCGGTTCAGGGGATGCCATCGAATGATTCGGAAACCGTGCTTGATGGCTGACCGGAGGGACGAGTCGAAACAGATGAGAGAACTCGTCTCACGGTGTCCGCGAGGGCCTCGGTCAGGTGCCGACGTAGGCCGCGAGGTGCTCGCCGGTGAGGGTGGAGCGGGCGGCGACGAGGTCGGCGGGTGTGCCCTCGAAGACGATCCGGCCGCCGTCGTGGCCGGCGCCGGGGCCGAGGTCGATGATCCAGTCGGCGTGCGCCATGACCGCCGGGTGGTGCTCGATGACGATGACCGACTTGCCGGAGTCGACGAGCCGGTCGAGGCTGACGTCCTTGAGGTCGTTCACACGCGCGCCATGCACGCGGATCAGATCGTGGCTGTCGGCGACGTGCAGCGCAGGGTGCGCGTTCTCGTCACGCGGGAACGCCTCGTCCCGACCGACGATCCCGCCTAGGTGGCTGGTGTCTTTCGCGGGCTTGAATGCTCGCGATCTCGTTGTCGACC
>CAZZND010000092.1:0-10871 GCA_964655465.1 uncultured Actinomycetes bacterium
TCTCGAGCAACGCCTCTCGGCACGAGCCGCACAAGACACGTCCGGAGAGATCCCGGACAGCGTCGACGGACCCGCACCTCCAGCAACACGGGTCCAGCCAATCGGTAGTCGCCACGGGATGGGTCACACCGGTGTGATTCTGCCCTCGGCTCGAGTGAAAGCAACGACCTGGCTCCCCGGGCCGTACGGAGCGATCAGCTAGCGGGTCGGGGAAGGGGGTCTCCATGCTCGTGTTGGAGCACAAGTCGTTCGATCGTCCCGATGAGGTCGAGCACACCGAGAAGCTCCGAGCCGACATCGTGGATGTCGGGGCCGGGATGGTGTGGCGAGGTGTGTTCGAGCCGGGCTGGCGGCGGACCGTTCACTACGAGACCGGCGAGACCGGGCTCTGCGAGGACCCGCACGTCTTCTACCACATCGCCGGGCGGTTCCGTTTCCTGATGCGAGACGGGACCGAGCTCGAAGGGGTCCCGGGAGATCTCACGGTGCTGCCGCCTGGGCACGATGCATGGGTGGTCGGCGACGAGCCGGTCGTCGTGATCGACTTCTACGGCGCGAGCACCTACGTCGAGCCGTGACGGATGTCGTCTACGTCTCGAGATCTCCGAGGGGTCGTTCTTCGATCGAGGCCCGCTCGGCTTTCGGCATCCCTATCTCGGCGGCGACCGAGCGCGCGAGCCACGAGGAGGACCCGAACCGTTGCCAGCGCTCGACCGCCAGGTCGAGCGTGCCGTCCCACCGCCAACGCTTAGTGGGCGATGATGTGTGCTATCGTGTGGGCTATGAGGGTTCACGTGTACATGGACGACGACCTGATCCAGGAGCTGGATCGACGAGCGGGCGAGCGCGGACGAAGCGCCTACATCGAAGACGCGGTCCGCGAGCGGCTCGAGCGCGAGCGCCGATGGGATCTGATCTGGTCGGCGACCGGTTCGATCGAGGCAGAGGGTCATCCATGGGACCCCGATCCCGCCGCCTACTTCAGGGCGGAACGCCAGCGAGAGACGGCTGACCGTCGCGCGAGGTCTGCGCCCTGAGCCGCGTCCTCCTCGACAGCAGCGTCGTCATCGATCTGCTCCGAGACGACGCGGCAGCACACGCACGCCTCCGCTCGCTGCAGGTCGCAGGGGACGACCTCTACACGTGCGCGATCGTCGCGGATGAAGTGACGTTCGGACTGAAGGCGCGCGAGCGAGAGATCGCCTCCCGGCTGTTCGAGGGCCTCCTCGTCGCACCGCTGGGGATCGCCGAAGGCCGGATGGCGGGCTGGTGGCGGCAGCGCTACGCGTCGCGGGGACGCATCATCGCACAGGCCGACGCGCTCATCGCCGCCGCGACCGTGGGGATCGCTGCCCGCCTGGCTACCGGGAATCCGAAAGACTTCCCGATGCGCGAACTGGTCGTGGACCCGTGGCCTTCGGCGAGGTGATCAAGGGAGAAGGCTGCGTGCGGCGAGGGCAGTCGCGCACGCGATCACCACGACCTCGACCAGCTGGTTCGTCGCGCCGAGCACGTCGCCGTTGATGCCGCCGAGCTTCGAGCGGATGACCGCTGCGCAGCCGAGACTCACCAGCGCCGCGACGACGAGCGGCAGCCACGCCCACACACCGAACGTGACCCCGAGCGTCGCGATCACGGTGATCGCTCCGATCGCCAGGCTCGATCCCGACGGCCTTCCCGCGAGCGTGGCGCTCGAGTCGGGCGCCATCTGCATCCACCGCATGAGCGGCAGCGAGCTCGCGCGACCGAGCACGGCCCCGGCCGCGACCGCGCGTGCGAAGTCGACGACCTCCAACGGTGCGAGCAGCGCGATCCTGGTCGCGACCAGGATGATCAGGGCCAGCACGCCGTAGGTCCCGAGGCGCGAGTCGCGCATGATGCGCAACCGGTCCTCGGGGGTTCGCCCGCCCCACAGACCGTCGAACGTGTCGGCGAACCCGTCCTCGTGGAACGCGCCGGTGACGACCGCACCCGCGGCGAGCGCGAGCACCGTCGAGGCCGTGTCCGGGAGCGCGAGCCCAGCGAGCCATCGCACTCCTATCACGATCGCTGCGACGAGGAGGCCGACCAGCGGGAACGCGCCGGTCGCCGCGCGCAGGTCGCCCTCGCCGAACCGGGGCGATCCAACCGGGATCCGCGTCAGGAACTGCACGGCGATGGCGAACCGCCGGAGCACCGCGGTCACGCCAGTCCCCACTCTTCGAACGTGGCCACGTCGGTCACGGCCACCGCGGCCGCCCGAACGATCGGCACCGCGACCAGCGCGCCGCTCCCCTCGCCGAGCCGTATCTCGAGGTCGAGCAAAGGCGCGAGCCCGAGGCGCTCGAGCAGCAGACGATGACCGGGCTCGGGCGAGATGTGTGAGGCGAGACAGTGGTCGAGCGCGCCGTGCTCGGCCAGCGCGAGCGGGGCCACCGCCGCACTCACGACGAACCCGTCCAGGAGGACCGGCAGCGAACGGCGGCGGGCCTGGACGACGGCGGCCGCGATCGCGACCAGCTCCGCGCCGCCAACCTGCCGGAGGATCTCGAGCGGATCGGCCGTCAGCGACGCCACACGGTCGTGGGCCGCCGTGACGGCCTCGATCTTCCTCGCGAGCCCTTCGTCGTCGACGCCGGTCCCACGACCGGTCCACGCGGCGGGGTCGCCCCCGAAGAGGCTGGCGCACACGGCGGCGGCGGGCGTCGTGTTGCCGATCCCCATCTCACCGAACACGAGGAGATCGGCGCCCGCCGCCGCTGCGAGGTCGGTGGCCTCGACCCCGGCCCGGACGCACTCGGCGAACCGCACGTCGTCGAGCGCGGGCTCGACCCGGATGTCGCCCGTCGGCTCGCCGACCCCGACATCGACGACCTCGAACGCTACGCCGAATGCCCGCGCCAGGGCGGTCGACGTCGCGACCCCCTGTTCGAGCGCCGCGAGGATCGCCTTCGTGACCTCGGGCGGGTACGCGCTGACGCCGCCGGCCGCGACGCCGTGGTCGGCCGCGAAGATCGTGACGCCTGGGCGATCCACGGCGGGCCTCGTGGTCCGCTGCCAGCCCGCGAGCCACACCGCGACCTCGTCCAACCGCGCGAGCGCGCCCGCGGGCCGAAGGACCGAATCGGCTCGTGCCCGCACGGCCTGGCGCGCCTGGACGTCGGGACCGGGCAGATCACGGAGCAGGTCGCCCAACGGGTTCATCGCTCGACCTCGCCGAGCTCCATCGCCCGGCCCGCGACGACCAGCAGCACCCGCTCGGCTTCGGCGGCGAACACTCGGTTCACTCGGCCGAGCGTCTCCCGGAACGCCCGCGCCAGGTCGTTCGTGGGCACGATGCCCCAGCCGACCTCGTTCGTGACGACGACCGAGGGAGCCTCCCGCGCGGCGATCGCCTTCGCCACCAGACCCGCACGCTCCTCGACGTCAGGCACCTCGTCGAGCATGAGGTTGGTGACCCACAAGGTCACGCAATCGACGATCGCGAACGCGTCCGGCGGGAGCCCGTCCACCGCTCCCGCCAGATCGCGCGGCTCCTCGACCACCTGCCACGACGGCGGCCGATCCGTCCGGTGCCGGTCGATGCGCGCGGCCATCTCGTCGTCCAGCGCCTCGGCGGTCGCGATCACGGTGACCGGCCCCTCCCACGACGCGGCCATCCGCGCTGCGAGCGAAGACTTGCCGCTCGCCACCGGGCCGGTGAGCAACGTCATCGCCTTCAGAAGTCGATCCCCCGCTTCGCCGACACACCGGCGTCGAACGCGTGCTTCACGTTCGTCATCTCCGTCACGGTGTCGGCCACGTCGATCAGCTCGGCCGGCGCGTCACGGCCGGTCGCCACGACGTTGACGCTCGCGGGCCGTTCGGCGATCGTGCGCACGACCTCGCCGGCGTCGATCCAGCCCCAGTTCATGGCGTAGGTGATCTCGTCGAGCACCACGAGCTCGTGCGAGCCTGACGCGATCGCGTCACGCGCGCGCGACCACGCATCGGCCGCAAGCTCGGCGCTCCGGTCGAGGTCGTCGGAGTCCCAAGTGAAGCCGTCGCCCCCGACGTACCAGTCGGCGCCGAGCCCGCCGAGGACCTCGTGCTCGCCCGAACGCCACTCACCGGACTTGATGAACTGCACGACGAGCACGCGCCACCCGCGCGCGAGCCCCCGGGCGACCACCCCCATCGCGGCCGATGTCTTGCCCTTCCCGTCGCCGGTATGGACGAGCACGAGCGACGGCGCGTGCCTGAGACGGGAAGCGTCGGGGCCTTCCTCGGGCGGGCGATCGGCTGGCATCACCACGCGGCGCGGCGGCGGCGCCCCTCGCGGCGAACGGGGATCAGCACCTCGCCGCCGTCGACGTTCACCAGACGCACCTCGGCTCCGTAGAACTCCCGGACGATCTCTTCGGTGAGCACGGCGGCAGGAACCCCTGCCGCGACCGCGACCCCCTCGTGCAGCAACAGCAGCGTGTCGGCGAACTGCCCCGCGAGCGACAGATCGTGCAGCGCCGAGACCACGGTCACGCCGCGCTCGCGGCGCAGATGCTCGACGAGCTCGAGCACGTCCTGCTGGCGCCCGACGTCGAGCGAGGTGGTGGGCTCGTCGAGCAGCAGCACGGACGGCTCCTGGGCGAGGGCGCGTGCGACGAACACCCGCTGCGCCTCGCCGCCGGACAGCTCGGCCACGCGGCGCGACGTCTCTTCCTTGAGGTCGAGCGCCTCGAGCACCTCGCCGACGACCGCCAGGTCGCCCCAGCCCGACGTGCCGAAGTACGAGATGTGCGGCGTCCGGCCGAGCAGCACGTAGTCCGCCACCGTGATCCCATCGGGTACCACCGGCTTCTGCGCCACGACCGCGACGTGTGTGGCGAGCTCCTTCCGCGACATCGTCGCCGTGTCGCGGCCGTCGAGCAGCACGCTCCCGGCGTGTTCGACGAGGCCCGAGATCGCACGGAGCAGCGTCGTCTTGCCCGCGCCGTTGGGGCCGAGCACCCCGAGCCAGCCCCCATCGGGAACCGACACCGTCACCTCCCCGACCACCTGCCGCCCGTCGATCGAGACGGCGACGTCGACCAGCTCGAGCTTCATGCGATCCTCCCCGAGCGTCGGAGTAGCAGCGCGAAAGCCGGCGCGCCGAGGAGCGCGGTGACCACGCCGATCGGCAGCTCGCCGGGTGAGACCACGGTCCGCGCCACCACGTCGGCGAGCACCAGGAACGCGGCGCCGCCGAGGGCGGACAGCGGCACCACCCAGCGGTTGGAGGTCCCCACCATCAACCGGATGGCGTGGGGCACGATGATGCCGACGAACCCGATCAGCCCGGCGACCGCGACCGCCGCCGCGGTCGCGAGCGACGCCGACGCGACGATGATCAACCGCACGCGGGCCGGGTGGATGCCCAGGCTGGCGGACTCGTCCTCGCCGACCCCGAGCACGTCGAGCATGCGGCCGTGCATGACCAGCAGCACGATGCTGATCGCCGCGTACGGCGCGATCAGGATCACTTCATCCCATCCCGCTGTCGAGAGCCTCCCCAGGATCCAGGTGTAGATCTCGCGCAGCGTGTCCACGTTGCGCTGCTGGATGAAGGTCTGGATCGCGGTCAGGAACGAGGCCACGGCGACCCCGGCCAGCACGAGCGCGATCGTCGTGCGTCCGCGGCTCGAACCGCCGATCAGGTACGCGAGCGCGACGCCGCCGAGCGCACCGAGGAACGAGGCGACCGGCAGGAGCGGCGTGCCGTCGGTGAACGTCGCCGACCCGTAGATGATGACGAGCGTCGCGCCGAGACCGGCCCCGGCGGCCGCCCCCAGCAGGTACGGATCGGCGAGCGGGTTGCGGAACGCCCCCTGATAGGCAGCGCCCGAGATCGACAGGCAGGCGCCCACGATGCAGGCGAGGGCGACCCTCGGGGCGCGGAGCTGCCACAAGATGGTGGTGTCCTGCGACGACAAGCCGTCGTCGCCGACGCCCGGCACCCACGAGAAGACGCTCCGCAGCACCGCCGAGGGTGACAGGTCGGCGGGACCGACCAGCACGCCGATCAGCACGGCGAGAACGACCACGCCGATGCCGAGCGCCATGACGACGATCCGGCGCCCGCGGCTCGTGCTCGCCGAGAGGGCCATGGGAGCTACGCGGCCTGGCCCTGGACGGCGGCCGACACCGCTTCGATGAAGTCCACGATCCGCGGCCCCCATCGCGAGGCGACGTCGTCGTCGATCACCACGACACCGTCGTTCTTCACGGCGGCGATCGAGCCCCATCCGTCGCGCGCGGCGACGGTCTCGGCCGACTGCCCGCAGCACGTCCCGTCGGCGAGCACGATCAGCGCGGGATCGGCCTTCACGATGTATTCGGGCGACAGCTGCGGGTAGCCGCTCGCGGCGCCCTTCGCCTCGTCCGCGATGTTGACCATCCCGAACAGGTCGTAGACCTGCCCGATGAAGGTGTCGCTCGTGACGCTGTAGTAGGTGTCGTCGAGCTCGTGGTAGACGGCCATGCCCGCGGCGTCGGGTGCAGCGGCGAGCGCGGCGTCGATGTCGGCTTGCATCTGCGCCACGGCGGTCTCGGCGTCGGTCGCGTTACCGGTGGCGTCGCCGAGCTGGGTCATCTGCTCGTAGGTGTCGTCGATCGTGACCGCCGCAGGCTGCACCAACACGGGTACATCGAGCGCTTCGAGACCGTCGACCACGCCCCCGGCGTCGCCCTGCAACACGACCAGGTCCGGGTCGTACCCCGCGATCGCCTCCACGTTGGGCTCGTAACCCGAGAGGTCGGTCGTCGGCGCCTCGGACGGATAGTCCGAGTACTCGTCGGCGGCGATGACCTGGTCGTCGGCGCCGACCGCGAACAGCATCTCGGTCGCCGTCGGCGAAAGCGACACGATCTGCGTGGGCTGCTCGTCGATGGTCACCGGGCCGTTCGAGGTGTCGATGGTCACCGGGAACGATGCCTCGGGCGTCACCACCGGTTGCGTCGCGACGGACGATGGATCGGAACAGGCCGCCAGCGTGACCACCACGCCGGCGACGAGAGCGGAAAAGGTCTTCCGCATGTCACATCCCCCTTCCAGAGGGATGAAAAGAGAGCCGCCGGCCGCGGAGCCGCACGGATCGCTCCTCATCGCGAGAACGATGCCGTCCGCACGGTCCAGGCGACCTGGCTCGCCTCTCGAAGAGGCATCACAGCTGCGCGACAGCGCGGGAATCTCACCCGACTTCGCTGGTCACCGTGCGACCCGGAACCTCTGCAGCTCCGGGCACCGCGAAGCCTAGCACACCCGTTCCCGGCTCCTTCGTACACCTTGTGCTGCACTCGGTTCAGCGGCTTCACGCGTTCTTCAAGCGGCTCGCACCGGGGCTCCACCCGCCTCGCACCGGGGCTCCACCCGCCCCCAGCGACGGTGCCCCCATGGACACCGTCATCCGCGCGATCGCCGCCTTCGTCGTCCCCACCCTGCTGCTCTCGGGGGCGAGCTCCGTGGCGGCGCCGGTCTCGATCGCGCCCGGCATCACGGCCCGCGACGCCTCCGTCGAGCAGCTCGATCTCGTCCGGTGGGCCGTTGGCCGCTACGAGACCGCCGGTCTGGAGCTCCCGGTCCTCGAGGTGGCTTTCCACGACGACCCGAGCGGGTGCGAGGGGCGGCGGGGCTACTACCGGGACGGCAGGGTCGACATGTGCCCCGGCACGCTCATCAATCTCTCGACCCGCGACACCCTCCTGCACGAGATGGGGCACTCGTGGTCGGAGCAGCTCCCCACGGACACGCGGTCCGCCTTCCTGTCCCTGCGGGGTCTCAGGGAGTGGAGCTCGAGCGCCGTCGGGTGGGAGGAGCGCGGGTGGGAGCAGTCGGCGGAGGTCATCTCGTGGGGGATCGGCGAACGGATCTTGACCCCCACGATCCCCGACGCGACGCCGGATGAGCTCATCGCCGGCTTCGAGCTGCTCACGGGGGTCCCGATGCCCTGAGCTGAACCTCCTTCCACGCGATCTTCAAGCGGGCGCTGCGAGGGTGCCCGTATGGACGTGCGCGCCGGATCCGGTCTCCACCCCACCGGCCACCCGTTGTACGGTCGCACGATGCAGTTCCATGTGCTCGGGCCTCTCGAGGTCTCCTCGGGCAACGGACCCGTCCCGCTCGGTGGGCCGAAGCAGCGGGCCGTCCTCGCGCACCTCGTGATCCGGGCCAACCAGGTGGTACCTGCCGCGATCCTGATCGACGAGATCTGGGGGGACGAGCCACCGGCGAGCGCGCGAAACACCTTGCAGACCTACGTGTCCCACCTTCGCAAAGCCCTCGGTGAGGGGCGCATCGACGGCCGGTCACCGGGCTACCTGCTGGCGGTCGGACGCGACGAGCTCGATGCCGACCGCTTCGACGATCTGGTCCGCGCGGCGCGGAAGGCGGCGGCGGTCGACCCGGTGACCTCCGCCCGGCTGTTCGACGACGCCTTGGAGCTATGGAGAGGCCCGGCCTTCGCCGATCTCGCCGACGAGCCCTCGCTCGCCGGTGAGGCCGCCCGGCTGAACGAGATCCGGCTCGTGGCCATCGAGGAACGGCTCGATGCGCTCCTGGCCGCGGGTGACCACACACAGGTGGTCAGCGAGGCGGAGTCCCTGGTCGGACGACACCCCCTGCGCGAGCGCCTGTGGGGACAGCTGATGCTGGCGCTGTACCGGGCGGGACGGCAGGCCGACGCGCTCTCCGCGTTCGGCCGGGCCCGGGAGATCCTCGCCGATGAGCTCGGGATCGACCCCTCTCCGGACCTGATCCGCCTCCAGGAGCGGATCTTGCACCAGGACCCCACGCTCGAGCTGCGGGGGGAGCCTCTGCGCGGCTACCGATTGCTGGAGCAGATCGGCGAGGGACCCCAGGGGACGGTGTTCCGCGCCATCCAGCCGAAGGTCGAGCGCGACGTCGCGGTCAAGATCATCCACGGGCGGATCGCGTCGGACCCCGCGTTCGTCCGCGGCTTCGAGGCCCGGGCGCAGGCGGTCGCCGGTTTCGACCACCCCCACGTCGTCCCCGTCAACGACTACTGGCGGGAACCGGACGCGGCCTACATCGTGTCGCGCTACCTCCGTGGCGGGAGCCTCGCGGCGCGCCAGGCGAGCGGCGTCGCCATGGATCCGGCTGCCGCGGCACACGCGGTCGACCAGGTCGCCTCCGCCCTCGCGGCCGCGCACCGCCAGGGGCTCGCGCACGGGAACCTCGTCGCGTCCAACGTGCTGTTCGATGCCGAGGGCAACGCCTACCTGTCGGATCTCTCCATCGGTTCGACCGCGGCGCCCGACCCGGGCGACGACGTCGTCGCACTGGCGCGGCTCACCCGCGGGTTGCTCGGCACCGCCCTCCCGGCATCGGTGGCGGAGGTGCTCGACGGCATCGAGCGCCGCGACACGGTGCTCGATGCCGACACGCTCGCGGAGGCGGTCCGCGGTGCGTTCGAACCGTCGACACCGACGGTCGCGCCCCGCTCGGCTGCCGTCCGCAACCCGTACAAAGGCCTGCGCGCCTTCACGCAGGCCGACGCGAAGGATCTCTTCGGCCGGGACGTCTTGATCGAGCAGCTCCTGGGGGCGTTGGCCGAACCGGGGGCGACCGGCCGTTTCCTCGCCTTGGTGGGGCCGAGCGGGAGCGGCAAGTCCTCGGTGGTCCGCGCCGGGCTCCTGCCACGCCTGGGTGCGGGAGCGCTCCCCATCTCGGAGGGATGGTTCGTCGCCGAGATGATCCCGGGCACCCATCCCATGGAGGAGCTCGAGGCGGCGCTCGTCCGGATCTCGATCCGGCCGGTGCCCCGGCTGCTCCACCGGCTCGAGGCCGGTTCCCGAGGCCTGCTGGAGGTGATCGGCGACGTCGTCCCCGACGGAGCCGAGGTGGTCCTCGTGGTCGATCAGTTCGAGGAGCTGTTCACGATGACCGCGAGCGACACCGAGCGCGATCTGTTCCTCGAGACGATCCGGGTGGCGGCCGCCGATCCGGCGAGCCGCGTCCGCGTCGTGGTGACGCTCCGGGCCGACTTCTTCGACCGGCCGCTGCAGCACCCCCGGTTCAGCGACCTGCTCGGCGACCGGACGATCGTGGTGTCACCGCTCACCCCCGACGAGATGGAGCGGGCGATCTCGGGGCCGGCGGCGTCGGTCGGCGTCCGCGTCGAGCCCGGCCTCGTCGCCGAGATCATCGGCGACGTCGCGCACCAACCCGGGCCGCTGCCGCTCGTGGAGTTCGCCCTCACCGAGCTGTTCGAGCGTCCGGGACCCGACGGGGCGATGACGCTCGAGACCTACCGCGAGCTCGGGGGTGTCACCGGCGCACTCACCGCGCGCGCGGAACAGCTCTACCGAGCCGCCGGCCCCGACGGCGCGAAGGCGATCCGACAGGTGCTCCTGCGTCTGGTCACCCTCGGTGAAGGGCGCGAGGACACACGCCGGCGTGTGTCCCGGAGCGAGCTCGCGACGCTCGACATCAACCCGCAGGCGCTCGACGCGGTGCTCGATGCGTTCGGCCGGCACCGGTTCCTGACCTTCGACCGTGAGCCGTCCACCCGGGAGCCGACCGTGGAGATCGCGCACGAAGCGCTCCTGCGCGAGTGGCCGCGTCTCCGCGGGTGGATCGACGGCAGCCGCGACGATCTGCGGCGGCTCCGGCTGCTCAGCCGAAGCGCTTCCGAGTGGCGAGGCGCTGACGCCGACCCGAGCTTCCTGCTCGTCGGATCTCGGCTCGACCAGGCGGAGTCCTGGATCGCCTCCACCGAGCTCGCGATCGGGCGGAACGAGCGCGAGTACCTCGCGGCGAGCACCGCCCAGCGCGAACGCGAACGCTCGGCGGCGCAGGCGCGCGAAGCGCACGAGGCCGACCTCGAGCGGCGCTCACGCTCGCGTCTGCGAACGCTCGT
>CAZZND010000093.1:0-911 GCA_964655465.1 uncultured Actinomycetes bacterium
CGAAGTCGTTCTCGTCGACGGTCACGTCGCATCGTTCGCGCAGCCGCGCGAGCGGGGCGTCCATGATCGGGCGGGTCACCAGCACGTCGGGCCGGGTCATCGTCGGTTCCTCCTGGTCGGGGAAGGGTCGAGCTTGCCACGGCTGGACCCCTCGGCGGTAGTTGTCACGGATGGCTGCTGGTCACCTCGGCATCGGATGAACGTCTCGCCATCGAGCGCAGGCCTACGATCATCATCCATGCCACGCTGGCGTTGCGGGCCAAGAGCGTCAGCCTCGTGGCAACACCTCCGCCGCTCACCTGCACCAGCGCGAAGGTCGCTCCGGTCAAGGCGACGGCGATCGCGCCCGGGGTGGCGGTGGGGCGATCATCTTCGTCCCAGGCGATCGCTATCGACGGGGCGAGCCAGCATGCGTACTGGAGCGAGAACAGCGGCGACGCGATGAGCAGCGCCCCGAGGACCGTCAGGGAAGGAAGACCGAAAGGATCGCCGCGCCACGCTCGCGCCCATCGGTACGCGAGGAGACACACGGCGATCAGGGCGACCAGGAGCGCGACCCGCCAGGGGAGCGACGCGACGCCGGTCCTGGGAGACCCAGCCTCGAGTGTCACCGGCCCTCCCGTGAGGACCCACACGATCGAGCCCACGGTGGATCCCAAGGACCAGCCGGTCGCGCCGCGGAAGCCCGCCACCTGTCGTATGGCGTCGATCCCTCCCCACACCATCCAGATCGCCGAACCCGCGCCGACCACCATGACAGTAGAGACAGCGGCGTGCTTCCTCTGCCTCGCGAGCACCGGCAGCAGCACGATGGGCCACACCTTCATGAGGACGGCGATGCCCAACACCGCGCCGCCGGTTCGCGGGTGCCTGCGCAACGCGAGCACGCCGAGGACGACACCGACCGACAC
>CAZZND010000093.1:921-7923 GCA_964655465.1 uncultured Actinomycetes bacterium
AGCCACGACGACGAGGTCGAGCCGGTAGAAGAGGAAGGTGAGCAAAGGGAGGGTGGTCAGCAGGTACACCCTCGCGGGGCGATCCCCCCAACCGAGCGCGAGCGAGGTCGCGACGGCGAGGTCGGCCGCGAGAGCGAGGACCACGACCGATCGAGCCATCGTGGCTCGGTCCGCCGCAGGCAGCGCGAGGATGACCACGGTCTCGCCCGGGGCGTACTCGACCTCGAATGCCCGCCACGGGGTGCCGCCGTGGGCCGCGATCTCGGTGAATCGCACGATGTCGCTCTCGTCGGTGCTCGTCGCGCGCGAGAAGGCCAACAGCGCGAGCGCGACGTGCACGAACCCCAAGATGATGAGCCTGGGCTCGAGTTGCCGTTTCGCGACCCCGCTCACCACATTGCTGGTTCTATCAGAAGTGATGCAATCAAGGGATGACGTGGCTCCTCGAGACGGATCGCCTGCTCCTCCGTCCTATGGAGACAGACGACCTCGACGCGTTCGCGCTCGTGGTCGGCGACCCGCTCGCGATGCGGTTCTACCCCAAGCCGTTCGACCGGGCCATGACGGCGGCGTGGATCGAGCGGGTGCGAGAGCGCTACGACCGCGACGGGTACGGACTGCTCGCGGTCGTCGAGAAGGCGACCGACGAGATGATCGGTGACTGCGGTCTGATGCTGATGGAGGTGAACGGCGCGACCCACATCGAGCTCGGCTGGCACATCCGGCGGGACCGCCAGCGCCTTGGGCTCGCGACCGAAGCCGGCGCGGCGTGCCGCGACCATGCGTTCGAGGTGCTCGATCCACCCCGGCTGATCAGCATCATCCGTCCCGAGAACGTGCCGTCATGGACCGTCGCCCGCCGGTTGGGGTTCCGCCCGTGGCAGACCCAGGTCCGGGTGGGGATGGGGCACCTCATCTGGGCGCTCGATCAGCCGGGCGAGCGCTGAGACGATCAGTCCGCGATGTCGATACGCTCCACGACCACGTCGGTCGACGGTCGGTCCGCACCACCGGTCGCCACCTTCGAGATGGCCTCGACGACGTCGTAGCCCTCGGTGACCTGACCGAAGATCGTGTGCTTGCCGTTCAGCCACGGTGTCTCGGCGATCGTCACGAAGAACTGGCACCCGTTGGTGCCGGGGCCGGCGTTCGCCATCGCGAGTCGCCCCACCTGGTTGAAGGTCGGTCCGCCGGGTGGGCACTCGTCGGCGAACGTGTAGCCGGGACCGCCCGTCCCCGTGCCCGTCGGGTCACCGCCTTGGAGCATGAAGCCGTCGATCACGCGGTGGAAGATCGTGCCGGGGTAGAGCGCCTCGGCCTTCTCCGATCCGTCGCGCGGGTCGGTCCAGCCTTTGGCCCCGGTGGCGAGCCCGACGAAGTTCGCGACGGTCTCGGGCGCGTGCTCGGGCATCAGGCCCACGGTGAACGAGCCCATGGACGTGACGAAGGTGGCGTTGGGCATCTCTTGAAGATCCTTCCGGTCGTGGACGGGGGAAGCCTACCGCCTGGCGCTCATCCGGTTGCTGCGTCCGGTAGCGTCGCACCCGTGAGAGAGCCGTCGTCCTTCCGCGACCCTCATGGGTCCGTGTTCCGCCGAGATGGGGTGATCCTCCGTCAGGTGAACGAGGTGCATCGCGAGCACTACGACCGACTCATGAGCTCCGGTCTGTACAGGTCGCTCGTTGACGAGGGCCTCCTCATCGAGCACGAGGAGGTGGACGTCGGCACCGCGGAGGTACCCGGCGCCTACAAGGTGCTGCGGCCCGAGGTCGTGCCCTTCGTGTCGTACCCCTACGAGTGGGGGTTCGCCCAGCTCCGCGATGCCGCGTTCGCGACGTTGAGGATCGCGGAGCTGGCACTCGCTCACGGCATGACGCTTCGAGACGCTTCCGCCTACAACGTCACGTTCCATCGCGGCAGACCGGTGTTCATCGACACGACGTCGTTCGGCATCTTGCCCGACGGACCCTGGGTCGGATACCGCCAGTTCTGCGAGCACTTCCTCGCCCCCCTCGCCCTTATGTCCTATCGAGATATCCGATTGGGCGGTCTGCTCCGTGCCTATGTCGACGGGGTGCCGCTCGACCTCGCGGCGGGGTTGCTGCCCGCGAGGGTCCTTGCGAAACCTGGCGTGGGGCTCCATCTGCGGATGCATGCGAGGAGCCAGAGGCGCCATGAGGGAGCCCAGGACCCCCGAAAAGATCGGGCCGCTCCTTCGTTCTCTCCGCGGGCTTTCGGCGCGCTGCTGGAAAGTCTCACGAGGACCGTAGGGAAGCTGCCCGGGCCCCGTGGGTCCTCAGGTTGGCGTGACTACTACGATGAGGCCTGTCACTACTCCGCCGGGGACTCGGCCGAGAAGCAGGCGCTCGTCACCGCCTGGATCGACGAGCTTCGACCGTCGAGCGTTTGGGATCTCGGGGCCAATACGGGTCGTTTCGCTCGGCTGGCCTCATCCCGGGGCGTGGATACGATCGCGTTCGAGTTGGACCCGTTCTGCGTCGACGAGATGTACCGGCTCGCCACATCCGAGCACGACCCTCACCTCCTTCCCCTGGTACAGGATCTGTCGAACCCGAGTCCGGGACTCGGGTGGGCGGGTCGCGAGCGGGGCACGGTGACGGAGCGGGGCCGGGCCGATCTGGCGTTGGCGCTTGCCCTGGTTCACCACCTCGCCATCGCAGGCAACGTGCCCCTCCCGCTCGTGGTCGACCGCATCGCGGAGCTCGCGGACTCGACGATCATCGAGTGGGTTCCCAAGAGCGACCCGAAGGTCGCTCAGATGCTCCGATCGAGGGAGGATGTGTTCGAGGCGTACTCGGCCGAAGTCCTCGAGGCCGCGCTCGAGGAGAGGTTCACGAACGTGAGCGCCGGTCCCCTGTCGCCGAACGGGCGCCGGCTGTACCTCGCGCGGGAGCCGCGCCGCTAAGGTGACACCAGCATCATGAGCCAGGCGGGTGAGGGGGTGGGTCGATGAACGCGTACGTGGATCCGGGCACCGGGAGCTTCATCTTCCAAGCGGCGATCGGTGGTCTCCTCGCTGCCGGGGTCGCGGTGAGGGTGTTCTGGGGGCGGATCACCGGGAGGCCTTCCAAGAAGGCCGGGGAGGATGACGACGGCCGGTCGTAGCGGCTCACCGGCTCCGAGCTCGGTCAGCGCCCGGAGCCCGGCGACCGTCGCCGCCTTCACCCGTCGTGTGGGCCGGAGCCCGTTGCTTCACCCGATCCTGTTCGCCGCCTACCCCGTGCTGCAGCTCTGGTCCGCCAATCTGGGTGGGGAAGTACCCCTCGGACAGGTGCTGACCATCCTCGCGCTCATGCTGGGCGGTGCGATCGTGCTGTGGTTGGTGTTCCGGCTGACGATGCACGATCCTTTCCGCGCCGGTGTTGCGACGAGCTCTGTCGTCATCCTGTTCTTCCTCTTCGGGCGAACCGCCGCCGCCGCTGGTGCCGGTGAAGGTTCTCGGAAGGAGTCGATGCTGCTGCTCGCCTTCTTCACCCTTGGCGCCGCGCTGGTCGTCCTTGCCTCGCGGGGGAAGTTCGTCGGCCTTCGCTTGACGCGGGCGCTGAACGGTGTTGCGGCGTTCCTCGTCCTGATCAATCTGGTGCCTGTCGTCGTCTCACGGACGACGGCGCCGTCGACCATCACGGTCGCCCCGCCGATCTCGACGCGAGGGCTCGATCCGCGCGCGGCGGGGCCGGCCCGAGATGTCTACTACCTGATCTTCGACCGGTACGCCAACGAGCGAACGCTGAGGGATCTGTACGGATTCGACGATTCACCGTTCCTTCGTGGTCTCGAGGCCGAGGGGATGACCGTCGTCGACGATGCCGTCGCGAACTATCCACAGACCACGCATTCGCTCGCGTCGTCGTTGAACATGACGTACCTCGACGGCGTAGCCGAGCGCGTCGGCGTCGATTCATCCGACCGGACACCGGTGCTCGACTCGCTGCGGTCCTCCGTGGTCGCCGGAGCCTTCCAAGATCTCGGGTATCGGTACGCCTACGTCGGTTCGTGGTGGCCCGCAACGTCGAGCGATCCCTCCGCGGATGTGAACTACACGTACGGTGACCTCTTCGAGTTCTCCTCCGTCTTCGAGCGCCAGACGGCCTGGCAAGCGATCGCTGGCCGCCTCGGGATCGGAGCCGACTTCGATCGGCAGGAGTGGGAGAGGGTGGCCTTCCAAGCCGATGCCGTGCGTGAGATCGCGCGCGATCCTTCGCTCACGTTCACCTTCGCCCATTTCTTGCTCCCCCATCCCCCGTACGTCTTCGACCGAACCGGGAGCTACGTGGCACCAGATGATCGCCCGGTGGTAGAGGCGTACGTGGAGCAACTCCGATACACCAATTCCCTGATCCTGGATCTCGTTCGCACGCTGCGTGCGGCTCCCGGGCCAGAGCCGATCATCATCGTCCAGTCAGACGAGGGGCCGCATGCACCCGATCAAGATGGAGGCGAGGTACTCAAGATGCGATGGTCGACCGCGTCGGATGTCGAACTTGGACGCAAGCTGCGGATCCTCAACGCCCTCCTTCTGCCCGGCCTCGACGACCCCGGCGTCTACAACGGGATGACGCCCGTGAACACCTTCCGGCTGATCCTCGACCGGTACTTCGGAGCTGCTCTGCCGCTCCTTCCTGACCGCACGTATCTCTTCGAGGACTACGAGCATCCCTACCGGTTCTCCGACGTCACGGATCGGCTCGCGGCGACGTAGTCGATCGGTGCTCGCGCTGCCTCAGAACACGAACGAACGCTGGTTCATGAAGGTCGTCGCGACCACCAGATAGCCGACCCCGAACAGCCCCGTGACGATGAGGAAGCTGCGACCACGCAGCTTCGAGCCCAAGATCCAGAACGCCGGGAAGAGGACCGCCGAGTAACGAGGGGCTCCGACGAGGGGTCTCGGCGCGTAGGTGACGGTCAGCACGGTCAGAAGGGTCAACGCCGCATACACCAGGTAGCTCAGGCGAAGGAGCCGCCATCCCCAGAGGAGCGGGATGAGGACGCACGCGGTCAAGGCCAGGTCCATCGTCCAGAGGATGCCGTCGGGGTCGGTCACGCCCGTGAAGCCCAGACCGACGGCCCTTCCGAACATGGCGAGCGGGAACTGGACCGTTCGGTCCCAGAGCTGCGGCGCTCGAAGGGGCAGGAAGGCGTCGCCCACGCGGAGCTGCCAGTAGCCCAGGTAGGCGAGGAGGCCGACGATCGGGATGGCGGCGGCGACGATCCTCCGACCCCTGATCGCACGGTCGCCGGTCATCCACGCCTCGATCGCGAGCGCCGGGATGATGAGTACGCCCGCGGCGCGGGTCGCTGTCGCCACGACCCCGGACACGGCCGCGCCAGCCCACCGATCGCGTCGCGCGAGGTAGAAAGCGGTGACCGTGGTCAAGAGGAAGACAGATTCGCTGTAGGGCGACATGAAGATGAACGACGCTGGGAACGAGGCCAGGAGCACGACGCTCCTTCGGGCGACGACGTCGGAGTATTCGAGCGTCGTGAGGGCGTACAGGACGATCAGAGCCAGGAGGAACGCGAGGTTCGCCACGAGGATGGCAGCGCCGAGCGGGCCGATCGGCAGGATGGCTGCGACCGCTCGCGACGCCAGCGGCTGCGCCGGATAGAACTCCGCCGACCCATCCACTGGGTCGTATCCATCCTCCGCGATGCGCACGAACCACCCAGCGTCCCATCGATACGTCCCATCGACGGCGTTGTGCCACCCGGCGTCCACCGGCCGGTCGATGCCGGCGCGGGGGAAGCCTCCGGCCTGAAGCGGCGGCGAATCGCGAACGGTCACGACCCCGAGGATCGAGAGCGCGACACGCACGATGACGAAGACGGTCACGCAGAAGGGGAGACCGCGGCGGAGCTCGCGCGAGAGGGTCGCTTCGGGTCCCTCGTCGGCCAGCTCTGCGTCGTTCATCGACCGTGTCTATCACGCGCCGTGCCGTCATCGGGGTACGTCCGGCCCACGCGATGTGGGGTCCTTCGCGGAACACCGGGAGGCCGTTACAGTCCTGGCAACGTGGATGACGGTGACGGGGGCGCCCGAGCCCCCAAGGTGCCCGCGCCGGGGATCGACGAGCCGATGCGGAACGATCGCACCTGGCCGTCCATCGACACGGTGTGGGCAGTCATGGCCGTACTCTTGCCGGTTTCCGCGACCTTGCTGATGCAGACGCAGGCCCTCGACCTCGCCTACCACCTGCGGGCAGGCGGCGTGATGCTCGACTCGGGCTCTGTGTTGCGCACGGACACGTTCACCTACACGGTCGCCGGACAAGACTGGCTCAACCAGCAATGGGGGGCGCAACTGATCCTCGCGATCGTCTATCGAACCGGAAGCTGGGCGGGTCTGGATCTCCTGCGTGCCGCGCTCGTCGGTCTCCTGACGTTCCTCGTCTACCGCTCCTGCCGCTTGCAGCACGCGAGCGCGCGAACGGCAGCGCTCCTGACCCTCGGCGGCTGGGCCGTTGGCATCCAGATCACCGCGATGCTTCGCCCCCAACTCCTCGGCTCGGTGTTGTTCGCGCTGTGTCTGTGGGCCCTCGCAGGCCGCGACGAGCACCCGATGCGCGTGTGGGTCGTGCCCTTCGTCGTGGCCGTGTGGGCGAACGTCCACGGCAGCTTCCCGCTCGCCTTCGTGCTCGTCGGCCTCGTCGCGCTCGCCGACGCCGGACGGGATCGACGTGCCGTGCGTCGGCTGGCGTGGGTCGCGCTCGCCGGCGCTGGCGCGACGCTCGTAACGCCGTACGCCTGGCGGGTGTGGTGGTACGTGGTCAACCTCACAACGGATCCGGTCGTGTCCGATCGCGTCGCCGAATGGGAACCGACATCCGTGGATACCTTCGCGGGGATCATGTTCTTCGCGTCGCTCCTCGCGGTCCTCGCGCTCGTGGCTCGGCGCGCCGTGGCCGTCTCGTGGCCGACGCTCGTCAGCATCGTCACCTTCGCGGCCCTCGCCCTCGCCGCCTTTCGAGGGATCACCTGGTG
>CAZZND010000093.1:7933-10866 GCA_964655465.1 uncultured Actinomycetes bacterium
CTCCTCGCGCCCGTGATCTCCGAGCGCGACATCTCGACTGTGATCGCACGCGAACCGGACCGGACGCGGGTAGCGATGAACGTCGTCCTGATCGCCTGCCTCGCGTTCCTCGTTCCCATCGCGTACGGATCGGATCGCGGTCTCGATCCGTCCTCAGGAGCGCCCGCCATGCTGTCCGTCGCACCGGAGCTATTGGTCTCCGCGGTGCGGGAAGCCGTTCCGGCAGGCGCCAACGTCTACGTGTCACAGGTGTTCTCTTCGTGGTCGGAGCTCTCGGCTCCTGAACTCCGGGTGCCGGTCGACGCACGTATCGAGCTCTACACCGGGTCAGTGTGGGACGACTACTTCTCGGTCGCCGGCGCGGGGCCGGGCTGGGAGATGATCCTGGACCGCGACGATGTGCGCGCGCTCATCCTGTCTCCCGATCAAGCCGAGGGACTGCTGAAGGTCCTCCCGGAGCATCCGGGATGGGAACTCCTGCTCGAGAACGAGGACGGGGCGGCCTATGTCCCAGCCTGAAGGCACGTCACCGGATCGCTCACACCTTCTCTACGTGACACTGACGGGCGCGCTGGTCGTCCTCGTGCTCTGGGTTCGGCCGATGACTTCGAGCCTGTGGTTGGACGAGCTCGGGACCTGGTGGACGGTCAAGGATGGGCTCGGCGAAGCGCTGTCGCGGGCGCTCGAGTACCAGGGTCAGTCGCCCGGCTACTACCTCGTCGCGTGGATCACCAAGGAGATCGCCGGCCCCAACGAATGGGCGCTCCGGCTCCCGTCTCTGCTCGCCTCCCTCGCGTCGGTAGTCCTGTTCTATCGGCTCGTTCGCCGGCTCGTCGATCGGGAGGCGGCGATGTTCGCTGCTCTCGGATTCGTCGGTCTCGATGGCGTGGCCTTCGCTGCGAGCGAGTTCCGTCCGTACGCCCTCGCTCTGTTCCTCTTGATCGCCTCGATGCTCGTGCTGGTGCGCTGGATGGACGGGGGCGGTTGGCTCGACGAGGTGCTCTACGTGTGCACCGCGGCGCTCGTCGTGTGGGGTCACTACCTCTTCGCGCTGGCGCTGATCGCCCAAGTGATCTACGTCGTGGTCAAGCTCAGGTCAGGGACGACATCCGTGCGGTGGAGGTCCGTGATCGGCGCGTGGGCGGCCGTCCTCTTGCTGGTCGCGCCGCTCGCTGGGCAACTCGTCTCGCTCTGGGGTCGGCGCACGGCCCTGTCGATCCCCAACGACGTAGGTGTTGAGCAGTACGTCACCTCGGTGTTCCGCCCGGTGTTCATCGGTGCGCTCGTGTTCGGCGGACTGATCGCGTGGTCTCTCGGCAGGCTGGCTCTTCGAACCACGAAGGGCCGGGAGGGCGCCGCCGTGCTCCTCTGGTCGTGGCTGCTCGTCCCGATATCAACCATGTTCCTCGTTTCGGCGTTCACACCCCTCGACTTCTATTCACCCCGGTACTACGTCTCGGGGGCGCCCGCCGGTGCGGCGCTGTTCGGGTGGGCGGTCAGCTGTATCCACCCGGCTCAGGCGCGTCGGGTGATCGGCGTGGCCTTCGCGATCTTGGCCGTCATGACGGCGAGAGGCTCTTTGAAGGTGGGGCAAGATTGGCGCGGATTGGCAGAAGCCGAGCGTGTGTTCGCGAACGATCACACGCTGGTTCTCATGCATCCGGTCTTCATCGAGGCAAGGCAGCTGGATTGGCTGGATGATCCTGAGCGTCGGAGCTATCTTCTCGCGCCGACCTCTTTCTATCCGATGGAAGGCGACATGGTGGCCATGCCGTACGCAGCCGACGAGTCTGGACTCGCGTATCTCGCGCGGCTCGAGGCGGAGATCGATGATCGAGATCGCATCCTCCTCGTCACGCAATCCGAGAACAGGGCCCCGTTCAGAACCTGGCTCGACGCGCGATTGGGGCCTGACGGCTGGACCTCGCGGAGCGTAGGTCGGTTCGGCCTCATCGAACTGTTCGAGTTCACTCGGGGCGAGGGCGCGCCACCAACAGGGTGACGTCGCCGATCCACCCCACAGGGACATTCGGATCGGCGATTTGGGCCGCTTGTCGAGCGATCGCCGAGCCCGGGAACGTTCCCTCCGCGCGTTGCAGCAGGTAGGACAGATGGAACGAGCGTGGGACGACCTTCCATTCCACGACTTCGAACCCCGAGTCCCGCAACATCGCGACGAGCGTCGCAGGGCGGAAGTAGTGCAGGTGGGAGCGGATGAACCAAGGCCACCGCTCGCCTCGCACGCGGCCGTGGAGGCTCTCGACGTTCACGGTCGAGAGGGCAAGCATCCCGCGTTCGTGCACGGATGGGCGGATGGCACGCAGCGTCTCCATCGGATCGGTCAGGTGCTCGAGGACATCCAGCATCACGAGCGCGTCGATCGAGCCGGCCTCGAGGTCCAGTCCCTCTGCCGTTCCTTGGCGGAGTTCGACGCCGAACCGCTCCCGACCCAGAGCGACCGCCCATGCGGAGGGTTCGACCCCTGCCGCGTCCCACCCGTGGTCGCGTGCCACGGAGAGGAAGAGCCCTACGTTCGCGCCGATCTCGAATAGGCGCGGGCCGTCATGGCTGAAGTGTCCGATCCGATCCGCGATCCATCCGAAGAGTTCCCGGCGCTCACCCTCTTCGGCTAGGTACTCCTCGTCGACGACGCCCTCGTACCCGTGGACGATCTCTTCCGGTGTGAGGGTGGGGCGTGACGACAGCAGCCCGCGCCGCGGGCACTCGACGATGTCGTCGTGCACCCCGAGCGCCGAGGTCGTGCAGCGGAACTCCTCCGAGGGCACGTCACCCGACGCGTTGGCTGGGTACCGCAGCGCCATGCGATCGTTGCCACACGCGACACAGTGTGCGACGACGAGAGGACCAGAGACCTTGGATCGCCACGGCCGGCGCCACGACACGCGAATGCGACGTCGGTGCTCGGGGGCGAG
>CAZZND010000094.1:0-9782 GCA_964655465.1 uncultured Actinomycetes bacterium
CCTGCATCTCGTGGGGGCCGAGCACTTGGCGATGCAGCACGCTGTCGGCGAACCCCGGGGCGAGCTCGTCGTAGCCGGCGATCACCCGGTCGGCGTAGGCGTCGAGCTCGGCCCCGTCCGGTTCGTCCGCCCACTCAGCCGGGCACCACTGGGTGAACAGGGACACGATGTGTTTGCCCTCGGGCGCGAGCGTCGGGTCGTGGAAGGTCGGCATGCTCCCATCGCTGAACGGGGCGGTGGCGGCCTTGCCGCTGCGGGCCTCCTCGAACGCCTTCTCGAGGTACGCGATCGAGTGGGCGAGCTCGAACCCACCGGTCAGATCGGCCTGGTCGGGCTTGGACGAGAACACCGGCGCGCGGTCGAGCGCGAGGTTGATCTTCACGGTGCCGCTGCGTGAGCGCCAGTTGCGGATGTCCTCGACGAACGCGCCGGGCAGCTCACTCGCCTCGAGGTGCCGCAGGAACGTGATCTGTGGATGGGTCGTCGCGACGACGATGGGGGCCTCGATCTCCTCGTCGCTCGCGAGCGCGACGCCACGGACGCGGCCGTCCACCGTGAGGATCCGCTCGACCGGTGCTTCGACCCGGATCTCGGCGCCGAAGGACCGCGCGCTCGACTCGAGGGCCGTGGAGACGGCGCCCATCCCGCCGATCACCGTGGCCCACGCGCCCACGTGCCCGTCGCCGACGTCGCCGATCGAGTGATGCGCCATGACGTAGCCCGTTCCCGGCTCGTGCGGCCCGGCCCAGGTGCCGATCAGGCCGTTCAACGCCATCACGGTCTTCACCTGATCCGACTCGAAGAACCGGTCGAGGATGTCCACGATCGACATCGTCATCAGCCGCGTCACGTCGGCGAGCCCCTGGACGTGGAGACCCCGGAACCGCCAGGCCAGTCGGAGCTGCTCGTTCAGATCGCGCGGCGTGAGCGAGCCCATGCGCGGCGGCGTGGTCATCAGCAGCGGACCGAGCACGTCGGCCAATCCGCCGAGCCAGGCGTCCCACCGCTGGATCGCGTCGGCGTCTGCCTTCGAGAACTTCGCGAACTCGTCGTAGTTCGCTTTCGCGTCGTCGTCGTACTGGATGACGTAGCGCCCATCGGGGAACGGGACGAAGTACGGCCCGGTGGGGACGCTGCGGTAGCCGTGCTTCGCGAGCTCGAGGTCGCGGAGGATCGTGTCGGGCATCAGGCTCATCACGTAGCTGAGCGTCGTGACCTTGAGCTCGGGCGCCTCGGGCCAGGGGCTCATCGTGTCGGCCGCGCCGCCGGTCTTGTGGCGGGCCTCCAGGACCAGCGTTCGAGCCCCCTTCTTGGCCAGATACGCCGCCGCGACCAGTCCGTTGTGCCCGCCGCCCACCACGATCGCGTCGTAGCGCTCGCTCATGGCCGCGATCGTAGTCCTGAACCGCCGTTCAGGGTTACCCGGCGACCACCGTCGGGGGAACCACCCGATAGGACCGTTCGGCCGCCTACGCGCTTCGGTCGAGCGGGTAGGTCTCGGCCTCGAGCGCCTCGGCCGAGGTGAACGAGGCGATGGCGCCGGGCACCGAGGCCTCACGCAGGTCCGCCGCGCCAGACTCGGCCTGACGTGCGGGCGACGAGGCCTCCGCGTCGTCGCCGCCCGTCGGCCCCGTGCCCTCGCGGTCCATCCGCAGCAACGGCAGCAGCCAGATCGCCGCGAGCAACGCCCCCACCGCACCGATGCGGTAGGCGCCCTGCGGCGAGACGACCTTCAGCACAGGGCCGGCCATCAGGTACCCGGCAGCGAGACCGACCGACAGCACCGCCTCGAACCCGGCGTTCGTGCGGCTCCGAACCGCGTCTGGCGTCCGGCTCTGCATGATCGTGTTCTCGGCCACGAACGTGACGCCGTCGCAGGCGCCGAAGAAGAACAGGCTCGCGAGCACCACCCAGAACGTCGGCGCGAACCCGACCCCGAACGCGAAGACCGAGATGCCGAACGCCCCGGCGACCAT
Source organism: uncultured Actinomycetes bacterium (assembly GCA_964655465.1). GTDB lineage: Bacteria > Actinomycetota > UBA4738 > UBA4738 > HRBIN12 > AC-51. Next base: position 1,977 of record CAZZND010000094.1, read on the forward strand.
GAAGAACCCTTCACGGCCCGTGCCGATCCAGCGCCCCGACGCCGAGCCGACCACCGACCCGGTGCCCCACGCGGTGATCATCAGCGCGTAGCCGATCGCCGCTTCGCCGAAGGACCCGGCGAGCGCCGCGTCGGCGACCATGCCCACGCTGACGCCGATCACGAAGATCAGCCACGCGCCGGACATCCGACGAAGCACCCAGTCGCGCCACAGGAACCGCAGACCGGCCGAGATCCCGCCGTGCTCGGCATGCTCCTCGGGCGAGCGCTCTTGCTGGAAGTCGCCTTTCACGGTCAGGGTCAGCACCAGCGAGACCACGAACGAGACCGCGTTCAGCGCGAACACCGCGCTCGGTCCGATCGCCTCATAGAGCACGCCACCGATCACGGGCCCGATCGCGATGCCCGCTTGCACCCCGATGGTGACCAGGCTGTTCGCCCAGCTCAGGTCGTCGGGCGAGTCGATCAGGTTCGGGATGGCGGCACGAGAGGACGAGAAGAAGGGCTGCTCGGCGATGGCGGCGCCGAAGGCGAGCGCGATCAACACGCCAGTCGCCTCCGCCGAGACCACGAACGCCATAGCGAGGAACAGCACCGCACCGACGGCCTCGGACCACACCATGACCCAGCGCCGGTCGTAGCGGTCGCCCAGGACCCCCGCGAAGGGGCCCAGGATGCCCGCCACGCCGAACGTCAGGAGCAGCGAGAGCGCTTGCATCCCAGGGGAATGCGTGCGTTCCCACACGGTGAAGTTGAGCGCGGTGAACGCCGCGGCACCACCGGTCACCGAGATGAGGCGACCGGTCGCGAGGCGGCGGATGCGGGACTTGGACGAAGATCTCATGGAGCGGCTCCTGCGGGAGTGCGGCGCGGGCGAGGGAAGCGGTCAGCGGGGCGGGCGCCTCAGAAGGCGCCAGCGTTCCCCGTGATCACTTCGAGCCGTTCCATGACCGAGGCAGGCTAACACGATGCCCCGACCGGGGTCGAGCGCATCGCCGGGATCAGTTGGTTACGATCGTGTGTCGGCATGTCAGCCGTAGTCGATCCCAGCCACGTGAACCGAGTTCTTCTCGCGATCGATCGTGCAGATGACCAGGATGAACGGCGCTACTCTCCCGTTCCAGACGCCGGTCTCTCCGTCTTCCTCACCGCTTCCGAACGGGTCCACCGTGAGATCCATGAGGAACTCGGCGAGGAGCGAGGACTCGAGCGGGTCGGGATCGCGAGCGTGCCACCGATCCATCGCCTCCTGGAGTCGCTCAGCGTCGAGGTGCCAGTCACGTCCCGAGGTGCTCACGCAGGAACGCGGGGAGGTCCTCCGGTGAGATCGTGGGACGCCGGACGCCGCTCGCCATGTCCTCGCGGATCTGGCGGATCCGTTCCTGCATCTCGGGGTCGTCGAGTATCCGCCGGACGCGGGGATCGGTGATCCTCGGTTTCGGGGTCTGAACCGCGTCGGCGGTAGTCATGGTGACCTCCTCGATCAGGTGAGGAAGGGCTGTCGGCCCACCCTACCCCCTACCTCCGACACGCTCAACGGTAGGTCAGATCGGGACGGTGACGACACGGATCCTCCGGGCCACGATCTGCTCGGCCACGTGGTCGAGCACGTGATCAGGGATCTCGGTGTCGACGGTCAGGACCATGAGCGCCTCGTCGCCCTGCCCTCGACGGCCGACGTCCATCGTCGCGATGTTGATACCGGCCTCGCCGAGGATCGTGCCGACCGCGCCGATGATGCCTGGGCGATCTTCGTAGTTGAAGAAGACCATGCGCTCGGCGGGCGCGACCTCGATGTCGAAATCGTCGAGCTTGGTGATCCGCTCCCGGTCGCGAGCGACGATCGTGCCCTCGAGGGTCACCGGGCCCGCATCGGTCTCGGCGCGGACGCTGACGAGCGACACGTAGTCCTGGCTCACGGTCGAACGCATCTCGCTGACGGTGAGCCCGCGGTCCCGCGCCAGCAACGGAGCGTTCACGAACGTCACGGGCTCTTCCATCGTGCCTGCCAGGATCCCCTTCAAGATCGCGAGGGTCAGCACGCGGGTGTCATGCTCGGCGATCCGCCCGAGATAGGACGCCACGACGCTGCGGGCCCCGCCTTCGGCGATGCCAGCGGCGATCGCACCGAGGTGCTCGGCGAGGGCCACGAACGGTCGAACGGCCTCAGCAACCTCGGAGCCCGCGGACACGTTCACGGCGTAGGGCACGAACTCGCCCTTCAGGGCGAGGCGGACCATCTCGGCGATCGTCATGCCTGCCTTGTCCTGCGCCTCGCGCGTGGAAGCGCCGAGATGCGGCGTGACCACCACGTTCGGGAGCCCGTACAAGGGCGAATCGGTCGTCGGCTCGACCGCGAACACGTCCAGCGCAGCGCCTCCCAGATGGCCGTCCTCGAGCGCCTTCATGAGGGCCTCCTCGTCGACGATGCCACCACGCGCGGTGTTCACGAGGCGAGCGCCGGCCTTCATCATCCGCAGCTCCTTCGCGCCGATCAGCTCTTCGGTCTCGGCGGTCCGCGGCAGGTGGATGCTGATGAAGTCGGACTGGACCAGGAGCGCCTCGAGGGTCGGCATGATCTCGACACCCATCTCCTTCGCGCGATCGGTCGAGACGTAGGGGTCGAACGCGATCACCCGCATGCCGAAACTCGCCGCGCGCGAAGCCACGAGGGATCCGACCCGCCCGAGGCCCACCAGCCCGAGGGTCTTCCCAGCGAGCTCCACCCCTTCCCAGGCCTTGCGCTCCCAGTTGCCGCCGACGAGACCCGCGTGCGCCTGCGGGACGTTGCGGGCCTGGGAGAGCAGCAGCGCCAAGGTGTGCTCGGCCGCGCTGATCACGTTGGACTCCGGGGCGTTCACGACCATCACGCCGCGGCGGGTGGCGGCGTCGACGTCGACGTTGTCCAGGCCGATCCCGGCGCGGGCGACGACCTTCAGGTTGGTCGCTGCCTCGAGGACCTCGGCCGTGACCGGGGTGGCGCTCCGGATGATCAGCGCGTCGTAGGGCTCGATCTCGGCGGCCAGGTCGCCCTTCGCGAGATCGGTACGGACGTCGACCTGCGCGTCGTGACGTAGCAGCTCGAGCCCCTGATCCGAGAGCTCCTCGGTGACGAGGACCTTCACGCCCGGTGCGCCTCCTGGAACACCTGCTCGGCGGCGGCCACGGCCGACCCGAGCTTCACCGGGTAGCCGAGGCGTTCGAGCGTCATCTCGAGCGCGGCGAGGCCCCGGATGATGTCGAGCTCGCTGAAGTAGCCGAAGTGCCCGATCCGGAACACCTTCCCCTTGAGCGGGCCCTGGCCCGGTGCCAGCACACAGCTGAAGTCCGATCGGATCCGGTCACAGATCGTGTCGGCGTCGATGCCCTCGGGCGCGCGGATCGCGGTGACCGTCCAGTTGTCGGCGAGGCCTTCGCCGAACAGGTCGAGCCCGATCGCGCGCACGCCGTCCTTCACGGCGCGGCTCAGCATCTGGTGGCGGACCAGCGCGGCGGCGACGCCGTCCTGGAAGTACAGCTCGAGCGCGGCGTGCAGCCCCTGCATCACGCTGATCGCGGGTGTCCACGGGTTCTCGGGGTGCGGGAGGGCGGCGAAGCGCCGGTACTCGCGCCAGTCGAAGTAGAAGCGCGGGTTGGTGGCCGCCTCGGCGGCGGCCGCGGCGCGGGAGCTGACCGCGACGAACGCGATGCCGGGGCTCGCGGACAGGGCCTTCTGCGAGCCGCCGACCGCGACGTCGAGACCCCAGCCGTCGAACTCGACCGGCACGGCACCGAGGGACGAGACCACGTCGACCACGACCATCACGCCGGTCTCGTTCGCGACCCGCGCGAGCTCCTCGATCGGCTGGATGACGCCGGTCGAGGTCTCGGACTGGGTGAGCAGCACCGCCTTCGTGCCCGGGTGCTCGGCGAGCGCGTCGCCGACCTTGGCCGGGTCGAGCTTCGTCCCCCACTCCTCCTCGATCGTGTGGACGGTAAGGCCGTAGGCCTCGGCGAGGCGCTGCCAGCGCTGGGAGAAGAACCCCGCGAGCGGCACGAAGACCTCGTCACCGGGCGAGAAGCAGTTCTGGATCGCCGACTCAAGCCCGCCGGTGCCGCTCGAGGTCATGATGAAGATCTCGCCTGCGTCCGTGCGGTAGAGCTCGCGGAGGCGGTTCGTGACGTCGGTCATCAGCCTCCCGAACCCCGGGCCGCGGTGGTAGACGAGGGGACTCCCCTGCGCGAGCAGGACCTCGGGCGGGATGGGGGTCGGACCTGGCGCCAGGATGATCTCGGGCCTGTCCACGGGTCTCACTCCTCGGTCGGCGACTGGAGAGGTCAGGCTACCAAGGCGTTCGCGGCAGGTCTCGAACGACGTGCGCGACGTAGGGGTTCTGTACCGCCCCCCAGCCCGCGTCCATCCCGGCCGAGCTAGTTCGTCACCGCGAGCGTGCGCAGGTCCACCTCGGGGTCGGCGAGCTTCGCCGGATCTGGCTTCACCTGCTGCTGGACCAGCTTGATGGCGCGGCGAACGTCCCGCGGCCACGCGATCGAGGTCGCGGCGCGGAGCACACCCTCCCCGTCCAGCGAGAACGTGCAGAACGACCGCTCCTCGTAGGACCCTCGGAGGACGATCGTCGCGTCGCTCGGGGCGCGACCCACCATCTGGACTTGGACGTCGTATTGGTCCGACCAGAACCAGTGGGGGTCATCGTGGATCCGACCGGCGCCGAGCATGTTCCTCGCCGCGGTCTCCCCCATCTTGATGGCGTTGTCGTAGTGCTCGACGCGAAGCCGCCCGAAGATCGGATGGTCGTGGCTCGCGACGTCACCAGCGGCCCAGATCCCCGGCACCTCGGTCTGGAGCGTCGCATCGACGGGGATCCCACCGTCGGCCGCGAGCTCCAACGACCACAGCTCGGCGTTCGGTTGGACCCCGATGCCGACGACCGCGAACGCGGCCTCGAGATCGTCGACGAGCTCCGTTCGCACGCGCTCGACCCGGCCGTCGCCTTCGAAACGTTCGGCCGTATCGTCGAACCGCATCTTCACGCCGTGGTCCGCGTGGATCGCGGCCATCACGTCGCCGGCATCGCGCCCGAGCGCGACCATCATCGCGGTCTCGAAGATCTCGACGACGGTCACGTCCACACCCATCTGGCGCAGCGACGCCGCGACCTCGGCGCCGATGAAACCCATGCCGATCAGGACGGCGGGCCCGCCGCCGAGCGCAGCTACGCGGATGCGATCGGCGTCGGCGATACGTCGGAGATCGAAGACGTTCTCGAGCTCGAAACCGGGGATCGCCAGGCGCCGGTTGCGAGAGCCCGTCGCGATGAGCGCTCGGTCGAACGCGAGCGAGCTGCCGTCCGACAGGTGGACCGTGCGACCTGCGGGGTCGAGCTGTTCGGCGTGCACCCCGGTCCGCAGATCGACCTCGTGCTCCGCATACCACTCGGTGGGCCGCACCAGTAGTGCGTCGACGGACTCCTCGCCTCGGAGGTAACCCTTCGACAGGCCCGGACGTTCGTAGGGCGGATCGTCCTCGCCCCCGATGAGCACGATGTCACCGTCGAAGCCTTCGTCGCGAAGGACCCCTGCGGCCGTCGCCCCCGCGAGTGAGGCGCCCACGATGACGAACGTGCGACGTTGGCTCACGCCTCGACCTGGATCTGGCCGTCGACCTCCTGAACGGGGAAGGTCGCGATCGACTCGGTGGCCGGTGGGGTCACGACCGCGCCCGTCTCCATCGAGAAGACGCTGCCGTGGCACTCGCAGGTGATGGTTGTCCCTTCGATCTCACCGCCGTTCGCCAGGTTGCAGCCGCGGTGCGTGCAGATGTCGCTGAACGCGTACAGTGCGCCGCCCATCCGAGCGACCGCGACCTCCTGGCCGCCGACCGCGAAGGCCGTCGCCTCGCCCTCGCCGACCTGGTCCGAGGATCCCACCGTCACGAGCTCCGCCATCCGCGCTCCCCTTTCCGTTCGAAGAGGTCAGCGTAATGGAGTCCCTACGTTTCGAGGGCCCGGCGCCACCGCCACCAGAACGCGGCGGCGAGCCCGCCGTAGAACATCGCGAGCAGGACGATCCCGAGGCGGAACGAGATGGGGAACACGGTCGGGATGAACGCCGCACCGACCCAGGCCAGCTGGTACAGGACCTCGTAGCGGACGAAGACCCGCCCGAGGGCATCCGGTGGTGCGTCGCGCTGGACCAGGCTCTGCATCGCGAGTCTCGCGAGCTCGGTCGCCGCCCCCGCCATGAACGCATAGACGGCCAGCAGCGGCAGACCGAACAGCTGCGAGGCGAGCAACGCCCCGACACCGGCGGCCGACACGCAGACGATGACGATGACCTCCTCGCGCACGTTCCTGGGGAGCGAGGGCGCGACCAGATCGACCACGAACGCGCCCAAGACCCCGGCTGCCCCGAGCACCGCGAACCAGTACGCGGGGACCTCGACCGAGCGGAGCGCGAAGGCGAGCAAGAAGATCAGGAACCCGCCGGCCGCCCGCAGGCCGATCGCGCCGATGGCCGGCGCGGCGAGGTGCGGCAGGCTCCCCCGTGGGCCATCGGCGCGCACCTCTGTGGGCGGACGGGACGCGGGGGTCTCGGCCGCGATGGCCGGTTCGGGCAGCCGAGGCTGTGGCAATCGGAGGGCGAGCAGTCCCGAAGCCGTGTACACGATCGCCGCGATGTAGAGCGGGCTCTGCACCCCGAGGAGCGCGAGGATCAGATAGCCGAGCGGTGCCGCCACGAGCGCCCCGACGACCGCGATCCGGCCGAGCCGCGCGTTCGCGCGGAGCAGCCCCTCCTCGCGGTTCGCGTAGGCCATCGTGAGCGCGTTCTTCGACACGCCGTGCACCTTCGACAGGACCAGGATGAACAGCACGAGCAGGAAGGCGACCGGTTGGTCGACCCGGTCGACGAGGATCAGGACGAACGACGCTCGGCCTAGGGCCGCCACGATCGTCACCCATCGCCGAGGCCCTGCGCGGTCGAGCACCGGCACCAGCACCGGGCCCGCGAGCGAGAGCGGGACCATCGTGAGCAGCAGGAACAGCGCGACCTGCACGCGCGACTCCCCCACCGGCAGCGAGAAGAACACCGAGTCGGCGAGCGCGACGGCGAGCAGCGCGTCGCCGGCCACCGAGGTCATGTGGTTCAGCGCGTAGGCGTCGATCGGGTCCGCCGAGACCCACATGCGCTTGAGCGGGTGGGTGACGAGCCCCTGGAACGCCCGGACGATGCCGAGCAGGACGAGCTGCCAGACGGGGACGCGGTTGGGCCGCTCGGGCTTCGGCCGCGACATGGCCTAGCCGTGGAGGCGCTTCCGCAGCAGCTCCTGCGCGACCTTCGGGTTGGCGGCCCCGCCCGACTTCTTCATGAGCGCTCCGACGAGGAATCCGATCACGCCCTCCTTGCCGGCGCGGAACTTCTCGACCACCTCGGGGTTCTCGGCGACGACCTCGTCGGCCCACGCGCCGAGCTCGCCCGCGTCCGAGACCTGCGTGAGGCCGCTCCGGTCGACGATGCGCGCGATCGGGTCGCCGGTGCGGAAGGCCTCCTCGAGCACCTGCTTCGCTCCGGCGGAGCTGAGGGTCCCGCCCTGCACCGCCGCGACCAGGTCGGCGACATGACGGGCCGTGAGCAGATCCTCGCCGCCGGCGTTGCGGATCGCCGCGACGTCTTGGGTGATCCAGTTCGCGGCGCCCGTGGCGTCGGCCCCGAGCGCGACGGTCTCGTCGAACAGCACGGCCGCGGCCCGGTCACCCACCAGCACCCGGGCGACGTCACCGGTGAGCGCTGCGATCTCGTCCTCGAAGGT
>CAZZND010000094.1:9792-10829 GCA_964655465.1 uncultured Actinomycetes bacterium
ACCCGGGCGACGTCGGGCTCCAGGCCGTTGGCGATGTACCGCTCGCGGCGGGCTCGTGGTAGCTCGGGCAGGCTCGCGCGGATCTCGTCGATCCAGGCCTCGGACGGCTCCAGCGCCGGGATGTCGGGCTCCGGGAAGTACCGGTAGTCGAACGCCTCCTCCTTCGAGCGCATCGAGGCGGTGGCGCCCACGTCCTCGTTCCAGTGGCGGGTCTCCTGGACGATCGTCTCGCCGTTCTCGAGGGCCTTCGTCTGCCGCTCGATCTCGTATGCGAGCGCGCGCTCCACCGAGCGGAACGAGTTCATGTTCTTGATCTCGACCTTGGTGCCGTAGGCGGTGACGCCCACCTCGCGAAGCGAGATGTTCGCGTCGCAGCGGAGCGACCCCTCCTCCATCCGGACGTCGGAGACGTCGAGCGACTCGAGGGTGGCGCGCAACTCACGGAGGTAGGCGCCGGCCTCCTCGGGTGACCGCATGTCGGGCTCGCTCACGCATTCGACGAGCGGCACCCCGGCCCGGTTGTAGTCGACGAGCGCGTGCGTGGCGTCGTGGATGCGGCCGGAGTCCGAGCCGTGCGTCGTCTTGCCCGTGTCCTCCTCCATATGGACGCGGGTGATGCCCACGCGTGAGGTGGTGCCGTCGGGCAGGTCGACGTTGAGGTGCCCGCCGATGCAGATCGGCAGGTCGTACTGGCTGATCTGGTAGTTCTTCGGCATGTCCGGGTAGAAGTAGTTCTTCCGGTGGAACAGCGAGTGCGGCGCGATCTCGCTTCCGAGCGAGAGCCCGACCTTGATGATGCGGGCGATGGCCTCGCGGTTGGGCACCGGCAGCGAGCCGGGGTGCCCGACGCAGACGGGGCACGTGTTCGAGTTCGGCTCGGCGCCGAAGGTGTTCGCGCACGAGCAGAACATCTTGGTCGCGGTGCTCAGCTCGACGTGGCACTCCAGCCCGATGACGGCTTCGTAGGCAGGCATCGCAGCCTAGCCTAGACATCCCACGACCCGGTGTCGTCAAGCAGCGGTCTCCAGCTGACCTCC
>CAZZND010000095.1:0-899 GCA_964655465.1 uncultured Actinomycetes bacterium
CGCCCTGCAGGCGCGCATAGGCTGGATCAGCGAAGGCGGCTTGAACTACGCGTGTGAGCGGTTGATGGTGCCGCCCGCCGAGGCGTACGGGGTCGCGACGTTCTACGCGATGTTCAGCGTGGAGGAGCGACCACCGACCGTCGTGCACGTGTGCGACGACCTCGCCTGCCGGGTCAACGGCGGGGCGGCGCTCGCGGTGGAGGCCAAGGCGGCCGGGCTGCCAGGCGTGAAGATCGTCGCGAGCCCGTGTCTGGGGATGTGCGAGCAGGCGCCGGCGCTCTTCGCGCAGCGGGTGGGACGTCCGGAGATCGCGCTGGGGGGCGCTTCGATCGCGACCGTCCACGCCGTCGCACCGGAGGATTCCAACGTTACGTGTGCTGGCGGTGTCACCGCGCCCCAGGTGTGGGACGCGGAGGGGAGCCACTCGCTTCACCTGCTGGCGAGGCTCGGAAGGATCGACGCGTTGTCCTTGGAGAGCTACCGGACCGCTGGCGGCTACGAAGCTCTCGCGAAGGCGATCGAGCTCGGGCCCGACGCCACGATCCAACGGGTGACCGACGCGAAGCTCCTCGGCCGCGGCGGGGCCGCGTTCCCGACCGGCGTGAAGTGGCGCGCGGTCGCCGACCGGGTCGTCACGCCGAAGTACGTCATCTGCAACGCCGACGAGTCCGAGCCGGGCACCTTCAAGGACCGCGTGATCATGGAGCAGGACCCGTTCTCGGTGATCGAGTCGCTCACGCTCGCGGGCCTCGCGACCGGTGCCGAGAAGGGCTTCCTGTATGTCCGCGGTGAGTACCCCCTCGCGACAGAGCGCCTCGAGCACGCGATCGACGAGGCACGCGCCGCGGCGCTGCTCGGCCCCGACGTGATGGGCTCCGGAACCGCCTTCGATATCGAGC
>CAZZND010000095.1:909-10825 GCA_964655465.1 uncultured Actinomycetes bacterium
CTGCGCCGCGGCGCCGGCGCCTATATCTGCGGCGAAGAGACCGCGCTGTTCAACTCGATCGAAGGCAAGCGTGGTGAGCCGCGCAACAAGCCGCCGTTCCCGGTCACCCACGGGGTGTTCGGGAAGCCGACCGCCATCAACAACGTCGAGACGCTGATCAACGTGCTCCAGATCCTCACGCTCGGGCCCGAGGCATACGCGGCGCTCGGTACCGAAGGCTCGACCGGCACGCGGCTGTTCTGCGTCTCCGGTCACGTCGAGCGGCCCGGGGTCTACGAACACGAGCACGGCGTCACGCTTCGCGAGGCGATCGAGGCGGCGGGCGGCGTCCGGGGCGGCAAGCCGATCAAGGCTGTGCTGCTCGGCGGCGCGGCCGGCGGCTTCGTCGGGCCCGACCGGCTCGGCGAGCGGATGACCTTCGAGGACGCCCGCGCCGGCGGCTACACGCTCGGCTCCGGGGTGATCATGGTCTTCGACGAGGACACCGACCTCGTCGACCTGTGTCTGCGGATCGCGCGGTTCTTCCGCGACGAATCGTGCGGCCAGTGCGTGCCGTGCCGCGTCGGCACGGTCCGCCAGGAGGAGTCGCTGCACCGGCTGGTCGCCGGCCGCCCGCTCGGCTCGGCGGCCGGCGAGCTCGCGCTGCTTCGAGACGTCGCCGCCGTCATGCGCGACGCCTCGATCTGCGGTCTCGGTCAGACGGCCGCAAGCGCCGTCCAGTCCGCGATCGCGACGTTCGGCCTGTTCGGAGGGGACACCGCGTGAGCGCGATCCCCGTCGACATGCCCCGCAGGCTCATCGACATCGAGATCGACGGCGAGATCGTACGTGTCCCCGAGGGCGCGACGATCCTCGACGCCTGTCGCGCGACCGGCGTCGACACGCCGACGATGTGCTACGCCGACAACCTCACGCCGATCAACGCGTGCCGGGTCTGTGTCGTCGAGGTCGAGGGCGCCCGCGTGCTCGCGCCCGCCTGCTCGCGCGAGGCCGAGGCCGGCATGAAGATCGAGACGGACACCGAGCGCGTCCGAACATCGCGCAAGCTCGTGATCGAGCTCCTCGGCTCGAGCGTCGACACCTCGCTCGCGAGCCAGGACTGGCACCGCTGGCAGGCTCGATACGAAGCCGACCCCGATCGCTTCGGCGCGCGGATGGAGCCGCTCGAAGCGGGGGAGCGAGATACGCGAGAACCGGGTCACCACCACGACCCTGACCTCAGCCTCGCCGAGACCGTCGCCCAGCCCGTCAAGGCCGACAACGAGCTCTACGTGCGTGACTACGGCAGGTGCGTGCTCTGCTACAAGTGCGTCGAAGCCTGCGGCACCGACGCGCAGCACACGTTCGCCATCGCGGTGGCGGGACGCGGCTTCGACGCGCGGATCTCGACCGAATACGCCGTGCCGCTCGACGCCAGCGCCTGCGTCTATTGCGGCAACTGCATCGGGGTGTGCCCGACGGGCGCGCTCATGTTCAAGAGCGAACACGACATGCGCGGGGCGGGCACCTGGGACGAGTCCCAGCAGGCCGTCACGAACACGATCTGCCCGTACTGCGGGGTCGGGTGCGAGCTCGAGCTCCACGTCCAGGACAACACGATCGTGAAGGTGACCTCCCCCGCCGATCACTCGGTGACCAACGGCCACCTCTGCGTCAAAGGGCGCTTCGGGTTCCAGTTCGTCCAGCGCCGGAAGGGCGACCGCCGCTGATCGACGTCACGGGTGTGGTGCTGGCCGGGGGCCGGTCCTCGCGGTTCGGCTCGGACAAGCTCGCGTCGATGTACCGGGGTCTGCCGCTGCTGGACCACGCGGTGACGAGGCTCGCCGAGGCGTGCGGCAGGGTCGTCGTGGCCGTCGCTCCCGGTGCCGAGGCGCCGTCGTTCCCACCCGGGCTCCCGGTGACGATCGCGTACGACGCCGATGCCTACGAGGGTCCGCTCGCCGGTCTCGTGACGGCGCTGCCGCACGTGCCGACCGAGTGGCTGATGGTCGCCGCCGGCGACATGCCCGATCTCGCTCCAGGTGTGCTCCTTGAGATGCTCCGGGTCGCGGAGGAGGCGCAGGTCGACGCCGTCGCGCTGCTCGACGGCGACCGCATCCGCCCCCTGCCGTGCGTGCTGCGCGTGGACCCGGTCCGCCGCAACGCCCCCGCCCTGCTGCACGACGGCGAGCGCCGCTTCCGCGCCATCCTCGACTCGCTCCGCGTCGCGGTGATCGACGAGGCGACCTGGACGGCGCTCGACCCGAACCGCGGCTCGCTCCGCGACGTCGACACCCCCGGCGACATGCCCGGGTAGCCTCGGTGGATGGGGAGGGAGCGCTGGCGCGTGCTCGCCATCGCGTACCTCGCCACCCTCACCCTGACGCTCGGCGCATCCCGTGCCGTTGAGCTTCCGCGGAGCTGCGTGCCCCTCGGGGTAGGGTCGCCCGGTGGAACGCGTGGTCGTGGCCCTCGGCGGGAACGCGCTGCTCCGACGTGGTGCCGAGGATTCGTACGAGGAGATGTACGAGGCGGCGCGCGCCGCGGCGGAGCGGATCGCCGACATCGCGGCAGCAGGCTGGGAGGTCGTGGTCACCCACGGCAACGGGCCGCAGGTCGGCCGGATCCTGATGCAGCAGGAGGCGGCCGCCAAGCAGGTCCACCCGATGCCGCTCGACGTCTGCGGCGCGGAGAGCCAGGGGCAGATCGGCTACCTGCTGCAGGTCACCATCGGTGACGTGTTCTTCGAGCGAGGCATGGAGCGGCCCGTCCTCACCGTCGTGACGCTCACGCGCGTTCGCGAGAAGGACCCTGCCTTCCGGAACCCGACGAAGTTCGTCGGTCCCTACTTCACCGAGGCCCAGGCCCGTCGTCGCGAGGAGCAGCGCGGGTGGACGATGAAAGCCGATCCCCACGGTGGGTGGCGCCGGGTCGTGCCGAGCCCGAAGCCGTACTCGATCGTCGAGACGCCGATCATCGCGAAGCTGGTTGCTGACGGGGCCATCGTGATCGCGGGCGGTGGAGGTGGCGTCCCCGTGATCGAGAAGGGTCCACGGCTGATCGGCAAGGAGGGCGTCGTCGACAAGGACCATGCCGCCGCCATCCTGGCGAAGGAGGTCGGCGCGTCGACCCTGCTGATCCTCACCGACGTCGCCAAGGTGCAGCGCGGCTACGGGTCCCTGATGCCCGAGGACATCGACGAGATGACGGTGTCCGAGGCGACGAAGCTGCTCAAGCGAGGCGAGTTCGGAGCCGGCTCGATGGGTCCGAAGGTCGAGGCGGCGGCGCGCTTCGTCGAGGGTGGTGGCTCTCGAGCCTTGATCGGGGAGCTCGAACAGGCGACCGACGTGCTCGCCGGAGAGGCGGGGACCAGGGTCGTGCCCGACCCCCGCTAGGAGCGACGCCCGGGGTTGCGGAACTGCTGCACGACCAGGAACAGCGCGAAGGCGCCCACGGCTCCCGCGAGCAGCAGCAGGGTCACGAAGAAGATGGCCGGCATCAGGCCGTCGATCTCGGGCAGGAGCTCGGCGATCACGATCGGCATCCTATCGGCTCGCGGGGGCTCCCTCCTCGAGCCTCGTGCGGAGGTGAACGGCTGCTCAAGGGACGCGGCGATCCTTCCGAAGCAAGGGCCATGCGCAAGCGCAGCCAGGCCCGCGCGTCGGTGAACGCCGACGACATGTGGATCACGGTGCCCCCGAGCGGCGCTCGTGCGGACGAGGAGAAGGCCGAGCCGGCCGCGCGCACCGATCAGAAGACCTACGAGGACACCTGGTACCAGGTGCTCCGGCGGCGGCCGCCGGAGGCGGCCGCCGCACCACCGCCCGAGCCCGAGGAGCCCGCCGCCACCGAGGAGTGAGACTCCCCCCGGCCGGGGTAGGGTTCGGGGATGCGTCTGGGCATCTTGACCGGTGGCGGGGATTGCCCGGGTCTCAACGCGATCATCCGCGCGGCGGTCCGCGGCGGGGTCACACGGGGCGGGCACAGCTTCGTCGGCTTCGTCGACGGGTGGCAAGGGGTCCTCGATGACGCGTCGATCGAGCTCGACCTCGCAGCTGTGCGCGGCATCCTGCCCCGTGGCGGGACCATCCTTGGCTGTTCGGGGGCCAACCCGCTCAGAGAGGACGAGGGGGTCGAGCGCGTGCGCGCGACCCTCGAGCGCCACCACCTGGACGGCGTGATCGCGATCGGAGGCGAGGGCACCCTGGGCGCGGCGGCCGCGCTGAACGAACAGGGGATCCCGATCATCGGGGTACCGAAGACCATCGACAACGACGTGCCGGGGACCGACGTGACCGTCGGGTTCCGCACGGCGGCCCAGGTCGCGACCGATGCCGTCGACCGCCTTCACTCGACCGCCGAGAGCCACGACCGCGTGATGGTCGTCGAGGTGATGGGACGACACGCGGGCTGGATCGGGCTCGAGGCCGCCCTCGGCGGCGGCGCCGACGTGTTGCTGATCCCCGAGGTCCCGTTCGACCTCGAGGACGTCTGCCGTCACCTGCGGCACCGGCACATGACGACGGCCTCGTTCTCCATCGTCGTCGTTGCCGAAGGCGCCGAGCCGATCCCCGGCACGCTCGAGGTCCCCGCGTACCCGCTGGACGAGAACGGGTTCCCGCGGCTCGGCGGCATCTCGAACGTCCTCGCGCCTGAGATCGAGCGGAGGACCGGCTTCCAGACTCGGGTCACGATCTTGGGCCACGTGCAGCGCGGTGGGTCACCGGTGGCGTTCGATCGGGTGCTCGGCACGCGGTTCGGGCTCGCAGCGGTCGACCTCGCGAACGCGGGAGGGTGGGGGCGCATGGTGTCGCGCCAAGGTCAGGACGTGGCCGATGTCGATCTGCAGGAGGCGACGGGGCCGCGCAGGGTGGTGCCGATCGAGCGTTACCGCGACGCCGAGGTGTTCTTCGGCTGAACAGGGCAGGGACAGCCGCCGGTAGACTCCGGCGCATGGCGCGCTTCCGGGTCGACCTGCGCTCCGACACCGTCACCGAGCCGTCCGACGTCATGCGCGCGGCGATGGCCTCGGCCGAGGTCGGTGACGCCTGGTACGGCGACGATCCGACCGTGAACCGGCTCCAGGACCTTGCCGCGGAGCTCACCGGAACCCAGGCCGCCTTGTTCGTGGCCACCGGCACCATGGCCAACCAGATCGGCATCCGCTTGCACGCCACGGGCGCGGGTCACCTGATCGCGTGCGAAGCACGCGCGCACGTTGCCTCGACCGAGGTCATGACGTCGGCGGCCATCTCGGGGCTCTCGTACCGCACGGGCACCGACTCGCCGAGCGGCGAGATGACCGCCTCGCTCGCCCGCCGGCTCCTCGAGCCCGACGAGTACTACGACGTCGAGGTGGTCGATCTGCTCGCGGTGGAGAACACCGCTACGGCGGCACGATCTTGCCGTCCGAGCAACTACGGAAGGTCCGCGCCGTCGCCACCGATGCGGGCGTGCCGATCCATCTCGACGGGGCGCGGCTCTGGAACGCCGTCGCGGCCACCGGTGAGCCGGTCACGGCATGGATCTCGCAGGCCGACACGGTCATGTTCTGCCTGTCCAAAGGGCTCGGCGCCCCGGTCGGTTCGGTCCTGTGCGGATCCGCGGCCCATATCCGCGAGGCACGCCGCATCTGGATCCTGTACGGAGGCGCCTGGCGGCAGGCCGGGATCGTCGCGGCGGCCGGGATCGTCGCGCTCGAGACCGGCCGGGAGCGGCTCGCCGAGGACCACGCCCGGGCCCGCCGGCTCGCCGGGGCGCTCGCCGAGCTAGCGCCGGGGTCCGTCGATCTGGACCAGGTTGCAACGAACATGGTGCTCGTCGACACCGAGGCGATGGGCATGACGGCCGCGACGATGCTGGAACGGCTCGAAGCCCACGACGTGGGCGCCGTGCCGATGTCGGCGACGAGCATCCGGATGGTGACCCACGTCGGCGTGGACGACGACGGTCTGGGGCACGCGATCGACGCGCTCCGATCCGTCGTCACGGATGCTTGAGAAGGAGCGTTGATGGGTCTGTTCTCGAAGGAGCACCCGCCCGAGGTGGCCGCGCGCGTGCCGCCGGGCAACCGGCTGGTCAAGACGTGGCCGGTGCTGCACTACGGACCGATCCCGGCGTTCGACGGGACGAGCTGGGACCTCGAGGTCTTGGGGCTCGTCGCCGAGCCGTTCACGCTCAGCCGTGAGGAGCTGCTGGCGCTTCCCCGGGTCACGGTCGATGCCGACATGCACTGCGTGACGGGGTGGACGACGCTCGACAACACGTGGGCGGGCGTGCCCTTCCGGACGATCCTCGAGCGCGCGAAGCCCTCGCCCGAGGCGAGATGGGTCATCGCGCACTGCGCCTACGGCTACACGTCGAACCTGTCCCTGCAGGCGATGGACGACGACGACGTGCTGCTCGCGTGGCAGAACCACGGCGAGGACCTCAGTCCCGACCACGGCTGGCCTTTGCGCCTCGTGGTCCCGAAGCGCTACGCGTGGAAGAGCGCGAAGTGGCTGACCGGGCTCGAGCTCACCGACACGAACCGGCGCGGGTTCTGGGAGGTGCGGGGCTACCACGTCCACGCCGAGCCGTTCGCCGAGGAGCGCTATAGCTACCAGGAAGGGCCGCGCGCCGAGCTGGAGCTTTGAACCGGTCGCTCAGGCAACGTACAGGGTGATCGTGTCGCCGTAGCGGACGGTCGAGCCCGCGGCCGGCAGCTGGCTGATCACGACGGTCTGGGGTGTGCCGGGCACCCTGAACCAGGACACCTCGAGCCCGTAGGAGGCAGCGAGCCGTTCGGCGGCCGCCGGGCTCAGGCCGGTGAACGTCGGGGTGGGGAAGGTCTCGGGCCCCTGGCTCACGGTGATCGTCACGGTCGACTCGAAGTCGGCGTCCTCACCCTGGGCGGGTGAGACGTCCATGACCTCGCCCCGAGGCACGTCATCGGAGAACGCCGTCACCACGGCGACGTCGAACGCGGCGGCGTGCAGCGCCTTCTCGGCCTGCCTCTGCGCCGAGCCGACCACCTTCGGCACGGCGACCGGCGCGTGCCCCTTGCTCACGATCAGCGTGATGGTCGAGCCGAACGGCGCCTGCTCGCCGGAGGGCTGCTGGCGGATCACCTCACCGGAGGGCGCGGTCGGATGGAACGCCTTCTTCACCTCGACCATGAGCCCCGCGTCCTCGAGGGCCGCGGTGGCCTCGGCCTGGGCGTCGCCGACCACGCCGGGAACGGGAACCGGCGGGGGACCGAGCGACGGGGTGATCGTGACGACCTCGCCCGCCTCGAGCTCGGTCCCGGCGGAGGGATCGACCTGGAGCACAGAGCCCTCGGGCACCCGCCGGTCGTGTCGGCCCTCGGCGAGGGTCACGCTGAACCCCATCGAGGTCAGCTGGTCGCGCGCCGTGGCGACCGTGAGACCTTCGACCGGCGGGACCGGCGTCGTGTGCGGGATCGCGTAGGTCCACACGCCCCACGCCGCAGCGGCGACGAGTGCCAGCAGCAGCACGATGCCCAGGAACCGGCGGCCCCGGCGCCGACGGGTCCGTTCCACGCGCGGGATGGTCTCGGTCACGGTCGCGATGGCGGCCACGGTCGGCTCGCCGGCGCGCTCGACCTCGGGCAGGTCTTGAACGACGGCCCCGAGCGATCGGGCCCGGGGGAGCGAGGGAATGATCGCCTCGAGGTCGCGGCGCATCACGGACGCGGACTCCGGGCGCATCTCGCGGTCCTTGTCCACGGCGGCCGCGACGAACGCGTCAAGCTCGGGAGACGCGTCGATGGACGCCGACGGCGGCGGAACGGCGTCGGATAGGTGCTTGTACGCGATCGCCATCGGGGTCTCGCCGTCGAACGGAAGACGCCCGGTCAGGAGCTCATAGGTGACGATCCCGAGCGAATAGAGGTCGCTGCGAGGATCCGCGGGCTCGCCGCGGATCTGCTCGGGCGCCAGGTACTGGACGGTGCCCGTGACCGCGCCGACATGGGTGGCCTTCGCCTCGGCGAACGCGCGCGCGAGCCCCAGATCGGTGAGCTTCACGACGCCGTCAGGGGTGATGAGGATGTTCTCGGGCTTCAGGTCGCGATGGACGATGCCCTTCGCGTGGGCATGCTCGAGCGCGAGCAGCGTCTGCCGCACGATCTCGGCCGCCTGCGCCGGCGCCAGGTGGTGCTCGGCGTTCAGGAGCTCGCGCGCGGACCGGCCGTGCACGTACTCCATGACCATGTAGTAGATGCCGTCGACCGCGCCCCAGTCGTAGACCGCCACGATGTGCTGGTGGTTGAGCGTGGCCGCGGCCCGCGCTTCGCGACGGAATCGGTCGACGAAGCCCGGATCGCTCGCGAGCGAGCGGTGGAGCACCTTGATGGCGACCTCGCGCGCGAGCACGGCGTCGTGCGCACGGAAGACCTCGCCCATGCCCCCGGCGGCGATCCGCTCCAACACGTGGTAGCGACCGTCGAGGGTCACGAGCGCATGGCCCCGGCCGTCAGCCGGGGCCGCCGTCTGTGCGATGCTCTTGGACATCGTCCTCCCGTGGGGGAAGCGCTCAACATGGGAGGGAGCGCATCGGGGCGGATCGTACCGCCCGGGAAGGGCCCAACCGTGGAAGCGACGCCAACTGGCCGGGCCAGGAACCCGGACGGCCTCGGGGCAGATCTCGACCGCATCGAGGCGGCGGTCGCGGCGGGGGACACCGACCTGCGAGCCCTCGGGCTCTGGCCGCTCGTGGCGCGGATCAAGGCCGACCCCTCCTTGATAGAGCCCTACGCCGATCAGGTGGGCCGGATCGACACGGCGGCGTTCCGCGCTCGGGTGGGGCCACGCTTCCCCGTCTGGGCCGGGAACCTGGCGCTGCTCGCGGTCATCGTGGGTGGCGGGGTGGCGCTGGGCGTCGCCGCGAGGACCGACGGCCTGCTCTCGGGCCTCGCGCTCCTGGCGGCCGCGGGGGCCTGGGCCGTGGGGGTGCACTCGCCGGCGCACTGGCTCGTGGGCCTCGCCGCCGGCATCCGGTGCACCGACTACTTCTTCGGAGGTCCTCCGCCGCCCCGGCCGGGCATCAAGACCGACTACGCCACGTACCTCCGCACACCGGCTCGCGCCCGTGCGTGGTTCCACGCGAGCGGCGCGATCGCGACGAAGATCGCCCCGTTCCTGGTGCTGGCGATCGCGCCGCTCGTCGGCGCGCCGGGCTGGGCCAGGCTCGCGGTGCTCGCGCTCGGCATCGGGCAGATCGTCACCGACATGCTGTTCAGCGTGAAGACCAGCGACTGGAAGAGGTTCCGCCGCGAGATGGCGATCGCCCGAGCGTCGGCCTGAGGTGCCCACGCGGTAGCGTGAGCGGCTGTGGGAGCTACGCCGCACGTCCTGTGCATCGGCGACGTCATGCTCGACGTGCACGCCCGCTCGGGTGCGCTCGCGCGCGGCGGTGACGTCCACGGTCGCGTGCTGGTTCGGGCCGGCGGATCGTCGTCCAACGCGGCCGTCTGGGCGGCGTGGGCCGGCGCCCACGCCGGGGTCGTCGGCGCGATCGGCCCCGACCTCGCCGGCGACCTGCTCTCGAGCTCGCTCGAACGGCGCGGCGTCGACGTGGCCGGGGTGGTCCGCCGCGAAGGGCCGAGCGGGGTGATGCTCGTCGTGGTCGAAGTCGGCGACCGCTCGATGGTGGCGGACCGGGGCGCCAACGCGGCACTTCGGACCGAGGACCTGCCGTCACCGCTCGAGGCGGACGCGGTCCTGGTCTCGG
Source organism: uncultured Actinomycetes bacterium (assembly GCA_964655465.1). Classification (GTDB taxonomy): domain Bacteria; phylum Actinomycetota; class UBA4738; order UBA4738; family HRBIN12; genus AC-51. The sequence goes on from CAZZND010000095.1 coordinate 10,621, forward strand.
GCTACCTGCTGCTGCAGGAGCCGGGTCACGACGTGGCGCTCGAGGTGCTCGACCGGGCGAGGTCTCCGCTGGTCGCCGTCGAGGCTGCGTCGTGGCCTCTCGTCCAGCGGTTCGGCGCCGATCGGTTCTTCACCGAGACGTCGAGGGCGACGGTCATCTTCGCGAACGAGCGAGAGGCGGAGGCGCTGACGGGCGCGACGGGCAC
>CAZZND010000096.1:0-7683 GCA_964655465.1 uncultured Actinomycetes bacterium
CTAGTGGTCTGTCTGGGAAATAGTGCGGTAGCATGATGTATGCGTACCTTGACTGCGCCGGCCTTGCCGGTCACCGATGAGCAACGGTCCGAGCTGGGGAGGATGTCGCGGTCGACGACGCTGCCGCATCGCATAGTGGTGCAGGCGAAGGCGTTGTTGATGGCGGCCGATGGGGTCGCGAACGAGGAGGTCGCGCGGCGCTGCGAGGTGGACTCCGACACGGTGCGCCGGTGGCGGGCCCGGTTCACCGAGCAGGGTCCCGACGGGGTCGGGGTGATCGCCAAGGGTCGTGGTCGCAAGCCATCGCTGCCGTCCGGCACGGTCGCGCAGGTGCTGCGGCTGACCCTGCACGAACTCCCGGCGGACGGTTCGACGCGGTGGAGCACCCGGTCGATGGCGGCCCGGGTCGGGATCGGCAAGGACGCGGTCGCGCGGATCTGGGCCGACCACAACCTCAAGCCGTGGAAGGTCGACACGTTCAAGATCAGCACCGACCCGCGGTTCGAGGAGAAGCTCGTCGATGTCGTCGGCCTGTATCTCAACCCACCGGCGCGGGCTGTGGTGTTCAGCTTCGACGAGAAGACCCAGTGCCAGGCGTTGGACCGCACCCAGCCGTCGCTGCCGATGAAACCCGGCCGGGCGGGCACGATGACCCACGACTACAAGCGCAACGGCACCGTCGACCTCTTCGCGGCGATGAACATCGCCACCGGGCAGGTGCTCACCGACTTCCAGAAGGCTCACGCCGGCGCGGATGTCCTGCGGTTCTTCAAACAGCTCGACGCCAGCGTGCCGCGCGGGCTGGCCGTGCACGTGGTCCTGGACAACCTGTCCGCACACACCACGCCGCAGATCGTGAAGTGGCTTGGCCACAAGGACCGGCGCCGTTGGCACCTGCACTTCACCCCGACCTCGAGCTCGTGGCTGAACCTGGTCGAACGCTGGTTCAAGGAACTCACCGACAAACGCCTGCGCCGCGGCCGGTTCACCAGCGTCGCCGACCTCACCGAGGCCATCACCACCTGGGCAGAGCACTGGAACGAAGACCCCAAACCCTTCGTCTGGAAGGCCACCGCCGACGAGATCATCACCAAGGTCCAACGCGGCCGCGCCACACTCCACCAAATCAAATCAACGACGGACCACTAGCAGCATCGCGAGCGTGTGCTGGAAGGAGCGGCACGCAACTCGCCGGCCTCCTCCCCCGCCGCCATGTCGACGACGAGATCGGCGCTCTGACTGATGGCAGAGCCGGCGACATTCGTCAGGGCTGCCACCGCTCCCCCCAGACCCCGGTGCTTCGCGAGGGCCTCCACCGTCTCCCCGGTGCCCCCACTCGCCGAGATGCCGATCGCCAGTGTTCCCGGCCCTCCAGGAGTGGCTGCGTCGAGGGAAGCGTACTCGGCAACCGCGTCGATCCCGGCGGCGCGCATGCGCGTCGCGGCAACCCCGGCCGCGTATCGCGACGACCCCATCCCGATCAATATGATGCGCTCCGCGGGCGAGACCGGCGCCCAGGGATCGTCGTCGGCCAGCCGGTCGGCGAGCCCTCGCAACGCGTGCGGTTTCGCCTCGAGGTCTGCCAGGAACTCTCGTGGGCCCATCAGAACGCCTCTCTTTCGTGTGGAAACATCGCCGCGATCGCCAGGTCCGGGACGTACCGCCACCGCGGGATGAACCGTGCCGCGTAGACGAACTCGTGGGCCTCCTGGGCCACCTCGAACGGCCGCAGCAGTCGGCCGTCGAACAGGTCGGCACGACCACGCCCCGCAAGCTCGGCCCGGTAGGCGTCGGTGACGTCAGCGACGCTCCGAGCGATCCAGTCATCGATGTCGGCGTCGCGTCCCTCCCTGAGGCGATGCGCGATGCGACCGAGATGGTCGACCGACCGCACGAGGCTCGCGAGATCGCGTGCCGGCGACTCCAGCGCTCGACGCTCAGCCACCGGTGCCATAGGGTTCCCGTCGAAGTCCGTCACCGCGAGCCCTCCCTCCCCGTGGAGGATCTGTCCCACGTGGAGATCGCCATGGATCCGCATCGCGCGCGCCTGCGCCTGGTGGCCGAACACGTCGAAGGAGGCGCGCACACGATCGGCGATCGCCCGCAACCGTTCCCCTTCAGGTCCGCCGGTGAGCGTGAGCGCCTCGTCGAGCGTTGCCTCCGCCCTGACGCGCCACGACTCGAGCATCTCGGGGCCCACCACCTGCATCGGCTGGGGCAGCACCGAGGTCGGGGTCGCGAGAGCCGCGTGGAGCCGCCCTGCCAGCGACCCGACCTCACGAGCGGGGCCGAGCGCCGAGTCCTCGTCGACGTCGCCGTCGAGCCAGCCGAGCAGCAGCTCCAGATACCACTCCCAGCCGTCGCGCGCGCCCGGCAGGAAGGCGGCGGCCGTGGCGAGGAGCACCTCGTCGCCCTCGTCGTCCAACCACGTGACCGCGCCGATCGGCGCCGGGATGCCCTCGAAACCCGCCTCGGCCAAGTGCTCGGGCAACTCCAACCCGGGCTGCGGCCCAGGCGCCGTGATCGGATAGAGCTTCACGACGACGTGCTCCCCCACCACGACGGATTCGTTCGACTGGTCGACGTCGATCGCCCGCTCGCCGCGGGGCCCCGTCGCCGGCTCGGCGGCACCAGGGCCGGCGAACCTCCGGAACCCGAACCGCCCGATGGGTGCGCCTCGTTCGATCAGCGCGAGCAAGCCCTCGAACGCCCCGTCGCCCGGCAGGGCCCGCCGGACGTCGTCGTGGCCCGCCACGAGCGGCGCCACCAGCACGTCGGCGCCGGACCTGAGCACCGAGATGATTTGCCCGCCCGGGAGCGTAAGCACGTCGCGGAGGGCGACCTCTCCGAGGATGCGGCCACCTTCGACCAGGCGCGGCGGCAGCAGCCCCGCCCCGCCACCCGCCCCGAAACGCTCGACCGACGCCGCCAGCTCACCGTCGTTCCCGGCCGCGTGCAGGCCGCTCACAGACGCTCGATCAGGTCAGCCGCTCGCACCGCACCGGGGTTCGCCTGCAATCGCCGGGCGATGGTCGCCATACGTTCGTGCGTGGCCCCATCCGCCAGCAGCCCGTCGATCGCCGACCGCATCTGTTCGGCCTCGAACCCATAGGTATCCAGGCGCACGCCGAAGCCGGTCTCGTGCACACGCTGGGCGTTGTCGTGCTGATCCCAGAACACCGGCAGCACGATCATCGGCTTGCCGTGGTGGAAGCACTCGGCTGTGGTGTTGTTGCCGCCGTGAGTGATCACCAGATCGACCATGGGCAGTATCGATGGCTGGGGCAAGAACTCCGCGCCCCACATGTTGTCGGCCAACTCGTACCGATCGTGCTGCGGCCCCTTGGACACGATGAAGCGATGCGGCAGCCTGCCTAGGATCCCCACCAAGCGCTCCATCAGCCCCAGGTCGGCCGAAGCCAGCGACCCCATCGAGAGGTAGATGAGCGCCCCATCGCCGTCGCGCAACTGGGCGGGAAGCTCAAACGTGGGGTCACCGCCACGCACGCAGGAGTCGAGCCGCTGCCAGGTCGCATCAAGCGGTCGTGATCGGGGGTAGTCGGCCTCCTGCGGATAGAGGTACATATTCAGGTACGGCGAACGGTGGATGAACTCCAACGGCTCCAGGGCCGGCGCGCCCTCCTGCTGAACCCACTCGTTGAAATCGCTCCACATCTCGTGATGCGTGCGCCGGTACTCACTGCGGAAGGCATCCCAACTGCTTCGATCGGTGGCCGCGTAGCCCGCGAACACCGGCGGTAGGTCGGGATCCTTCAACTCCAACGGGTTGCAGGACACGATCCTGACCCACGGCACCCCGGCGGTGACGACCGCCGGAAAGCAGGGCACGTTGTCCTCCACCACGACGTCGGGGCGAACCTCATCCAAGATCTCGAGCAGCCGCGGCTGCACATAGCGGCTGCCGTCCAGGAGCGCCTGCCAGGTGGGCTGGATGAACTCGCCCAGCTGCTCGATCGTGGACTTCCGGAAGATCGGCGCGTTGTCGCGGATGAAGTCCTTCCAGAACTGGCCCGGTACTTCCTCTTCCTGCGGCTTTGGACCGAGTCGCATCAGGGCCTCGGCGAAGCCGCGGGCGGCCAGCGCGCCCTCGAACGACTCCTCGATGATGAACACGACCCGGTGACCGCGGGCCTTTAGCTGCTCGCCGATGCCGACGCAGTTGTTGGTGGGGCCGAAGGCGCCCTCAGGGAAGAAGACGATCGTCTTCGTGGAGCTCACACACACCTCCGATGACGCATCTACGCTCGCGGGCGCTTCTTCTCTGTGTCGTAGAGAGGGACCGGAGCGACCGTCGCGGGGGCGGCCCCGCCCTCGACCGCGACCTCAACGCTCCCCCCGTCGCGGGCGGCTCCGGAGCGAAGCACCGTGAGGCCGATGACCCTGCCGAGCGTCGGGCTCTCGCACGGGCTCGTCAGGGTGCCGATCCGCTCGCCGCCCCTCGTGACGGCGGCGCCGTAGGCGGGAACCGCTCCGTCAACGACGAGGGTGACGAAGCGGTTGGGCGGGCTCGCCGCCTCGGCCGCCAGCGCATCCTTGCCGCAGAACTCGGCCTTGCCGAGGCGGACGAGCTTGTCCAGGCCCACGTCGTACGGACTCGTCTGGTGCTGGACGTAGTCACGCCCGATGAAGAGCAGCCCGGACTCGATCCTGATCGTCTCGACCGCCGCCAGCCCGAAGGGCTTCGCGCCTGCTCCGACAACCGCGTCCCAGAGCTGCTCGGCCCCGTCGGGCGAGCAGAACAGCTCGTACCCGAGCTCGCCCGAATAGCCCGTTCGCGACACCAAGCACGGGACACCGCCGACCTCGATCTGCTCCGGCCAGAAACGGAAGTAGCGGAGCCCCGACACGTCGGCCTCGGTCAGGCTCTGGACGAGCTCGCGCGACCGAGGGCCGGTGATCCCGAGCTGCGGAAGCGACCTCGTCATCGGCTCGATCTCGACCGAGAGGCCTTCGGCGACGACCCTGAAATGGTCGAGATCGGAGTCGAGCGCGGTGACCGCCAAGAACCCATCGTCGGCGGTCTTGAAGACCGTGCATTCACCGACCATCTTGCCCTTCTCGTCGCAGAACGGTGTGTACCGCACCTGCCCGACCTCGAGGCTCACCATGTCGTTCGTGAAGATGCGGTCGACCGCCTTCACCGCATCGGGGCCGCTGAACGCCAACTTGCGCAGCGGCGACGCGTCCCATACGCCGACGTCGCTGCGGATCGCGCGGTGCTCGGCAACGGGGTCGCCGAAGTGCTTCGGCCAGTACCAGCCTTCCCTGTCGAGGTGCTGGACGACCTTCATCGCACGCTGCGGGTGGTCGAACGCCGTCCTGAAGATCTCCTCGCTCATCGAGCCCCCGTCATCACGGCTCCCAACCTTCGTGCCTGCGATCATGGCACTTGGAGTATCGCGCTTGGAGTCAAAACTAGCCTGAGGGTGGTCCGCTCCCCGTGAATGGCTCCACCTGATGTGAGAGTCACGACAGCCCCGACGGGGCAGGAGGTGGCTCGTGACGGGAAGACGCCACACGCCCGAGCAGATCGTGCGCAAGCTCCATGGGATCAAGCCGGGTCATCCGGAGGCTCCAACCGTTGAGAGGATGGGGCCATGTCGCGAGCAAAGAGGTATCCGCCAGAGACCCGGGAGCGAGCGGTCCGGATGGTGTTCGAGCAGCGGTCTGAGCACCCGTCGCAGCGGGCGACGATCCGCTCGGTCTCATCCACGTTCGGCATGTCGGCCGAGACGCTTCGCGACTGGGTCGGCGAGGATCGCGGCCTCCTCGGGGTGCCGCACCAACAGGTCGGTGACCGCGATCGAGAACCCGAGCAGATGGACCAGCGCGGGATCGGCCACCTCGGCGCCGGCATCGCGGGCACGCCTGACGGCCACCCGTGCCAGCGCCGGATCCGGCGCGCCCGCGATCGCAGGTCAAGGTCGACGGTCACGCCGCGATGATAGGTGGGTCGACGGGCCGTCCGGCCACGTCGATCGTCAGAACCTCGAGCAGGTACGGTAGAGTGCGAGCCTCCAAGGACCGGGGGAGATCGGATCGTGACGGAGCCAGCGAAGACGATCGCATTCTTCCCGGAGCCGGGCGCCTGGGGACCCACCAACAACTGCGTGGCCATCGCCAACGTGCTCCTAGAACGCGGGCACCGGGTCGTGTTCGTCGTTGACGAGTCGTTCCGGGGCGAACTCGAGCGGCGCGGGTTCGAGGAGCGCATCATGCGCATGACCCCGGCCGACGAAGCCGCCGATCCGATGGCCGACCCATGGGCCGAGTTCATCCGCGTGACGTCGCCGGAGTTCCGCAAGCCGACCATCGAGCAGATCGAGACGGTGACGAAGCCGATCTGGGAGGCGCTGGTCGCCGGCGAGCAGTACTCCCACGCCCGGATCATGGAGATCTGGGACGACATCCGTCCCGACGTGGTCTGCACGGACAACGTGAACGGCTATCCGGCGGTCGAGCTCGCCGGCGCGCCGTGGGTCCGGTTCGTGTCGGCCAACCCGCTCGAGATGCGCGACGCCGACCTGCCGCCGCCGCTGTCGGGACTCCCGGTCGGCGACCGGAGTGAGTGGGCCGCGTTCGTCGACGAGTACCACCGTCAGCACGAGACCCTGCTCGCCGAGCACAACGAGTTCCGGGCATCGGTCGGGGTCGCCACGTGCCCGATCGACGAGTTCAGCACGAACTCGCCCTGGGCCAACCTGTACCTGTTCCCCGGGGTCGCGGACTACGCCCGTTCGGTCCCGCTCGATGCGACCTGGCACCGGCTGGAGTCGACGGTGCGGACGAGCGAAGCCCCGTTCGACGTCGACGAGCACGTGCCCGGCGGCGGCAAGGTCATCTACCTGTCGCTCGGCTCGCTCGGGTGCATGGACGTCGGTCTGATGCAGCGGCTCATCGACGCGCTCGCGAAGACCGATCACCGGGTCATCGTGTCGATGGGGCCGCTCAAGGACCAGATGACGCTCGGACCCAACATGTACGGCGACCAGTTCCTGCCGCAGCCCTCGATCCTGCCGCAGTGCGATCTGCTCATCACGCACGGCGGCAACAACACGATGTGCGAGGGGTTCCACTTCGGGCTGCCGATGATCGGGCTGCCGCTGTTCTGGGACCAGTACGACAACGCCCAGCGGCTGCGCGAGACCGGGTTCGGCGAACGCCTGCCCACCTACGACTGCACCGATGACGACCTGATCGGCGCCGTCGACCGGCTCCTGGGCGACGACGCCCTGCGTGCACGGATGCGTGCCAGCGCCGAGGCCATCCGCGCCCAGCCCGGTCACGTGCTCGGTGCCGACATCCTCGAGAAGGTCGCGAACGATGGTTGAGCCCATCGCGTTGACCGCCCCACCGCGGGCAGCTAGCGTCGCCCGCGATACCCACTCACGACCGAAAGGTGCGCGATGACCACGAACAAGCTCTTCAGATGGATCGCGGTCCTCGGTGTGCTCGCCGTGATCGCGGCGGCGTGCTCGGACACGACGAGCGAGCCCGCGGCGCCCACGAGCACCGAGCCCGCGGTGCCGCTCGAGGACCAGGAGATCGTCGTCTCGAACTGGGCGGCATACACCCCCGAGGGCCTCGTCGAGGACTTCGAGAAGGAGACCGGGGTCGAAGTCACGCTCCTCGAGGACCACGTGAACAACGAGGACGTCATCG
>CAZZND010000096.1:7693-10768 GCA_964655465.1 uncultured Actinomycetes bacterium
CTCCGGTGGCACCGGCCGCGACGTCGTGTTCATCTCCGGCCACTACGTCCAGACGATGCTCGACAACGGGTGGGTGGCCGAGCTCGACCACTCGCAGCTCCCGAACCTCGAGAACCTGTACCCGGAGGCCAACGAGCTCGCGTACGACCCGGGCAACCGACACTCGGTGCCCTACACGTGGGGCACCACGGGGGTCTGCTACCGGAGCGACCTGGTCGACGTGCCGATCGACTCCTGGCAGGACGTGCTGGACCCCGACCCTTCGCTGAAGGGCAAGATCACGATGCTCGGGACCGAGCGCTGGCTCCTCCAGCCTGCGCTGTTCACGCTGGGCTACTCGGTCAACACGCAGGACCCCGCCGAGATCGAGGAAGCCAAGGTGCTGACCATCGCCGCCAAGGAGAACCTCCTGGCGTACGACGACACGCTCTTCTACGAGAAGCTCGACTCGGGTGAGGCGTCCCTGGTTCAGGGCTGGGACGGCTGGTGCAACTACGCGACGAACGAGAACGTCGAGTTCGTCGTGCCGTCGGAGGGCGGAGACCTGTGGGCGGACGTCATGACCGTCATGGAGGCCTCCGAGAACAAGGAGGCGGCGCACGCCTTCATCGATTTCGTGCTGCGCCCCGAGAACCACGTCAAGGTCGCGGAGCTCGTCCTGTACAAGGTGCCGAGCGGACCCGCGATGGAGCTGCTCGACCCCGCGATCGTGGAGGCCTATCCGAACCTGGGCATCACCCCCGAAGAGCTCCTGGCCTTCGAGGCCCTGGTACCGGTCGGGGACGCGCAGGAGGCCTGGACGCAGGCGGCCGCAGAGATCAAGGCCTCGTAGCGGCCGATCGTGACCCGGCGGAGAGGGGACGACACCGGGACCGGGAACAAGGCGCAGGGGGCCTTGTTCCTCGGTCCCGGTCTCCTCTATTGGGTCGTCTTCTTCCTCGCTCCTGTCGCGCTGATCCTCGTCTACAGCTTCTTCCGGCGGTCGTCGATCGGCGGGGTCGACTTCACCTTCACGCTGGACAACTACATCAGGGCCACGGAACCCCTGTTCCTGAAGGTGTTCTGGTTCTCGCTGCGGACCGCGCTGCTCACCACGGCCATCGCCCTCGTCCTGGGCTACGCCACCGCGTACTTCATCGCGACGCGGACGCCGCGGTGGCGGCTCCCGCTGCTGGTCATCGTTGTGCTGCCGTTCTGGACCAACCTGCTGATCCGCACGTACGCGTGGATCGCCCTGCTCAACAACGAGGGGCTGATCAACAAGGCGCTCCGCAGCCTCGGCCTCATCGACGAGCCGCTCCCCCTGCTGAACAACCAGTTCGCGATCGTGCTGGGCTTGGTCTACGCGTTCCTGCCGCTGATGGTGCTGCCGCTGTTCGCGTCGATCGAGCGCCTCGGGCCCAGGCTGCGCGAGGCCGGCGCGGACCTCGGCGCCTCGTCCGTCTCGGTGTTCTTCCGCGTCACGTTCCCGATGACCCTGCCGGGGGTGTTCGCCGGATGCATCTTCGTGTTCGTCCCGAGCCTGGCGAACTTCATCGTCCCCGACCTGCTCGGAGGGGGACTGAAGTCGATGGTGGGCAACCTGATCCAGCAGCAGTTCTTCGCCGCGCGGGACTGGCCGTTCGGGGCCGCGCTCGCGATGGGAGTGATCCTGATCACGATGGTGCTGCTCGTGCTCCAGGCGCTGATGCTGCGCCGGGAGCGAAGGTTGTCCAGCCGTGGCGCGTGAACCCGGTGCCGTCATGGATCGGACGCTCGGGGCCGTCACCGGCCTGGTCTACGTCTTCCTGTACGCCCCCATCGTGGTCCTGGTCCTGTTGTCGTTCAACGGGTCGGGGCAGTCGACCACGTGGGGCGGGTTCTCGTTGAAGTGGTACGGCGAGATGTTCGCGGCCGAGGACCTCATCGACGGGCTCAAGAACACGCTGATCGTCGCGACGGTCGCGACGGTGATCGCGACCGCGCTGGGGACGATGCTCGCCATCGGCTTGGCCCGGCACGTCCGGAGCACCGCCCTGGACAGCATGCTGTTCCTCCCGGCGGTCGTCCCCGACCTGGTGCTGGCGATCGGGCTCCTGTCGTTCTTCACGTTGATCGGTCTGACGCTCGGGCGGACCACGGTCATCGCGTCGCACGTGGTGTTCGACATGGTCTTCGTGGCAGCCATCGTTCGAACGCGGCTCGGCTTCTTCGACCCCTCGATCGAGGAGGCGGCCCAGGACCTGGGCGCCAGCCGTTGGTCGACGTTCCACCGGGTCACGGTCCCGCTGATCGCCCCCGGGATCGTCGCCGGGGCGCTGGTCGCCTTCACCCTCTCCTTCGACGAGTTCATCATCGCGTTCTTCACCGCGGGCTCGACGGCGATCACGTTCCCGATGCGCGTCTACTCGCGGATCCGCTTCGGGCTGACGCCGGTCGTGAACGCGATCGCGACGGTGATGCTCCTCGTGAGCCTCACGTTCCTGCTCCTGGCGCTCAAGGTGAACGGTTCGGCGACGCGGCGCGCGATCGAACGCGCCGAGGGCGAGTAGCGGTCGCCGCGCACGGCTTCGAACTCCCGCCGATGTGGCGAAGCGTTACTTGGGCGTAACCGTGCCCCCTCGCCCGCTCGATACCGTGACTCCATGCTCACCGCCGAGGCCGAGTACGTGCTGCGCACCGTCGAGGAACGAGGTATCCGGTTCGTCCGTCTGTGGCTCACCGACGTGAAGGGTTCAACAATCCGAATCACGCCGCCCAGCGATACGCGTGAATCAGACCGCCGAGCGTAGGGCTTGCCTCTCGCTAGACGAGCAGGGCGATACCAAGAGCGACCAGCCAGAGCGACCACGCGATGTACAAGAAGGGCACCGCGGCGCCCGCCAGTTTCCACCCGCGCTCTTCGTTCGGGCCTAAGAACTCGGCCGAACACAGGGCGAGACCGAGGCCGATCACGATGCCCGGAAAGGCCAGCCACGTCGGCAGGGCTGCCCTCCCCAGATCGCTGCACCCACGAGCATCGTCCACAGGGCGGTGAACAGGTAGCCGAGATGCTCTCCCACGCCAACACCCAGGAACTGATGGAACGCGCGGAAG
>CAZZND010000097.1:0-6485 GCA_964655465.1 uncultured Actinomycetes bacterium
TAGGACCCGACCTTCAACGCCCCGCGCCGAGAGCTGCCTCGGACCTCGCGGGCCTCAGGCGGGGATTCAGCCCCGCATGAAGCGGATCTCGGGTACAGGGCACCGCTAGCTCCCCGCCTAGCACGGCCACCGGCGAGTATACGGGGGCCTCCGACATGGACGCGGGCCCCGGGGTCGGATGGCCCTCCAGATGGGTGCTACCCGGCCCATGAGCGGGCGAGGTCACGCGCCCTAGGCTCCGGATGACGGCAACGGAGAAGGAGGGCGGGGCATGAACCTCACCGACCGAGAGTTCTGGGGGCTCATCCATGGGATGGGCCTCGGCACCTTGTACCTCCTGGCGTTCGGCGGCGCGCTGGCCGGTCTGTGGAGCCTGCGACCCAAGCTCATCACCCCCGAAGGGGTGAAGGAGCGGATGCCGAGGCTCAAGGCCGGTCTGGTCATCATGGCGCTGGCCGCCTGGCTCACCGTGCTGACCGGGACATGGATCGTGTACCCCTGGTACCGCGAGGGTGCGACCGCGACCTGCACGGCGTCGACGGTCGAGTCCGTGGCCGAGGGGTGCGGTCCGAAGTGGGACCTCCTCGCGAGCGAGGACACCGCGCAGTGGCACGAGTTCGCGATGGAGTGGAAGGAGCACGCCGCGTGGATCGTGCCCTTCGTCGCAACGGCGGCCATGGTCGGCGTGCTCTACCTCGGGGCGGGGTTGCTGCAGCGCGACGACGTGCGTCGGAGCCTGATGTGGTTCCTGTTCGCGTCGTTCGTCCTGGCGGCGATCGCAGGGTTGCTCGGGGCGTTGATCACGAAGAAAGCCCCGGTCCTTTGAGGGAGGTGCTGATGATGGCAGACGTCCAGGCGAGCAAGCCCTTCGGCCCCGTCGCCGCGGTGTTCGTGGCATCGGGGATCGCCGCGGTCGTGCTCGGGATCCTCACGACCCTCGCCGAGGCGAGCGAGTCGTTCGCGGACACGTTGAAGCTGGATGAGGGGGTGGGGGCGCTCTCGGGCAAGACGATCGGGGCCTCGCTCGTCTTCTTCGTCTCGTGGGCGATCCTGCACGCGCTCTGGAAGTCGAAGGACCCCAAACCGGGCCCGATCTTCACCCTCACGTGGGTGCTCCTCGCGATCGGGGTGGTCCTGACCCTCCCGCTGTTCTTCCAGATGTTCGCGGCCGAGTAGCCCGTCCCCGAGGGCGGGCGGCGTCAGGAGCGGTGCCGGGCTAGGCTCCGCCCGTGATGAGTTGTCCGAGCTGCGGCGCAGAGACGGTCGAAGGAGTGCGGTTCTGCGCGTCGTGCGGTGCCTCCCTCACGCCCGCCTGCGCGTCCTGCGGCGCGGAGCTCCCGTCGGCCGCGGCGTTCTGTCCTTCGTGCGGCGCGCCGACCGCCCGCGCATCCGCCCCGATCCTCGGTGAGCGCAAGCTCGTCACCGTCTTGTTCGCCGACGTCACCGGATCGACGACGCTCGGCGAGCAGCTCGACCCCGAGAGCCTCCGCGAGGTGCTCGAGACCTTCTTCGCGGCGATGCGCGAAGAGATCGAGGCTGAGGGCGGCACGGTCGAGAAGTTCATCGGTGACGCGATCATGGCCGCGTTCGGGGTGCCGGTCGCGCACGAGGACGACCCGGCCCGGGCGCTCCGTGCCGCGACGCACATGCTCACCCGCCTGGAGACGGTGAACGAGGAGCTCAGCGCCCGCCACGACGTTCGGCTGCAGATCCGGATCGGCGTGAACACGGGCGATGTGCTCGCGACGACCTCGCCGCAACCGGGCGAACCGATGGTCACGGGCGACGTGGTGAACGCCGCGGCACGCCTGCAGTCGGCGGCGGAGCCCGGCACCGTCGTCCTCGGCGAACGGACCGCTCGGTCCGTTCCGCGAGCGCACCTCGTCGATCTCGGACCGCTCGAGCTCAAGGGCAAGACCGAGAGGGTGCGTGGCTTCCGCCTGGCCCCCGAGACCATGCTCGAGGCCGAGCGCGGCGTGCCGGGCCTGCGCGCCCCGATGGTCGGGCGCGACTCGGAGATGGACGTCCTCCGCAGCGTCTACGCGCGGGTCGCCGCCGAGCGCCGGCCGAGCCTCGTCACCCTCTACGGCGACGCCGGCGTGGGCAAGAGCCGGCTCACCCGCGAGTTCCTCGCGTGGGCTGAGCAACAGCAGCCACCTCCGCTCATCCTTCGCGGACGGTGCTTGCCCTACGGCGACGGGATCGCGTATTGGCCACTCGCCGAGATCTTGAAGGGCCACGCAGGCATCTTGGACAGCGACGGCCCGCAGCTCGCCATCGAGAAGGTGCGCAAGCTCGGACACGACCTGCTCACCGCAGAGATGACCGCCGATCCGATCGTCGCGACCGCCGCGCTCGCGTACACGATCGGCCTGGCCGATCCCGACACGCCCTTCGACGACATGGACACGCAACAGGTCCGCGACCACGTGGACGCAGCCTGGCGGTCGTTCTTCACGGCCCTTGCGACGGATGCCCCCGCGGTGATCGTGATCGAAGACATCCACTGGGCCGACCCGGTCCTGCTCGACATGTTGGAGGCACTCGCCGATCGGGTGGAAGGCCCTGCGTTGTTCATGTGCCCGACGCGTCCCGACCTGACGGCGCGGCGGCCGGCGTGGGGCGGGGGGCGCCGTTCGATGTCCGCGATCGCGCTTGACCCGCTCTCGACCGACGAGGCACAGCACCTGATCGAGATGCTGCTCACCGTCGACGACCTCCCGACGTCGGTCCACGCGACGATGGTCGAGCGCGCCGAGGGCAACCCGTTCTTCCTGGAGGAGATCATCAGGCGGTTGATCGACGATGGCTCGCTCGAGCGCGAGGGTGAGCGCTGGCACGCCACCTCGACGATCGCCGACGTCGAGATCCCCGACACGGTCCAGGCGGTGCTGGCCTCGCGGATCGACCTCCTGGAGCCGAACGACAAATGGATCCTGCAGTCCGCCGCCGTGGTCGGGCGGGTCTTCTGGCCTGGGCCCGTCGCCGGTCTCACGGGCACGTCTGCGGCCGAGGTGACCGAGGCGCTCCGGCGTCTCGAGGACCGCGAGCTGGTGCTGTCACGTTCCGGGTCGACGCTCGCGGGCGAGCGCGAGTACCTGTTCAAGCACATCCTGACGCGCGATGTCACCTACGAGTCGCTCCCCCGCCGGGAGCGGGCGGCGGCGCACCGTTCCGTGGCCGCATGGATCGAGTCGAGCGCCGGCGAGCGCGCTCCAGAGTTCGCGGAGCTGCTCGCGTACCACTGCACGACGGCGGTCCAGACGGCGCGGCAGACCGGCGACGAGCCCGACGAGGATCTGCGCGGCAGCGCGTTGCGCTGGTCCTTGGAGGCCTCCGAACGATCGCGGCGGCGCGCGGTCCTCAAGAAAGCCCAGCGCCTGGCGGAGGACGCGCTCGCGCTGGCGGTCGGCGATCTCGAGCGCACCGATGCCTTGGAGATGCTCGCCGAGGCGTTCATCGCAGAGGCGGTTGGCGACTCCGCGTGGCGCTACTTCAAGGAGGCGATGGCGACCCGCGAGCGCGCTGACCCCCCCGACGGACACCGCGTGGCACACCTGTGCGCCAGTGCATGCGAGATCGCCCAGCGTTGGCCCGGCTCGATGCTAGGCGCGGTACCGAAGGAAGCCGAGGTACGTGAGCTGCTCGATCGGGGCTTCGCCGCGCTTCCGCCCGGCGACAGCGAAGAGCGGATCCGCCTGCTGGCGCTCCAGGCCGGATGGTTGTTCGCCTACCCCAAAGAGAACGTGACGATGGAGGAGCTCGAGGCGTCTGAGGCCGCGGGGCTCGACGCAGCCGATGCGGCGATCCGCCTGGGGTTACCCAACCTGGCGTCGGCGGTGCTCGACCAGGCGAACGGCGGGTGGCTCTCGAGCGGGCTGTACGGGCGAGCCGCGGTCGCACTCGAGCGTCGCCGCCAGATCATGGGTGAGGTCACGGATGTCACCGAGATCGGCGACTTCTACGCGATGGGCGCATGGCTCTCCTATGAGCTCGGCCGGTACGAGGAGGCGATCGCGCTGGCCGACGAAGGCGAGGCACGGATCGGGGGCCGCGGCCCCAACGTCGAGATCCACGGCCGGTCATGGAAGGTCATCGCCTGCGAGAGGCTGGGGCGTTGGGACGAAGCCATCGAGGAGCTCGCGATGGTGCGCCATCTGCTCGACGACCGCCGTGATGCACCGCCGTACTTCTGCTCAGGCGCCTACGCGGTGGTGGGTGCCATCCACGCACGCCGGCGCCAGCAGGTCGAGAGCGACCGGTTTGCCGAGATCGTCGGACGGATCTCTGCGCGACAAGGCGTTCGCCTCTACGTACCCGCGATCAGGCTCTCGCTCGCTCGGGGGGAGATCGACGATGCACGCGAGCGCGGCCGACCGTACGCGTGGCGGATCCTCACGGCCGAGGTCTACGAGGCCGAGGCCGAGGTGATCGCCGCGAGTGAAGCATGGGACGAAGCCCCGGCCGCGCTGGAGACGATGCGCCACTTCGCGACCCTGACCCCGTCCCCCTCGCTCGAGGCGGCGGCAGACAGGCTCGAGGGCCAGGCCGCGCTCGCGGCCGGTGACGCCGAGCGCGGGTTGACCCTGTTGGCGGCCGCGAGCGCGGCCTACGACGCGCTGGGCTGTGTCTGGGAGCGCGCGGTCACGGACCTCGAGATCGCCGAGGCCGGGAGCGACGACGCGGCGGCGCGCGCCGAGGCGGCGGCCGAGACCTTCGAGCGGCTCCGCACCCCCGCGGAGCTGGCGCGCGCCAGAGCGCTGCTCGGGGGGAGCTGACGTGGAGATCGAGGTCGAGGAGGTCGACCAGGAGGGCTTCTCCGCGGCGGCCGGTGTCGCAGCACGGTCCCTCTCGCACCTGTTCACCCACGTCGGCGACGACCCCGTCGACCGGCTCAAGGCAGCCTACGACGCGTACATGGGGATCCCGTGGGGCGGCCATCTGACGGTCGCCGCGTTCGCCGGCAACTACGTGGTCGCGATGGCCCGGGCGACCGAGCCGGGCCATTGCTGGTGTGACGGACTCGACGACCTGCCCGAGCCCAAGGACGAGAGCGAGCGGGGTGTCCAGGCATATCGACGCTTCCTCGAACCCCACCATCCCGACGAGCCGCATTGGTGGTTCGGCCCTGTCGGGGTCGAGCCGGGGCTCGAGCGGCGAGGGCTCGGCTCGCAGGTGATGCGCGATGCGCTGCAACGGATCCTGGGCCGTGGGGGAGGCGCCGTGGTGCTCGAGGCTGAGCCCGACATCGCCCCTTTCTACCGAAGGCTTGGCTTCGAGGACGCCACCACCGGGGCCGATCCCGACGGCATCGAGCTGATCTTCCAGCGCCTGATCCTCTGAGCCGGGAACCCGCCCGCGCCCCGAGGCCGTCGCAGCCACGGTACCCGCTGACGGCCGACCCTTCGACCCCGCGAGGAGGCACGCACATGCAGACCACGACCCGCCGCACCATCGCCCTGGTGATCGCCGTCGGCGCCCTCGCGATCTCCGCCGTCGCGTTCGCACAGGCCCCTTCCCCGCCCGTGCAGCCGATGCCCGGCACCGAGGGTGACGTTTCGGGCGGCTCGGGCGGCTCGGGCGGCTCGGGCGGCTCGGGCGGCTCGGGCGGCGGCATGGCGATGGGTGCCCCCGGCTTCCCCGACTGCAACGACATGGTCGTCGGCGACGACGGCACGATCACCGAGCCGATCTGCGGCGAGGAGGTCCTCGAAGGCGAGGGACCCGATGCGTCGGTCTCCTACACCCCGTGCGACGACACCCCTCAGCCCGTCCCCACCGAGCCGACGCTGACCGTGCCCACGCCCGGCATGGCGAACGTGCGCGCGCGACCCTTCGACACGGCGACCATCGGCGCCGACGATCGCACCGTGACGATCGACTTCGTGAGCGGTGTGGAACCGTGCTACGTGCTCGATCGCGTGGACGTGGCCTACGGCGCGACCACCGTGACGATCACGCTGTTCGAGGGGAACGACCCGAGCGCCGGCGACGTCGCCTGCATCGAGATCGCGGTCTTCAAGCGGACCGTGATCACGCTGGACGAGCCCCTCGACGGTCGTAGGATCGTGGACGGAGCGGCTTCGTAGCGGCCAGGCCCCGGCCCCTTCACCCGTTCCTCACCCAGATCTCGCGGGAGGCCACGGTCCGGAACCCCAGCCGTTCGTAGACACCGAACCCGACTTCCGAGGCGTCGAGCACCGCGATCTCGGCCTCCTCGCGACGGTCCGCGACCTGCAGCGCCGTCATCGCGGCGCCGATCCCCCGTCGCTGGAACGCCGGCACGGTCGCAACGCCGAATACCCCGAGCACGCCGTCGACGAGCGCCGTCTCACCGGCCGCCACGAGCTCACCACCCACTCGCGCCGCATAGACCCGCTGCGCCGGGTCCTCGAGCACGGCGTCGGGCAGGAACCGTCGCGTCATCGCCGGGGCGCCCCCGAACGCCGTAGCATCGACGCGGGCGACCTCGTCGAGCAGCGCGG
>CAZZND010000097.1:6495-10363 GCA_964655465.1 uncultured Actinomycetes bacterium
GGTCACCCGGAACAGCTCGACGCCGTCGGGCGCCTGTATCGCCGGCACGTCCGCCACCGCGACCGCCATCGCGGGTCTGGTCTCCAGCAAGGTGAGCTCGGCCGCGGCGACCGCCGCACGGACCTCGACGTCGAGCCCCGGGTCCAGGTTCATCCCGAACGAGGCCGTCGCCGGGTACAAGGCCTCGGCCGCCGCGATCGCCGCGACCGGATCGCCGACCGAGCTTTCCACGAACGTCGGGTTGAACTCGTTCACCGGCACACCGGTGAGGCACACCGCGAGACCGTCCACCTCGTGGACGGTCCCACCGCAGGCCGCGACCCGCCGGCGCCACGCCGCAGGCAGGAAGGACGCGATCCGCTCCGGAGCTTCCACGTCGCGCAGGGTAGCCTCGCGCGATGCTGCCCGTTCGCTCGGTGATCGTGGACTTCGACGGCACGGCGTGTCTGCACGACGTCGCGGAGCACCTGCTGGACGCGTTCGCGGACCCCTCGTGGCGGACCTACGACGAGGCGTGGGAGCGCGGCGAGATGGGGGCGCCCGAAGGCCTCGAGCTGCAGGCGGCGATGCTCCGAGCCTCGACCGAGGAGATGGTCGCCTTCGCGCTCGATCACTGCCCGATGGATCGGACGTTCGGGCCGTTCGTCCGGCGCTGCCAGGACGCGGACGTGCCCGTCTCGCTCGCCTCCGACGGGTTCAGCCTCTACATCGATCCGCTGCTGGCGGCCTCCGGCATCGACGGCGTCACCGTCATCACGAACACGTGGGACGACGGCGCGATCGCGTTCCCGAACGGGCACCCGGACTGCGTGAACTGCGGCACCTGCAAGATGAACGCGGTGCTCCGCGCGCCCGGACCGGTCGCGTTCGTCGGCGAAGGATCGTCGGACCGCTACGGCGCGCTCTACGCCGACCTCGTCTTCGCGAAGGACGTCCTGGTCGAGCATTGCGAGCGCGACGGCGTGGCGTTCCTACCGTGGGAGGACTTCGACGACGTCTGGACCGCGCTCACGTCGGGGGCGCCGCTGCCCGGGCCCGTCGCGCCCGTATCCTGCCCCGGATGGATGCCCCGCTGACCGACGCGCCCGGCCTGCCCACCGGCTGCAGCGCCCGCGCGATCACGCTCGACGACGTCGACGCGGTCGTCGACCTGGTCAACGAGTGCGAGCTGCACGACACCGGTGAGCTCATGTGGGAGCGCGCCGACATGCTCTCGGACTCGAGCACCGACGGCTTCGACCGGGACCACGACTGGGTCGGCGTGTTCGCAGACGGGCGTCCCGTCGGCTGGGGCATGATCGTCCATCCTCGGAGCGCATGGATCGACGTGCACCCGGCGCACCGAGGGCGAGGCACCGGCACGTGGCTGCGCCTCTGGTCGGAGCGGCGCGCGAGGCAGAAGGGCGCGTCGCGGATCGGTCAGACCCTCGACGACGCGCTGGCGGAGCCCCAGGCGCTGCTCCGCGCCGCCGGCTACGATCCACGCCACACGTCGTGGATCCTTCGCGCGGACCACGCCGAGCGTCCCGCGGACCCCGTGCCACCGGCCGGTGTCGAGCTCCGGGCTTGGCACCCCGGGGACACCGACGAGGCGCTCGCGATGTTCGAGGGAGCCTTCTCCGAGTTCGCCGATCGGCTCCCGTCCACGCCGGCGACCTGGCGAGCGATGACGATCGAACGGGAGGGCTTCGTGCCCGACGACCTCATCCTCGCGGTGGAGGGAGGCGAGATCGTGGGCGGCGCGTTCATCCTCGACGCCGACGAGATCTGGATCGACAAGCTCGCGACCCGGCGCGATGTGCGTCACCGCGGCATCGGCCGGGCGCTGCTGCAGCTCGCCCTCCAACGTTCGTTCGACCGTGGCTACGACCGCACCTCGATCTCGACCGACTCGAGGACCGGCGCGCTCACGCTCTACGAGCACGTCGGCATGCACGTCACGAGGTCGTTCACCAACCTCGACCTCGATCTGACATGATGCTTCCCGGTCAAGGAGGTCGTGCGCATGGAGCGGTCACTGGAGCTCGAGGATCTGGTGCGGGAATGGTTCCACGGGGCGTCGACGGGGGACGCCTCGGTGATCGACCGCCGGGTCTCACCGTCACCGGGAACCCGCCTTATCGGGAGCGACCCGAGCGAGTGGCTGTCCGGTGGGGAGGCCATCAGCGCGTTCCTGCGCGGCGAGGTCGAAGGCGCCGCGGGCGCCGTGACGTTCTCCCCTTCCGAGACCGAGGCCTACGAAGAGGGCACCGTCGGCTGGGCCTCGTCGCGCCTGACGCTCACGATGCCGGACGGGCGTTCGGTGTCACCTCGATGGAGCGCGGTGTTCCACCGCGAGGACGGCGGATGGCGCTTCGTGCAGACCCATGCGTCGATCGCCGTGACGAACGATCAGGTGGGCTGGGTCTACCCGGACTGACGGGATCGGCGGTGGCCGAGGGATTCGAACCCTCGAGGGAGTTGCCCCCCTACACGCTTTCCAGGCGTGCCCCTTCGGCCGCTCGGGCAGGCCACCGCGGACGAGTCTACGGGCCGGATCGGGCGGCCCTGCGAGCGGCCATCGTCTCGTCGACGACCTGGTTGACGAGCGCGACGAACGCCGCCTGACCCTCCGCGTTGGGGTGATAGCCGTCCTCGCCGAACCACTCCGGATGGAGGGACGCCCGCGCGTACCACCGGACCACGTGGACGCGGTCCGAGGCGCTGACGCAGGCGTTGATCGTGTCGTTGTTCGACGCTTCCCACGGCCGGGGAACCTTCACGGTCACGAGGAACAGCAGACGGTTCCCCACGATGTCGACGAGGATGGCGCAGTCCTCCGCCGCGATCGGCCCGTTCGTACCGAGGTGGAACACCACGATCCGCGGGAGCTTCCCGTGGTTGGCCATGCGGCGTGCTACTTCGAGGCCGGCCGAGAACTGCCGTCCGACCTCGGCGTTGATGCCGTACCCCAACGGTGCGAGCTCGTCCGAGGTCGACAGCAGGATGGAGTCACCGATCCCGAACCGGCCCGGCGGGATCTGCGCGCTCACAAGCACTGCGATGCCGGCGGCAAGCACGGCACCGACCAGCGGTACGAAGATGAAGCGTCGGATCATGGGTCCTTCAAGGAACGGCTCGTGCGAGCCGGAGCTTGAGGACAGGATCGGTCGGTCGAGCGCTCGAGCAGCGCACGGTCGTGATGCTGCTCGCGAACGCGATAGGCCTGCTCGTCGCCTCGCTCGTCCTCGATGGCCTTGAGGAAGTACCTCGAGGATCGCTGAGCCTCGGCGTGTTCAAGGGCGGGCCTCCCGACGGGAGACCCGCCCGCCTTCAGGACGCAGCGATCAGCAGGGCTGGTTACCCGAGACGAAAACGGCGTTGAACATCGCGTCATTTCCGTTCGGGTTGTTGACGGTCATCGCGTGTTCCATGCCTCCGCCGTCCCCGTCGAAATCAACGGTGCCCTCGATCCCGGCTGCATCCCCTGGATTCAGCGTCGGCCAGGCGCTGTTCATGTTGCAGGCTCCCACCCACCCATTCGGGGTCATCGGCGGTGCCGCGGCTGCGCTGCTCGCGAAGGCGGTGAGCGCGGCGACTGCCAGCAGCGTCCCCATGGCGACGCGCATCGATCGGGCTCTCATGCCCGTGCTCCTTCCTGCGGGCAACCCGGTTAGCAGACCTGATGATACCACGGCATCGTTCAGGATCGCAGGGGACGGCGCTCCTCGGCGGGCAGCGGTGCGCACGTGACGTGCGCACCGCTGCGCACCGACCGAGGGTCGGAGCCCATCGAGCGGAGGCGGCGTGATTTGAACACGCGAGGGACGTATCAGGCCCCTAACCGCTTTCGAGGCGGTCCCGTTCGGCCGCTCCGGCACGCCTCCGT
>CAZZND010000098.1:0-10305 GCA_964655465.1 uncultured Actinomycetes bacterium
CCCTGCTGGCCGACGCCTCGAAGCGCGACCTCGAAGTGCTCGCCCGCCTCGCCGACGAGGTTGACGTGGGCGCCGGGGTCCACCTCCTCACCAAAGGCGCGTTCCCGCACGAGTTCTTCATGATCCTGTCCGGCAGCGTCGAGGTCCGCGACGGGGACACCGTGCTCGCGACCCTCGGCGCCGGGGATTTCTTCGGCGAGATCGCGCTGCTGGAGCACGACCGTCGGACGGCCTCGGTGATGACAACGACCCCGTGCTCGCTGGCCGTCCTCTCCACGCAGGGGTTCAGCGAGATGCAGCATTCGATGTCGCCGGTCGCCCTTCGCCTTCACGAAGCGGCCCTTTCCCGTCTCACCCGCTGACGTCAACGCCGATCCCGGAAGAACGACCGCAGCAGATCGCCGCACTCCTGCTCGAGCACCCCCGAGGTCAGCTCGGCGCGGTGGTTCAGGCGGTCGTCCTGCACCAGGTTCCCGAGCGACCCGGCGAACCCCGCCTTGGGGTCGGCCGCGCCGACGACCACGCGATCGACCCGGGCGAGCACGATGGCGCCCGCGCACATCGCGCAGGGCTCGAGCGTGACGTAGAGCGTGCAGCCGTCCAGGCGCCAGGAGCCGACGGCCTCGGAGGCGGCCCGGAGCGCGAGCACCTCGGCGTGCGCGGTGGGATCGCCGCGGAGCTCGCGCTCGTTGCCGGCGGCGGCGAGCTCGGCGCCGCCCTGGACCGCGACGGCGCCGATCGGGACGTCGTCGTGGGTCAGGCAGGCGCGCGCTCGTTCGAGCGCGCGCCCCATCCACCGTTCGTCCTCAGTAGGCATCGAGCTCCCGCAGGCGATCGTCGTCGATCCCGAAGTGGTGCGCGACCTCGTGGGCCACGGTGTGCGCGATCTCGGCCTTCAGCCCCTCCTCGTCGTGACCCGCGACCGCGACGATCGTCGCCCGGTACAGCGTGATCGTGTCGGGCAGAGCCCCCGAGTACCACTGGCCGCGTTGGTCCAGGGGGATCCCGTGGTACAGACCGAGCAGGTCGCGCTGGTCTGGGGGCGGCAGGTCTTCGACCAGGACGACGACGTTCCGCATCGTCTCGTGCACCCACGCCGGCAGCCCCTCGACCGCCTCGGCGACGAGCTCCTCGAACCTCTCACGGGTGACCGGCGGCACGCACGGTAGCCTACGCGCAGCATGCCGGGTGCCCTGCTGACCGACCTGTACGAGCTGAACATGGCGGCGAGCTACCTGCGCCGGGGCATGACGGCGCCGGCGGCGTTCAGCCTCTACGTCCGTTCGTTGCCGCCCGAGCGCGGCTTCGCGGTCGCGGCGGGGCTCCAGCCCGCGCTCGCGTTCCTCGAGTCCTTCGGGTTCGACGACGAGGAGCTCGGCTACCTCGGCGCCATCGGGTTCGACGACCGGGCGCTCACCGACTTCGCCGGCGTGCGCTTCGACGGCGAGGTCCGCGCCGTTCCCGAAGGGCGCATCGTGCACGGCGAGGAGCCGATCTTGGAGGTCACCGCGTCGATCCCCGTGGCGCAGCTGGTCGAGACCTACCTGATGAACCAGATCACGCTGCACACGACGCTCGCGTCGAAGGCCGCGCGCTACATCGTCGCAGCGGAGGGGCGTGATCTGGTGGAGTTCGCGTTCCGGCGCACCCACGGGCTGGACGCCGCGATCGCGGTCGCGCGAGCGAGCGCG
This sequence comes from uncultured Actinomycetes bacterium, assembly GCA_964655465.1. Taxonomy (GTDB): domain Bacteria; phylum Actinomycetota; class UBA4738; order UBA4738; family HRBIN12; genus AC-51. The sequence goes on from CAZZND010000098.1 coordinate 1,692, forward strand.
ATCACCGGGTTCGTGGCGACGTCCAACGTCGAGGCGGCGCGCCGGCTGGGCCTCACCGCTGCCGGCACGATGGCCCACTCCTTCATCGAGGCCTTCCCGTCCGAGGACGACGCCTTCGCCGCCTTCGCCGAGGATCACCCGGCGCGGACGACCTTCCTGGTCGACACGTACGACACGCTCAACGGCGTGCGGAACGCGATCGAGACCATCCGGACGTTCGGCCTGCAAGGCCACGCAGGCATCCGACTGGACTCGGGCGACCTCGACCACCTCGCGCGCGAGGCACGCGCGATCTTGGACGGCGCCGGCTTGGACCGCGTGCAGATCTTCGCGAGCGGCGGCCTCGACGAGCACGAGGTCGCCGAGCTCGTGCACGCCGGCGCGCCGGTCGACGCCTTCGGGATCGGCACGCAGATGGGCGTCTCGGCCGACGCGCCGTACCTGGACACGGTCTACAAGCTCGTCGAATACGACGGCCGTCCGGCGATGAAGCTCTCGTCGGCCAAGGTGAGCGCGCCCGGACGCAAGCAGGTCTGGCGCGGCCCCGGCGACGAGGGCGACGTGCTCGGCCTGGCGACCGAGGACGGCCCCCCCGGGTGGGAGCCGCTGCTCGAGATGGTGATGGCGGGCGGACGTCGCACCACACCGTCGCCCTCGCTCGATGACATGCGCGCGCGGTTCGCGGCGGACCTGGCCACGCTGCCCACGAAAGCCAAGCGGCTCGCCCACTCCGAGCACGTGACGGTGCGCCCGAGCCAGGCGCTCACCGAGCTCACCGACGCGACGCGGCTCGACGCCTTGGCGCGCGCGGGGTTGGGGGAGCCGAGTGGCAGCGACTGATAAGCCCAGACGCCACCGCGTGCGGCGGATCATCCTGTGGACGCTCGGCATCCTGGTCGTGTTCCACGTCGCCGGCGGCTGGTACGTCAGCAGCCTGCTCTACGACCGCGCGCTCTCGGGTGAGGCCCGCCGCGCGTCGACCGACCTGGAACCTGACCTCGTGGTTCAGGCGGTCACGCCGACGACCGTCGTGCTCCGCGCCGACGGCGACGGACCGACGGCGCTCGACTCACCGGGGCTGTTCGGACTGCGATGGGAAGGCGGCAACGGCACCATCGGCGAGGTGCTGAAGGCCGAGGGCGACGACGTCGCGCGCCGGTTCGAGCTGCTCGACGGGACGGCCCCGGCGGCCGGTACGCGAGCGCAGCTGGACGTGCGCGCGTACACCGATCCCGCACAGGCCGGTCTGGCGGTCGAGGACGTGAGCGTCCAGGGGCCGCTCGGCAGCTACCCCGCCTGGTACGTCCCGGCCGACGGCCCCACGTGGGTGATCGTGGTCCACGGGAACTCGCTGTCGCGCTTGGACAACGTGCGGTGGCTGCCGGCGTTCCGCGATGCCGGCTACCCCACGCTCACGATCTCGTACCGCAACGTCGCCGGCGCGCCCGAAGATCCGAGCGGGCTGCTCCGTTATGGCCTCACCGAATGGGAGGACCTCGAGGCCGCGGTGCGGTACGCGCTGGACCAAGGTTCCCAGGACGTCGTGCTGTTCGGCGACTCGATGGGCGGCGGCGTGATCGCGGCGTTCATGCAGCGATCGGACCTGGCCGACAGGGTGAGGGCGCTCGTGCTCGACGCGCCGATGCTCGACTTCGACCAGACCGTCGACGACAACGCCTCGCGCGAGCCGCTGGTCGGGCCCATCAACGTGCCGCCGACGCTCACGTGGTCGGCCAAGCGCATCTCGGACCTGCGCTACGACGTCGACTGGGGGTCACTGCGCTACCTCGAGGACCCACAGACCCTCGGCGTCATCCCGGTGCTCATCATCCACGGCACCGAGGACCTGACCGTGCCGATCGCGACCAGCCGCGAGGCGCTCAAGCGCTACCCGGCGACGGTGACGTTGGTCGAGTGCGAGGGCGCCGACCACATCGAGTGCTGGAACCTCGACGCCCCGCGGATGGAGGCGATCGTGACCGCGTTCCTCGACGATCAGGCCACGGGCAGCCAGGGCTGACGCCCGGCCTCATAGATATCGATGTCCCCAGCGTGGGTGAGCGTGAGCCCGATGTCGTCGAGCCCCTCCATCAGGCGCCAGCGCGTGAAGTCGTCGAGCGCGAACGACTCGTCGAGGCCGGGTGCGCTGACGGTCCGCGTCTCGGGGTCGACGACGATCCGCGTCGCCGGGTCGTCGAGCACGGCGTCCATCAGCGCACGGACCGACTCGTCGGCGAGCTCGACCGGCAGCAGCCCGATCTTCAGACAGTTGTTGCGGAAGATATCGGCGAAGCTCGGCGCGATGACCGCGCGGAACCCGTAGTCCTCGATCGCCCACGGGGCGTGCTCGCGGCTGGACCCGCAGCCGAAGTTCGCGCCCGCGATCAGGACGCTCGCCCCGGCGTACCGCACGTCGTTCAGCACGAAGTCCGGGTCCTTTCGCCACTCGTCGAACAGGAACGGACCGAAACCGGTGCGCTCGACCCTCTTGAGGTACTGCGCCGGGATGATCTGGTCGGTGTCGACGTCGGAACGGTCCAGCGGGACCGCGGTGCCCTCGATGCGCGTGACCGGCTCCATCGCTACAGGTCCTCAGGCGTCGTGAAGTGCCCGGCGATCGCGGTCGCGGCCGCGACACGCGGGCTGACCAGGTGGGTGCGGCCACCCTTGCCCTGACGCCCTTCGAAGTTCCGGTTGCTGGTCGACGCGGCGCGATCGCCCGGCTGCAGGATGTCGGGGTTCATCCCCAGGCACATCGAGCACCCGGCGCCGCGCCACTCGAACCCGGCGTCGGCGAACACCTGGTCGAGGCGCTCCCGCTCCGCCTGGATCTTGACGGCAACGCTCCCCGGGACGACGAGCGCCCGCAAGCCGTCCTTGACCTTGCGGCCGCGGACCACGTCGGCCGCGATCCGCAGGTCCTCGATCCGCGAGTTGGTGCACGACCCGATGAAGATCGTGTCGGGCCGGATGTCGCGGATCGCGGTGCCGGGCCGCAGGTCCATGTAGGCCAGGGCGCGCCGCGCGGCCTCCTGCTTCGAAGGCTCCGCGTCGCCGGGGTCGGGGACGAGACCGTCGATGGTGGTCGACTGTGCGGGGTTGGTCCCCCAGCTCACGTAGGGCTGCAGGGTCGAGGCGTCGAGCGTGACCTCGGTGTCGAACTGCGCAGCGTCGTCGGTGGGCAGGGTGCGCCAGTGCTCGAGTGCGGCCTCCCAGTCCTTGCCCTTCGGGGCGTGCGGGCGCCCCTCGACGTAGGCGAAGGTGGTGTCGTCGGGCGCGACGAGGCCGGCGCGCGCCCCGCCCTCGATCGACATGTTGCAGATCGTCATCCGGCCCTCCATCGACAGAGCGCGGATGGCCTCACCTCGGTACTCGATGACGTGGCCGACGCCGCCCCCGGTCCCGATGGTGTTGATGATCGCGAGGATGACGTCCTTCGCACTGCAGTTGGCCGGAAGCGCGCCGTCGACGGTCACGGCCATCCACTCCGGCGCGGATCCCAGCAACGTCTGCGTCGCGAGGACGTGCTCGACCTCGGACGTGCCGATCCCGAACGCGAGCGCGCCGAACGCGCCGTGCGTCGAGGTGTGCGAGTCGCCACAGACGATGGTCATACCGGGCTGCGTGTACCCCATCTCGGGCCCGATCACGTGAACGATCCCCTGACCCGCCGCACCCCACGGGTAGAGCGTGATACCGAACTCGTCGGCGTTGATCTGCAGCGCCTGCATCTGACGGGCGCTGATCTCGTCGGTCACGGGCCCGCTCGTCGTCGGGACGTTGTGATCCATCGTGGCGACGGTGAGATCGGGGCGTCGGACGGGGCGGCCGTGCAGGCGGAGCCCGTCGAACGCCTGCGGGCTCGTGACCTCGTGGACCAGGTGCAGATCGATGTACAGCAGATCGGGTTCGCCCTCGGCTCGCCGAACGACGTGCTGTTCCCAGACCTTCTCGGCGAGCGTTCTCTGTGTCATCGCGGTGCCTCCACGGGGCCCGGGCTCTTCAGGGGGTGGTATGGTCCACGCCCGTCGTCCCAAATAATGGGACGGCGTCCCGAAGTTTGGGACGGCCATGCTAGCACCACCGGGGAGACCGGGATGGAGACGCGGACCGAACGAGAACGCCGCCGTGCTCTGGAGATCCGCGACAGGGGTCAGATCGCACGGGGGATCCCCGCGGCATCAGCACCTCTGCCGCTGACCGGCGTCGGCGTTTTCGACCGATGCGACGCGATCCTCCGCGCGGTCGAGGACGGCGCGCGAAGCCTTCCCTCGATCCGCGCGGCGACGGGGCTGACCCGCAGCACGACCCACCGTCTCGTCGATTCGCTCGTGGTCCACGGGTTCCTCTTCCACGTCGGGGGCCTCGGGTATGCGCTGGGTCCGCGCCTGCTCGGACTCGCGGCGACAGCCCTTCGGGAGCTCCCCCTGCGCCAGCTCGCACGACCGGCGCTCGAGCGGCTCGCGCGCGCGACGAGCGAGAGCGCCCAGCTCTACATCCGCGACGGCGACGAGCGGGTCTGCATCGACTCGGTCGAATCGGAGCGCGAGCTCAGGACCATCGTCGGGGTCGGGGCGTCACTCCCGCTCACCGCGGGATCGGCCGGCAAGGTCTTCCTCGCGTGGGGCCCCCGAGGAAGGTTGCGGATCGGCCCCGACCTCGATCATGCCATCGGGACGACCCGCCGGCGAGGGTGGGCGGACAGTTACGAAGAACGAGAGTCCGGCGTCTCGTCGGTGAGCGCCCCCGTGTTCGGACCGCCAGACGAGCTCCTGGCCGCGGTCTCCATCTCGGGCCCGCGGACCCGCATGCTCCCGTTGCGAGCCAAGGAGCATGCACCCGCCGTGCTTGAGGCCGCCCGTGAGATCGAGCGCGCCTTGGGCGCCGAGATCTAGGACTCCGGCGGCGAAGGCAGAGGCTCGACGGGCTCCGCAGGCGCCTCACTCGGCTTCATCCGCGCGAGAACGACCGCGACGCCCAGAAGCACGAGCCCGACGATCACGACAACGATCCCCTCGCTCTGCTCGGAGATCTTGTCGCTCACGAGACCCGCGGTGACGAAGAACAGGCCCGCGATCCCGACACCCGCAGGCGCGCGCTCCCCGACCAGGTTCCCGATGACGATCACGACCGCGGACGCCACGATCGCCGCCCAGATCGCCGCATCGCTCGGCCCACCCTCGAGCAGCTCCAGGTCCACGAAGAGCGCACCGAGGATCAGCGCGATCGCCCCGAGGACCATCGCCGTCCGCCGCGGCGTCACGAGCGATCGCGCGCCGAGCCCGAGACCCGCCAACCCGAACAGCATGGTCACGATCGCGCTCAAGGTCAGGTCCGGCACCTTCTGCTCGAACCCGAGGAACCCGAGGGTCTCCTCGGTGTAGGCCATCGAGGCGATGCATAGCTGCAGTGACACGAAGAGCCCGATGAACTGGATGCTGCGCTTCTCGACCCACCACAAGGGGAACGCGAGCGCGGCCGTCAGGAACGCGACCAGGGCGACCAACCACTTCCCCTCGGGACCGCCGTCGATGACCTCGGTCAGGGTGACCACCACGACCCCGATCCACGCCAGCAGCGCCACGCCCCACAGCACGCTGCGCATCCGATGCTGAGGATCGGCTTCGCCGGCGCCTATCAACCATCCGGCGAGCAGCAGCACGGCGGTCGTCACGAGCCCCGTCAGGGCCTGGACGCTCTCGGAGGCATCCTCGCCGACCGCGATGGTCGTCGCCGCGAGCGCGGCGGCGGCACCGGCGTAGCCGAGGAGGTCGATCAGGTTGACGCGGAGCCGGTCACGCGTGGGGGTATCCACCTACCAAGCGTACGCTTCGGGCGCGGCGCCTCCAGGACCGGGGAAGATCGCGTCGAGCTTGGCCAGCACGTCGGCATCGAGCGAAACCTCGAGCGCGCGCATCGAGCCGAGCAGCTGCTCCTCGGTCCGTGGACCGATGATCGGCGCGGTCACGGCCGGTTGGTGCAGCAGCCACGCGAGCGCGACATCAGCGGGGCGCTCCCCCAGCTCCTTGCACAGCTGCTCCCAGCGCCCGAGGCGTTCCCGGTTCGCCTCGATCTCCTCGACCAGGTAATCCGAGGCGCGGCGCCCCTCGGTGAGCTTCTCGAGCGCGCCGGCCAGCAGCCCGCCGGCGAGCGGGCTGTACGAGATCAGCCCCATGCCGTACTCCTGTACCGCGGGGATGACCTCGAGCTCGATCATCCGCTCGTGCAGGTTGTAGACCGACTGCTCGGTGGCGAGACCGAGCGAATGACGCCACCCGGCCAGCTCGTTCGCGCGGGCGATGTGCCAGCCGGCGAAGTTGGATGAGCCGACGTAGAGGATCTTGCCGTCGCGCTTGAGCTGATCCATCGCCTCCCAGATCTCGTCCCACCACGCGTCGCGGTCGACGTGCTGCATCTGGTACACGTCGATCCGGTCGGTCCGCAGCCGTGCGAGCGAGGCCTCGCACTGCCGGACGATCGCGAGCTTGGACAGCCGCGACTCGTTGGGCTGCTCGCCCATCGTCCCGTAGACCTTGGTCGCGAGCACCACGCTGTCGCGCCGCCCCTCGCCCTTGGCGAACCAGTCCCCGATGATCCGCTCCGTCGCGCCGACCCCCAGGTGGCGCCCGTACACGTTCGCCGTGTCGAAGAAGTTGATGCCGTAGGCGACGGCCGTGTCCATGATCGTGTGGGAGTCGGCCTCATCGGTGTGCGGACCGAAGTTCATCGTGCCCAGGCACAGGCGACTGACCACCAAGCCGAGGTGGCCGACGTGGGTGTACTCCATAGACCGGAGTTTACGGCGCGATCGGCGAACGATCGGGGGCAACCAGGGAACCGTCACGGTCGGGGTCACGCGCCCCACGCCGGGTCATGAAGAACAGCGTGGCCGCCGCGCCCAGGGCGCCCGCCACGATCAGTACGGCATCGGCGCCGTAGGCCGCTGCGAGCGGGCCGACGACGAGGAACGACACGGGCGCACCCAAGATCGTGATCATCCAGTCGAGGGAGGACACACGCCCGAGCAGCTCACTCGGCACCAGCCGCTGCAGCGCGGTGAACCAGATCACGACGAGGACCGAGATCCCGGCCTCGGCGACGAACGCCACGGCCATCGCCTGAGGGATCGTGCCCACGAGGCCGAAGCCGGCGGTCATCCCCATGCCGATGGCCCAGGCCAGGTACATCACCGTGAGGGGCCGCCGGGGCAGGCCGCCCCGCTGCGCCATGTACAGCGCCGCGGCGATCGAGCCCACGCCGCCGGCGCCGAAGACCAGAGCGAGATCGAGCTCCGAACCGTTCATCCGGTCCGTCACGACGAACGGCACGAGCGTCTCCCACGGTCCCCAGACGGCGAACAGGCTGACGAACCCGCCCAGCAGACCGAGCCGGAGCCAGGGCACGGCTCGAACGTACCGGATCCCTTCGCGGACATCGGCCCACAGGCGGGTCGGCCCGTCGGAGCTCGTCGTGTCGTGCGCGGACATCAGCCAGATACAGACCGCCGAGACCGCGAACGTCATCGCATCCACGAGGAACGCGTACCCGGTCCCCGCCGAGTACACCACGGCAGCCCCCACCAGGGGGCCGATGACGATCATGCAGAGCGGGCGCACCGTGTGGCCGAGCGAGTTGGCCTCGACCAGCAGATCCGCGGGCACGATCATGGGGATGATCGAGCTGAACGCCGGGCCGAAGATGGCCTGACCCGCCCCGTACGGGATCACGAGCGCGATGAGCAGCGGCACGGTCATCTGGTCACGGATGATCAGCACCCCGATCGCGGCGATCGCCACGAGCCGCAGCAGATCACCGACGATCATCAGGTGCCGACGGTCCATCCGATCCGAGAGCGCGCCCGTCGCCATCAGCAGCACGACCTGCGGGACCGACCAGGCGACGCCGACGTAGGCGAACGTCGCCGGTGAGGCGTCGAGGTCCTTGTAGACGAACCACGCCATCGAGTACAGGTACATGCCGTCGCCGATCATCGAGATGGTCTGACCGAGCCACAGCAGACGGAAGTCACGGTGACGCAGCGGACGCAGGACGCCGATGCCGGCTTTGGGCGCGGGGGCTCCGTCCATCCGCCGAGCCTATCGCGGGCTCACGCGACGCCGGTCAGACGGTTGCGTCTGGCGCGATCACGGCGTCGATCGCGGCGGCGAGGACGTTGGGCTCGAAGGGCTTCGTCAGGACCCGGGCCGCGCCCTCCTCGATGCACCGGTCGTGCACCGCCTTCTGCGTGACGGCGGTCATGATGAGCACCGGGATCGACGCGGTCCGTTCGTCGTCGCGGAGCATCTGGAGCACCGCGTGGCCGTTCACCATCGGCATCATCAGGTCGAGCACGATGACGTCGGGGCGCTGATGCTGGGCCATGCCCACGCCGCGCAAGCCGTCGTCGCCGAGGATCACGTCGTGGCCGTAGGGCTCCAGGAGCATGCGGGCGGTCGTGCGGAGCCACGGCTCGTCGTCGATGACCAGGATCCGCGCCATGAAGGCCTATCGGCATCCGCGTCGCGGGACCTTACAGGTGGCGCGCCGGGAGGGAGTCGAACCCCCAACCTTCTGATCCGTAGTCAGATGCTCTATCCATTGAGCTACCGGCGCT
>CAZZND010000099.1:0-2781 GCA_964655465.1 uncultured Actinomycetes bacterium
CGTCGCCGAGCCCGGCCACCGCGGTGCCGGTGCGGACCCGGTCGCCCAGGCGCGCGGCGAGCGCATCGGTCAGCTCGTGGACACCGCCGCGGGGCCGCAGGAACATCGGACCGGGGTCGGGCCCGCGGCGCGCGAGCCGCATCGCCGCCTGCGCGCCGCGGATCAGCGAGCCCTGCGAGGCCTCCCACGCCACGAGCTCGGGGAACGTCGCCTGCACGGACAGGTTGTCCACGTCGCCGGCGTGCAGCCCGCCGAGCAGCGGAGCGATCGCGAGATCGGTCGCCTCGTCGCCCAGCCGTCGGCGGAGCAGCGAGCCGAGCGTCTCGTCACCGGGCTCCTTGCGCTTCTTCTTCAGCAGGTCGAGCAGCGCGCGCCGCCGCCCCTTCCGCGACAGGCCGGGCCAGCGCATCACGGTGCCCGGGTCGCCGGGGATCCCGAACGCGGTGTCTTCGGCGTAGGGGACGAGCCCCTTCGGGGTCCACAGCCACGCGCCGCTCGACGCCGGCGCGACCAGGTCGAGGCCAAGCTCGCGACACAGGTCGACCGCCCACGGCTTGCGCGCGACGAACGAGTCGGCGCCCGCCGGCAGCCGGAGCCCGCCGACGGTCGTCTCGGCGAGCTTGCCGCCGGGCCGCTCGGCCGCCTCGAGCACCTCGACGTCGAGCGTCCGATCCGCCTGGATCAGCCGGTACGCGACCATCAGACCGCTGATGCCACCACCGACGACGGTGACCCGGCGCGCTGGACGGCTCAGGCCGGCACCTCCGCCAGGTGGTCGCGCACGACGTCGGCCAGCACGTCGCAGAACGCCGGGTCGGCGTTGGGCATCCGCGTCCGAGCGAACGCGATCCCTGCCTCGCGCGCCGCCTGGACCGCCTCGATGTCCAGGTCGTACAGCGTCTCGAGGTGGTCGGCGACGAACCCCGCGCAGCACACGATGACCGCCGTGCGCTCCTGCATCGCGAGCTGCGGGATCACGTCCTCGATCGACGGCCCCCACCAGGGATCCGCGGTCCGCCCGACCGACTGCCACGCGATCCTGTGGTCGTCCAACCCGAGCCGCTCGGCCACGAGGTCGCCGGTCCGGCGCAGGCCGCTCTCGTACCGGCAGGCGTCGTCGCAGTCGCACGTCTTGCAGCGGAGCGTGCCGTCGGCGACCCGGCGGACGGGGAGCGAGTGCGCGGTGAACAGCACGGTCAGGCGTTCGCGCTCCTCATCGCTGAGCGTCGCGAGCGTCTCGTCCACCCGCGCGGTCAGGTAGGTGATGAATGACGGATGGTCGTGGAAGCCCCGCACGAACGAGACATCGATGCCATCCCCGTGGGTGTCCAGCGCCTGGTGGACCCGCTCGACGTAGGTCTCGATCGACATCCCCGACCAGTGCGGGGCCATCACGATGCCGACCGCGCGCGTGATGCCGTCGGCGCGCATACGCTCGACGCCCTCGGGGATGAACGGCGGCGAGTGCTTCATGCCGAGGTACGCGCGGAACGTCCGGCCACCGTCGGCGTTCAGCCGCTCGATGAGCCCCTCGGCCTGCGCGGTCGTGATATCGAGCAGCGGGAACCGGTTGCCGATCGCCGCGTACCGGTCCATGAGCTGTTGCAGGTGCTCAGGCGAGGGCGTGCGGCCACCGCGGATGTCGGTGTAGTAGCGCCCGATGTCGTCGGGGCCGGCCGCCGTCCCGTAGGCCATGACGAGGACGCCGATGGGGCCGCTCACGGGTGGGTCCTTTCGGTCCGCTCGTGCACCAGGTCCACGAGCCGCTGCAGGGTCTCGGGCGGGGTCGAGGGCAGCACCCCGTGCCCCAGGTTGAACACGTGGCCGTCGCGGCCGCCCACGCGCTCGAGCACGTCGAGCGCCTCGGCCTCGACCGCCTCCCACGGCGCGAGCAGCACCGCCGGGTCGAGGTTGCCCTGGATCGCGCGGGCCAAGGGACCCCCGACGCGCGACCACGCCTGGTCGATCGGGACGCGGTGGTCCGCGCCGATCGCGTCACCGCCGGCCTCGGCCATGTCGGCGAGCAGCTCGCCCGTGCCGACGCCGAAGTGGATCACGGGCACACCCAGATCGCCGACCTCAGCGAACACCCGCTCCATGTGCGGCTTGACGTGGGCGCGGTAGGTCGCCGGCGCGAGCGCCCCCACCCACGAGTCGAACACCTGCAGGGCGCTCGCGCCGGCGACCACCTGAGCGCGCATGTGGGGCACGACGATCCCAACGAGGGCCTCCATCAGCGCGTGCCAGGTCTCAGGCTCGCCGAGCATCAGGGCCTTCGTACGCGCGTGATCGCTCGACGGGCCTCCCTCGACGAGGTACGAGGCCAGCGTGAACGGAGCTCCCGAGAACCCGATCAGGGGCACCTCGAGCTCCTTGACCAGCAGGCGGATCGCCTCGAGTGCGTACGGCTCATCGGTCTCGGGCTCGAGGGGCCGCAGTCGCGCGACGTCGGCCATCGAGCGGATCGGGTCGTCGAGCACCGGCCCCCGGCCCGGCTCGACCCGGATGGGCACGCCGATGGCCTCGATCGGCACCACGATGTCGCTGAACACGATCGCGGCGTCGAGCGGCATCCGGCGCAGCGGCTGCAGCGAGATCTCGACCGCCTCCTCGGGGCGGCGGATCGACGTCAGGCTGCGGCTGCTCGCGGGCCAGCGCTCGCGGCCCGAGGACCTCGGCCGGCTGCGTGTGCGCTCGAAGTCCGGCCTGCTCCTGCCGCTGTCGGCCCGGCATCCGGCGGCGCTGCGGCCACTTTGCGCTCCAAGTCTGCGAACGTGGGCT
>CAZZND010000099.1:2791-10298 GCA_964655465.1 uncultured Actinomycetes bacterium
GGCGGATCGACGTCAGGATGTCGCGGTCGCCCCGGAGCTCGCGGTACTCGGGCAGGTAGCGCCCGGCCTGACGCATGAACCACACCGGCGTGCGGTCCACGGGCTCACGGCGAAGGGCGCGCAGCAGCCGGTCCTGGACAGGGGCCATGGGCCCAAGGATACGGAGCGCCGAGCGACCCTACGGCTCGACCCCGGGGACCGGCTGGACCGCCGCCCCCGGGATGGGGAACGGCAGGCCTGGCAGCCGGACCCGGACGGCCTCATGCACCGCGTCCATCAGCCGGTCGATGTCGAACGGCTTCACGATGTAGGCGACCGCGCCCAGCGCCTCCGCCCGGTCCATGTCCTGCGGGTTCTTCTTCCCCGAGCACACGATCACGGGCACGGGGTCGCCGAGCACGTGGAGCTCCTCGAGCACCTGCCAGCCGTCGAGCCCCGGCAGCAGCACGTCGAGGATCACGGCGTCGGGCTTCTCGCGTTGGATCCGCTCGACCGCCGTCGCGCCGTCGCTCGCGAGGATCGGCTCGATCCCCGCCGAGGTCAGGTTCACCCGGAGCACCACCAGCAGGTCCGGGTCGTCCTCGACGATGAGGACGCGAGGCGTGCCGAGGGTGCTCACGAGACCTCTTCCTTGCCGCCGCGCAGCAGCAGCAGCTCGGCCACGCGCTCGCGCTCCTGCTCGAACAAGCGGGCGTTCGCGATCGCGGCGGCCGCCTGCTCGGCGAACACCGACAGCGCGCGCAGGTCGTACTCGGTGAAGGCCCGCCCCAGGGCCGCGTTCACGTTCAGGACACCGAGCGTGGCGTCGTGGTGCACGAGCGGGACCGACATCGCGGATTCCACGTAGGGCTCGCGGTCCGCCAGACCCGGGAACTCCCGCGGATCGGCGTGGCCGTCGATCAGGATCGGCTCGCGACGGAGCGCGACGTGCCCGGCGATCCCGGCGCCGAGCCCGATCCGCACGCCCAGAGCGTCCTCGCGCCCGCGGACCGCGACCGCGACCAGCTCGTTCCCTTCCACGAGCATGACCGAGCCGCCGTTCGCATCGAGCAGCTCGGTCGCGCTGTCCAGGATCGTCGCGACCGCCGATGCGAGATCGAGCTGGGCGTTCAGCGCCTTGCCCGCCTCGTGCAGCAGCGTGATCTCGTGCAGACGGTTGGTGAGGGCCGCGGTCAGCACCCGCCCGTCGGCGAGCATCCGCGTGAGCCGCCCGAGCCTGCGCTCTTGGTCGATGACGTAGAAGCAGAACGCGGCAGTGAGCAACAGCAGACCGAACCGAGGCGTCGGGTTGCGGAGGGCCTGGATGGATCCCGTCGGCCAGGTCGCCAACGCGAACACCCCGCCGACGACCGAGAACAGCACGACCGCGTTGAGCACCAGCAGCTGCATGCGGCGGCGCTCGATCGACTCGAGCGACGGCGTCTGGAAGTCGCGCAACCCGGCGACGCGCGCCTCTCGACGCGCTCGTTCGTCGATGGTTCGCTCGTTGCCGTTCCGCACCAGGGGCCCTTCCGTTCGTCGGTCGTTCGACCTCACCCATATCGGGTGCCGGCGACCACCCCTGGAGTCCATCGGACGGTCGTCCCCCACCGGGGGGACACGGTGGCGCTAGGGTGCGGGGCGGAGCTCCACGCTGCCGTCGGCGACCCGTACCTCGAAGGTCGGCAGCCACGTGCCGGCGGGCGGGCGCATCACCCGGCCGTCCGCCAGCCGGAAGACGCTGCCGTGCGCCGGGCACGTGACGGTCGGGTCGGACCCACCCTTCACGACGCCACGATCGAGCGGCGCCCCCTGGTGGGTGCACTGGTTCGCCACCGCGAAGATCCGCTCGCCGATCCGATAGAGAAGGATCTTGATGCCGTCGAGCGTGACGACCGTGGCGGTCGCCTCCGGGAGGTCATCGCTAGGAAGGACCGCCTTCCATGCAGGCATGGCCGAAAGATACGTCAAGACGGCGTCGAGCGATCCCGGGTCAGCGATCCCCCTTCTCGCGGGCCAAGAGCTCGCGCAGCCCCGGCAAGACCGCGCGATCGCGCTCTCGCCCGGCCGCCTCCTTCGAGCGGATCACATCGGCGAGAGACGCGACCGGAACGTCGAGGCCGCGGATGCGCATCTGCACGACATCGCGCTGGAGGTCTTCATACCCTTGCGTGCCGCTGGGCTGGAAGGTGATGTCCAGATCGCCCTTGGACGTCTGGAGGTTCCAGACGCGGACGCGCGCAAGCGACTCGGCTGAATGATCGAACGGCACGCCGTCGGGCTCGCCCGCAACCCGGATGCGCGCGTCCAGCTCCCTGAGCGCAGCCGACAGCCGCTCGAGATTGCGAACCGCCTCCTCAGGAACGACATCGACGTCGGTGGTCACATGCGCTGACCCGTGGAGCACAGCGGCGAGACCTCCGATCAGCACATAGCGCACGCCGTGACGGTCGAGCGTTGCCAAGATCTCCTGCGGTTGGAACTCAGTCATCGCGCCCTGCCTCCTGGCCGGCGCGGAGGAGGTCGATGCCGGCGAGCATCCGATCCAGCCGCTCGTCCGGGGTGGCCGCAGCCCCCCGCTCGACGAGCGTCCACGCATCTTCGTCCAGGGGTGTGACGTGGATGTCCAGGTCGAAGCCGCAGGCGCGCACGAGCTGCAGGCACCGACCGAACGAGGGGTCCACGTCCCCCGATTCGATCCTGGCGACGAGAGGCTGGGATACGCCCGCACGAGCTGCCAGCGCCCGCTGGGACAACCCGGCGCGACGTCGCGCCTCCCGCACGAACTGCCCAGCTTTCATCAGAAGACCCGATGATACATGGCATGCATCATCCTGACTACTCTAAGTCATGGTTGTGATGTGCATGATGCATCGCTCGCGGGAGGAGTGGGATTCGAACCCACGGAGGAGTCGCCCCCTCAACGGTTTTCAAGACCGTCGCCTTCGTCCGCTCGGCCATCCTCCCAGGTGGAGCCTATCGGGAGATCGAGCTGGAACGCCCTAGCGTGTCGGCCCGTCTCCATGCGAGTTTGACTCACGGTCGCGACGGAGGAAGGATGCCTGAGAGCTACGAAGGAGGGCATCATGGCCTGGAGTGTCAAGGGCACTTACTTCGAGAATTGCCCGTGTGACATGGTGTGCCCGTGCACCACGTCGGGCATGTCGCTGCCTGCGGACAGCGAGCGCTGCACGGTAGTGCTCGCATTCCACATCGATGAGGGTAACGTCGATGGCGTCGATATCAGCGGCCTCAACGCGGCAGTGCTGGCTGACTCCCCGCAACTCATGACCGATGGGAACTGGAAACTTGGGATGTTCATGGACGCGGCCGCGTCGAAGGAGCAGGCGGAGGCACTCGGGGGCGTGTTCAGCGGAGCCCTCGGTGGCCCGATGGCCGCACTCGGCCCGCTGGTCGGTGACATGCTTGGCATGGAGACGGTTGCGATGGAATACGTCGATGACGGCCGACGACACTCCATCAAAGCCGGCGACCTGCTCGACATCGAGATCGAAGACTTCGTACCGTCAGGAAGCCCGACCGGCGAGGTGAGCATGCTCACCGGAGTGCTCCATCCGGTCGCGTCAGTGCTCACGATCGCGCGCGCGGCGAGATCGAAGATCCACGCATTTGGGTACGACCTGGATCAAGGCGGAAAGAACGGCCACTCAGCGCCGTTCGCCTGGACCGGCTGATCGATCCTCTCGACCTCTTCCTCGGAGACCACGCAGAAACAGGAGACCGTTTTCAAGACCGTCGCCTTCGTCCGCTCGGCCATCCTCCCGGTGGCACTCTAGCCGAGTTCATCGTAGGAACCGAGTCCGTGACGACGGTGAAGGCCGGACGGCAGGCGTGGACCTGGAGTCCGTCCAGCGGAGGACGGATGATCCACCTGGACGGGAGCCACGAGGTCGGGCTGGGGCCCGCGGAGGCACTCGTTGCGACCTGGGCGATCCTGCCCTCCGCTACGATCGGTTTAGTCGAGGCGGGGCTAACCCAGGCGGACGTCGAGCACCGCGAGCGAAGCATCACGGCCAGTCATCGTGCGACCGGGCCCGATCACGAGGGTCTCTCGGATCTCGTCCTGCCCGAGGGCTCGTCCGATCCTTCCCTTGAGTGTCAGCTCTACGACGACCTCGAAGGACCCCGACTGCCCAGCGACGGCAGTCGGCCGGTGCACCGAGTACCACGTGCCGGCGATCAGGGGCTCGGGCACTCCGTTCGGGCTCTCGAACTTCGCTGCGGCCGTGCGGACGACGAGCCGCTGGACACGGCCCTCGGCGCCGAGGACGCGCGCGAGCATGAACTGGTCCGCCACTCGGTAGGCGGACGCCGGCGTGACCGGGAGAGCGGGAGGCCCAGCGGAGGGCGTTTCCGGTGGCCGATACGCCCAGAACGACTCCTGGGCCCCATGGCACCCGTAGCAGGCGACCCCTTTCGCGTTCAGCGTGAGCCCCTGCGCCGAGAGGAAGACAACGTCTTCGGCCGGGACGAGATCGGCGAAGCGCCAGACCTTCAAGTATCGCTCATAGGCCTTCGACCAGATCTCCTCGTCGACGAGGCCACCGTGGATCTCGCTCCATCTTCCCCGCTCGGAGTCATAGAGCGCGATTCGGCCGCAGAAGAAGGCGAACACGAGGTCCCGAACGGGGACACTCGCCGGGTAGCACTCGCTGAAGTCGAGCGGCATTCTCATGGGCGGGGTCCATTCGTCCCGCTTCGGGTCGTACTCCTGAGAGTGGACCTCGTAATCCCATGCCACCATCCGGTTGCCGACCCACACGGCGGACGTCGCCTGCGGAGAGAGCGCGGAGGGCGGCAGCTCGCGCCAACGATCCCTGTTCGGGTCGTATGCCGCCCCCACCGACGTCGAGGTCGCCGCGTGGTTCCGGTTGTCCAGGAGCGACCCGAAGACGAGCACCTCGCGTCCCGTCCACATCCCGCTCGAGGCGTTGAGCCCGATCGGCGCCTCGGCGATCCTTCGCCAGGCGTCGGTCTTCGGGTCGTACGCGGCGCCGTTCGCTGTACTCGGCTCGTCGCGCTCCCCACCTCCGAAGACGACGAGCTCCGACCCCGTCCAGACCTCGGCAGCGCCGTACTCCGCGCGGATGGGAGCTGCTGCAATCTTGTGCCAGGAGCCAGCGACGGGATCGTAGGCCGCCCCGTCGAGGCGCCGCCCGTCGCGGAAACGCAGGAAGAGGGCCTGCTCGCCCGTCCATGTCCCGTCGGCGCCCGACGAGGCGAGGGGGGCTTCGGGCAGCTCGTGCCATGCCCGGGCCAACGGATCGAACGTGTAGCCGTCCGCCGTGGCTTCGCAGTCATCCTCGACGTCCAGGGAGCACCCGCCCCAGGCGAGCAGCTCGGTTCCGGTCCAGACACGGGCCGCCCCGCCACGGACCTCGGGCGGCAGCGGCAGCTCCGTCCAGCCCTCGGCCAGCTCGACGGCCGGGCCAGCCGCGGCCGGCGCCTCCGCTTGCGGCGCTGGGGCACCGGGCTGGGACGACAGGCGCAGGACCGCGATGCCGACGACGATCGCCATCACGGCCGCGAGCCCGGCGGCGAGCAGCGTACGGGAACGCCCGTGCAAGCGGCTGTGCGGCGCGGATCCGGCGGCGCTCACGTAGAAAGGACCCTCGCTGGCCCGGCGGGGTTCCAACCCTCGTAGAGACTCACTCTGGCCGGTTCTCCAATGCTAGCGCCGGGCTGATCCGCCAGCGCGGCCCATGGAAGGGTGAAGGGTACGTTTTCTCTGATCCATCACGCAGCCACCGGTTCGTATTCGTGGATCAGGCCGCCGAGGAACCGCGTGATCCTCGTTGGCCATCGTCAGGATGAGGGTCACGTACCCACCCCGATCGCCCGTCCAGCGAGGCCGTCGAGCGAGCCCTCGGAGCGATGCTCCGTGAACTGCGGAGCGCCCGGCGGTCGAAGGAACTGCACGGCTGGAGTGGATTCATTGATCAGGTCCGGCTTCGCGGTCTCGACGAACTGAACATCGACGGGCTCCATAGTGCTCGTCGTCCCGAATACGTCGCTCGGCCCGAGAACCAGGGTCCAGGCTCAGGGCTACTACGGGTTGGTATGGCTGGTTCAGGGGAGAGCGAGGAACATCGGGCGGCGAGGCTCGCGGCGTCTCGGCGCGGCGGCCTGGTCGGGGGCAGGGTCAGAGCTGAGCGGCTGAGCCCGGAGCGCCGGCAGGAGATCGCGAAGAAGGCGGCGGAGGCTCGCTGGGCGCGCTACCGGGCGCTCCACCGGACCCGCAGGAACGCTCCCAGGGAATCGACGACACCTCGATGATCCAGGCGGTTCGCTCAGTCTGCCCCTTCTGCACGCCGAGAGAGATGGTGGAGAGGAAGAGGTCGTGGATATCGCGGATCCGTCGGTCGAAGAGATCAAGCGTGAAGCCCGAGTCGTCGGGCTGCGCGGCGTCTCGACGCCTTCGCTCGAGTCCATCGAGCGCCGGCGCCTCCAGCTCTGGGCCCTGACCGTCTTCATCCTGCTCGCTGTCTCGATCGGCGTCGCCCTGGTCTCGACATGGAGCCCGGGGGGCGAAGCCGTCGTGACGCCCACCGCGTTGCGGGTCGGCGTGGTTCTGCTCGCCATCGGGTTCGGTATCTACGCGATCGAGAAGGAACTCCACCTCCACCGCCTCGCACGCCTGCTCACGGACCAGCGCGTGCTCACGACCGCCCTCACGAACCGGCTGCACGAGATGTCGCTGCTCCTCGACGCCGGCAAGGCGATGAACTCGGTCCTGGAGCTCCCGGCCGTCCTCGAGACGATCCTGCGGAGCGCGATGGATCTCCTGTCCGGTGGGAGCGGGTCGATCATGCTGCTGGAGACGCCCGACGACCTGGTCACGGTCCTCGCGCATGGGAGCGACATGGCGGTGGGAAGACGCGTACGTGTCGGTTCGGGGATCGCGGGCCGAGTAGCCGCGACCTGCGAGGCACTCCTCATCGAGGGGCAAGCCGATCCGGCGCAGTTCCCCGGTATGACTGAGCGCGAGCAGCAGGTCATGAGCGCCCTCAGTGTGCCGCTCGTGAGTCGCGGCAAGCTCTTCGGCGTGCTGAATGTGAACGCGAGCTCCGACCGGCGTTACACGGTCTATGACCTACAGGCGGCCTCCCTGTTCGCGGAGCAGGCAGCGGGCGCGCTCGCCAACGCGCGGCTCTACGAGACCGAGCGCATGCATGCCCTGCAGGCCGAGCTCGGCAAGGAGTTCGGGGCACTCCACGCGGATGCGGGCACAGACGCCTGAGGCGCCGCCCGGGTTCCCCGTTCTTCTGCACCAAGGCGAAGAGGGGACTGCCAAGAGTTCGGTTGACTCGCGGGAACGCCGAGCATCCAGGTGGGCAGCGGTCCAGGTCTCAGCCGGCGCCGCGCTCCCCTGCCAAACCGATCCGCCGTTCGGCGTTCACGGCGCGGAACCCGAAGCCCGGGACGGCCTGGATCTCGAGGTCCGAACCGGCGACCTGGAGCTTCGCGCGGAGGCGTTGCACGAGGGCACGGACCGAATAGATGTCGG
>CAZZND010000100.1:0-10047 GCA_964655465.1 uncultured Actinomycetes bacterium
CTCCGTCAGCACCTCGTACGGCGTCGACCGCCCGCCGAACACGATACGGTCGGCGAGGCGTCGTGACAGACGCCAGAGCGGTCTCACGAGTAGCCCGATGGCGGCCCCGAACACGAGGATCGAAGCCGGACGGTCCGGGTCGACGAGCCGGCCGACGATCGGTCCGCTCGCCATCAGGACGCCAGCACCCAGGACGACCAGGATGAGGGTCGCGACCACGGCGAAACGGACGGTCTTTCGGATAACGAGCTCGACGTCGTACATGCGGAAGCGCAGGATGGCGACCCCCATCGCTGCGGGGATCCCGATCCCGATCGACGCGACGAACGCGATGAAGAGCAGGTCGTTGAGCGCTTCGCTCTCGGTGAACCCTGTCGCGACAGCGGCCAGCAAGAGCACGAACGAGAGCACCACGACGCTCGTGAGCAGGCGGAGCCGCTGGCGGTCGGTGCCGCCGGACCGGTGGTATCGCAGCACGAGCGACACGACGGCAAGCACCACGACGAGCAGCATGACCATGAAAGCGGCGATGCCGACCTTCTCGAAGACGAGCAGGGCCTCCACACCGAGTGGGTTGTTCGGTGCCACCGCCCCAGGGATGTTGAGCTCGAGCTGGCCGGGCTCGAACATCGAGAACAGCATCCCGACGACACCGGCAGCGATCTCGACCTGCACCACCACGCGCCACCGTCGCGAGAGCGGGCTCCCGTCCGGGAACAGCAGGAGCATGAGCGTCAACGACACGAAGAGCACGACGTACCACCACGTCGAGAACCAATACACGAGCAGGTCGAGGGGCGCGCCGCCCCGTACGATGGCGAATCGGGCGTACTCGTCCGTGAACATGGCGACCAGGAAGCTGATGCCGACGGCCATCATCAGCCAGCCCACCGGGTTGCCGGGGGCTCGCGAGGCGACCAGTGCCCCGACCCCGCAGTAGCCGAGCATCATCACGACCGCGAGCCCGTCGAACGCCGCGTCCTCCCGGAGCGAGCCGTTGATCCCGGAGAGGACGAGGGTCGCCACCAATCCCGGTGCCGCGATCGCCAGGATGACCCACGGGAGGCGGCTGCGAGGAGCCGTGGTGATGGTGACGCTCACCCCGCCACCCCGTCCATCAGCGGGAGGCGGATCTCGACGCGGGTGCCCTCGCGCTCCACGCTCTCGATCCTGAGGCTGCCCTCGAGGGCGTCGACGCGGTCTTTCACGATGGCCAGACCCATGCCCCAGGAGGTGACGGCGGGGTCGAACCCGGGCCCGTCGTCCTCGATGTTGACGCTGATGGTGTCGCCTTCCATGGCGAGTCGCACGACGCACGGCGCGTTGCCCGCGTGCCGGATCACATTCTGGACCGTCTGCAGACCGCAGAAGTAGATGCACGCCTCGAGGTCGGCGTCGAACCTCCGATCCCGCATGCCGCCATCGGCCTCGACGGTCGCGTTCGCGCCGACCTTGCGGATGTGGGCCTCCAACGCCGGCACGACTCCCGCCTCGGCCAGGAGAGGCGGGAAGATGCCTCGTGCGAGGTCACGGAGCCCTTCGAGGGTCGACGTGGCTCGTTCGAGTTGGTGGTCCACGATGGCCAGTGTGTCGCTCGTGTCGGCGCCCTGGGCGATGAGAAGCTGCTGACCGATCGTGACCAGGGCATGTTCGGGTCCTTCGTGGAGGTCGCGCTGCAGGCCGCGGCGCTGCGCGTCCCGGGCGGTGACCAGACGCTCACGCGACGCGCGCAGCGCCGCGGCCTGCACGTCCAGCTCGACCACCCGCAGCGCGAGCTCTTCGGTGAGGCGGACGTTGTGCAGCGCGAGCCCGGCCTGCCCCGCGAGGTCGGCCAGGAGCTTCTCCTCCGCGGAGGTCAGCGGTTCGGTCGCCGCCTTGGTGAGGTCGATCTCGCCGACCACGTCTCCGTGGTAGGCGACCGGGATCGTCCTCGTCGGGGCGGCGACGACGCCGTCGGCGTTCTCGCGAGACCACCGCTCCACGAGCTCTCGGCCGTCGGACAGAGAAACGCGGACCGACGCTTCGATCGCACCGACGCCTGCACCGGCCGCCGCCGCCATCTCGGGCAACACGTGATCGACTGACACCGAGCTCGCCACACGTTCGCTGAAGCCGGCCATCACCTCGTAGGGGGTGGCCCGTTCGCCGAAGACCAGTCGCGCCGCGAGCCGCTCCACCCGCTCACGCGCCGGCTGGAACAGGACGGCGACCAGGGCGGTCGCGGCGATCGACAGCGCGATGTTGTCGGGGTCGTCGACGAGCACGCCGATCCCGACGACGATCGCGACATAGACCGCGGTGATGAAGAGCGCGAGGAGACCGAACACGACCGTCTTACGCACCACGATCCCGAGGTCGTACAGGTGATAGCGGAAGATCGCGATGCCCGTCGCCACCGGGATCCCAACGACGAGGTCGGTTACGAGCAACACCAAGAGGACGTCTGCGGCCGTCGCTGCCGGGCCTTCGTCGACGTCTCCCACGATGATCGCCAGGGTCAAGAACGTGAGGAACAGGGCCGCTCCCAGTGCTCCGATCAGGAACAACCACCTGAGCTGCTGACGTTCCTCGCTTCCTGCGGCGCGATATCGGAAGACGAGAGAGACGAACGCGGCGAAGGCGCTCAGGACCACGATCAGACCGGCGACCCCTATGAGCTTACCGAGGAAGGCTCCGACGGCCTCGATGCCGAGCGGGTTCGCGATGGTCGCATCTCCGACGTCGAGTGGCCCCGGCAGGATCATGAAGCCCCCGATGACCACGACGAGCGCTCCGACGTACAGACGCCACGGCCACCGCCATCGTCGGGATGCGATCTGTCCCGTCGGGAACAGGTAGAACACCGCGACCAACAGTCCGAGTGAGATGAAGAACGGCCACCCTGAGAGCCACGCCATCCACGCGATCGAGTCGGCCGAGAGCGACACGCTGCCGGCCACCCACCCGTCGACGACCGCGCTGGCCAGGATGGAGACCCCGGTCATCCCCGGGATCGCGATGAGGAGCCAGCCAAGCAGGTTCCGCGTCCGTGACGCGATCAAGGCTCCGACCACGCACATCGCGCCTCCGCCGATCATGACAGGCACGAAGAGCGCGAGATCCTCTTGCGGCAAACCGAACGCGAGCTCCGCTCCCTTGGCGAGCAGGAGCGAGCCGAAGGCCATCGTCGTCGCGGTCCAGGCGAGCCAGGTCCGAAGGCGGCTCACACCGCCACCTCCGAACCGGCCGGCACCGTGCCGCGCACGCTGGTGCCGTGGCCTGGGGTCGACTCGACGTCGATGGAGCCTCCGAACACCGCGAGCCGGTCCCGCATGCCTGCGAGCCCGGTACCGGCGCCATCCCCTTGCGGGTCGAACCCACCACCGTCGTCCGTGACCTGGAACTCGACGGTGCCGCCGCCCTCGGCGAGGGTGACGGTGATCGTGGCAGCCTCGGCGTACTTCGCGGCGTTCTGCAGCGCCTCGAGAACGCAGAAGTACACGGCGGCTTCGATCTCGATGGGGTAGCGCCCGAGACCGTCGCTGTGCATCTGCACCGGCAGACCGCTTGCGGTGTACTGAGCCTCGAGGGCAGCCGCGATCCCTTGCTCCTCGAGGAGCGGTGGATAGACTCCGAGCGACAGCGATCGGATGGTCTCGATCGCGGCGTCGACCTGGTGGCACAGCTCGCCGAGCATGAGGCGGCCTTTCTCCGGATCGCGCTCCAGCACGGCGCGCGCCAGGCGCAGCTTCACCGCGAGCGCCACCAGATGCTGTTGCGCACCGTCGTGGATGTTGCGTTCCAGCCGGCGGCGTTCCTCGTCCTGCGCGGCCACGATCCGCTGCCGAGAGGCTCGGAGCGCGGCGGCCTGCCGTCCGATGTCCTCAAGTCGCGCTTCGAGGTCGGCGGTGAGGCGTGCGTTCGCGACCACGAGACCGGCCTGCTCGGCGAGCCGATCGACGAGCTCGGCGTCGTTGGGTGTCAGGGGATCAGCTCGATCCTTCGAAACGGCGATCGCACCGAGGACCTCTCCACGTTGGACGACAAGCGCGACGTGGTCACCTTCGATCGCGGTGAGGTCGCCCACCTCGCCGCTCCCATCCTCTTCGCGCACGGGCCACGAGGCGGCGAGCCGGAACGAACCGGCGATCGCGAGCCACACGTCTGCGCGCGACGCCGTGCCTTCCGCGATCACATGCGCCACCCGGGGAAGCACGTCCTCGCTCGCGTAGGTCCCGCCGACACGATCGCTGAACCTCGCGAGGGTCTCGTAGGGCGTCGCGCGCCGGCCGTAGACGAGACGGTTCGCCAGGTGGGTCGCACGCTCACGCGCAGGTTGGAACGCGAGCGCGACCACGGCTGTCGCGAGGATCCGGAGGCCGAGGGAGGCCCCGATCAGCGAGCCCAAGCCCACCACGATCGCCACGTAGACGAGGGTGACGAACGCGGCCAGGGCACCGACCACCACCGTCTTGCGGATGACGAGGTCGAGGTCGTACAACCGGTACTTCAAGATTGCAATCCCGATTGCCACGGGAAGCCCGATGAGCAGGATCGAGGCGTAGAGCATGAAGATCGCGGTACCGATCCAGCCGGGGAGGTCTTCATCTCCCGTGACGATCATGAGCACGAACTGCAAGGCGAACGCGGCGAGGAACGCCACTCCGACGCTCGTCAGCCAGCGGAGCTGTTGCCGTTCGTCACCCTTCGATCGCCGGAACCTGACGACGATCGCGACGCCGGTGGCGATCGTCGATACACCGAGCAGGAAGCCTCCTACGAAGGCCGCCCTGTCGAGCCACGAGGCGATGAACGTCGGGTTCGCCACCGTGATGAACAGACCGTCCTCCTCGACCGAGCCCACCGGGAGCTCGGCGAGGCCGGTCATCCAACCGACCAGGGTGATCGTCATGGCCACAACCCACAGCCAGAGCACAGGACGCCATCGTGGCGACGGCGGCTTCCCATCGGGGAACAGCAGGAAGATGGGGATGAACAACGAGATGGCGAGCGGCAGCACGAGGCGGTCGATCCACGCTGCCGCGCCTCCCGCGGGGAGAGAGCCCGGCGAGTGGAGCAGGGCGATCTCGGACCAGTTCAGCGCGGCAAGGCCGAGCGCGAGCAGGAACCCGTCAGCGAGGAACAACAGGCCGATCCGATTGGCCGGTTGCCGGCTGACGATCACCGCGCCGATCGTGAGGAACGTGAGCTGTGACACCGCGACGGCGAGGGCGAAGACGGCCTCGCCGATCACGACCTCCCTGCCGGCTCGGCCGAGGGTGAAGGTCAGCACGAGCGCCCCAACGACCAGCAGCATGCCGACGATCCAGATGGACCGGACGGCGAGGAGGCGAGCGCGGGGGCTCATGGTCGTCCCAACGCAGGGATGCGTCCTCGGACGATGACGCCCCTACCTGGTCCGCTCTCGATCGACACCGATCCTCCGAGCGCAGCGACCCGGTCCTCGATCCCCTGCAGTCCGGAGCCGCGCGCCACCGTCGCGGGATCGAACCCTTCGCCGTCGTCCCGGACGGCGAACGACAACGAGCCGTCGCCCTCGGCGACGGTCACCGCGGCCGCCGACGCGGCCGCGTATTTCGCCGTGTTCTGCAGCGCCTCGAGGCAGCTGAAATACACGGCCGCCTCGACCTCGGACGAGTAGCGCCCGATGCCGTTGGCCTGCACCGATACCGGCAGAGCCGACTTGCGTGCCTGGGCTTCGAGCGCGGCGGCGAGGCCTTTGTCTGCGAGCAGCGGCGGGTAGATCCCCCGCGCGAGATCGCGAAGATCCTCGAGTGCCTCGTGAGCATCCGCTTGAAGCATGGCCAAGGCTTCGTGCGCTCGCGCGGGATCACGATCGACGAGCCCGTCCGCGAGCTTCAGCTTCACCGCCAGCGCCACGAGCTGCTGCTGTGCGCCGTCGTGGATGTTCCGCTCGATCCTGCGCCGTTCCTCGTCCTGCGCGGTGACGATGCGGCGTCTGGACCCGCGCAGCTCCTCCAGGAGGCGTACGTTGTGAAGCAGCAGGCCCGCCTGCGAGGCGAGATCGTGCACGAGCTTCTCGCGCGTGGGGTCGAGCGCGTCGTTCGCGGGCATGTCGACCGTGAGCGCTCCCAGCTCCTCCCCATGAAGGTGAACGGGGAAGGTGCCGCCGTCCGGGAGCTCCGAGAGGGGTGGGGCGTCAGCTGGCGAGGACGCGACAGGTCGGAGGCCAGCGTCGACGCGGATCCACACCCGCGCGATCTTCGCACCGGTCGCGTTCCGCACCACGTCCGCCATCCGTGGGAGCACGTCGTCTGCCGCGTAGGTTTCGGCGATCCTCCCGGAGAACTCGGTCAGCACTTCGTAGGGCGTCGCGCGTTTGCCGTAGACGAGCCGATCGGCGATCCTGCGGGCGCCGTCGCGGACCGGACGGAACGTGATCGCGACGAGGACGCCTCCGACGATCCCGCCCAGCGTGACCGCGAGCGCTGCGAGGAAGACCGCGGTCAGGAACGCCGAGATGATGCCGAAGACCAGCGTCTTCTTGATGACGACGTCGACGTCGTAGAGGCGGTACTGCAGGATCGCGATTCCAGTCGCGACCGGGATGGACAGGAACGCCGCGATCACGATGAGCGAGACCCACAGGTAGGCACCCGACCCGGCGATCGACGAGAACGCTTGAGCCACGAAGCTCAACGAGAGGGCGATCGCCATGAACAGGCCCGACACGACGAGCCACTTGAGTTGCTGGCGTTGGACCCCCGTGGATCGGCGGTACCGCAGCACGGTCGATGCCGCGGCGAGCATCGCCGACAGACCGTAAAGGGCGAGTCCTGTGTTGCCGCTATCGCCGAGGAACCTCAGAGCCTCGACGCCGTAAGGGTTCTCGACGGATCCGAAGTTCTCGAGCGGCCCCGGCGCGAAGGCGAGGCCGATCACGGCGACGGCGAGGCCGACGCCGCCGAACCACGCTGCCCACCTCCAGCGAGGCGAGAGGAGGTGCCCGTCCGGGAACAGCAGGAGCAGGAACACGATCGTCCCCGTGCCGGGGATCCAGATCCAGGCGGGGATCCAGGCCGCCTCGGCGGCGAGCGATGCTCCCCTGGGGACCGCATAGAGCGCGTAGTCCTGAGCGAGCTCCTGCGCGCCCGAGAGCACGGCACCGCCGAGGAAGATCCAGCCGATCGGGTTGGTCGGCTGCCGCGACGCGATCAGCGTCCCGATCAGTCCGAAGGTCAGCACGAACAGGAGCGTGAAGCCACGGAAACCGAAGCTGCCCGGCGGCAGTGGCTCTCGCCATGAGAGCCCGAGGTACACCGTCGCGACCACGCCTAGCACGGCGGCGGTCAACCCGATCCCCCAGGCCAGACGGCGTGCGGTCGCCGTCGTCACCGGTGACGCTCCGAGACGGGGAGCCGACCGGTGATGGTCACGCCCTCGCCGGGCACCGACGTGATGGTGAGCCGGCCACCGAGCGCCGCGAGCCGGTCCTCGATCCCCTGCAGGCCGGAGCCGCGGGAGGCGGTCTCAGGATCGAAGCCGCGACCGTCGTCCGTGACCTCGAAGGTGAGCGTGCCGTCGCCGTTCGCGAGCGCGATGCGCGCGCGGGTCGCGCTCGCGTACTTGGCGGTGTTCTGCAGAGCCTCGAGGCACGAGAAGTACACGGCGGCTTCGACATCGGGGCCGAACCGGCCGATACCGTTCGCCTCGACCTCCACCGGGACCGTGGCCTTCCTCGCCTGCGCCTCCAGCGCCGCGACGAGCCCTTGGTCGGCCAGCAGCGGCGGATAGATCCCACGGGCGAGGTCCCGCAGGTTCTCCAAGGCGTCGGTGGTGTCGCCCTGCAGCTGCCCGAGGACCTCAGCGGCCTTCGCCGGATCGCGCTCGGTGAGCTGCTGAGCCAGCCGGAGCTTCACGGACAACGCGACCAGTTGCTGCTGCGCACCATCATGGATGTCGCGCTCGAGCTTGCGCGCCCGCTCGTCCTGGGCCGTGACGATACGACGACGGGACTCACGGAGATCTTGGATCAACGCGACGTTCAGCAGGACGAGGCCCGCCTGCGAGGCGAGGTCCCGCGCCAGCCGCTCCTTCGAGGCGTCCATCGGGTCGCTCCGCGCCATGGTCAGCGTCAGCGCGCCGAGCAGGGCGCCGCCGTGTTCGACGGGGAACACGGCATCGGCGCCGGGGATGGCGGGCAGCTCGTCGCCCGTGACCGTCACCGGCCCGGGGGCGTCGACGCCTGCAGGGTGGACCGCTGCGCTCCGGAGCGCTCCGCCGCTCCGGATCCAGACCCGCGCCTCGGTCGCGCCGGTCCCCGCAGCCAGCAGCTGCACCATCCGAGGCAAGACGTCCTCGGTCGAGTACGTTTCGCCGACCCGCTCGGAGAAGTCCGAGAGCACCTCGTACGGCGTCGCTCGCTCGCCGTACAGGAGCCTGTCTGTGCCCCGCTGGGCCCAGCGACGTACGGGCCCGATCCCGAACGCGATCACCAACGCCGGGACGAGGGCCACCGGGTCGATCCCACCCGCGAATATCGAGGCGAGGAAGCCCACGAACACGACGAACGTGCCGGCGACGAACAGCACGACGGCGCCGATCACCAGCGTCCGCTTGATCACCAGCTCGACCTCGAACAGCTGCGATCGCAAGACAGCGACCAGGAGCGCGCCAGGCAGGGCGAACAAGACGATGACGCCGCCGACCAAGGTGATGAGGACGGCGCCGATCCATCCCAGGACCAGGAGGGCGGGCAGGAGCGCGACCACGATCACGAGCCGGATCACCCACTTCATCGCCTGTCGGTCGTGCGGCGCGGCGCGGCGGTAGCGGATCGCGACCGAGACGGCCGCGCAGATGAGAGCGAAGAGCAGCAGCACCCCGCCGGTGCCGTTCGCGCTGCGGTACGCCGGGACGGCGGTCGTCCACGACGGCCCCCGAAGGCCCACGCTCGAGAACCCGAGCTGCTCAGGTCGGGACAGGAAGCCGAACACCGACAACACGGCGGAGAGAACGGTGGCCGCGACCCCAGCCCGAGCCCACCGCCC
The DNA here is from genome assembly GCA_964655465.1 of uncultured Actinomycetes bacterium. GTDB lineage: Bacteria > Actinomycetota > UBA4738 > UBA4738 > HRBIN12 > AC-51. Next base: position 9,012 of record CAZZND010000100.1, read on the forward strand.
CGCCGGCGTACCGTCGGGGAAGTAGAGGAACGCGACGATCAGCAGCGCCGGGACGCACGACAGCGGGACGACGACGACGAACCACGCGGCCGCTCGGGCGGCGCCGGGATCGCCCGATCCGTCGGCGATCGCGATCGCCCCGAGGGCCACGATCGTGAGGGCCACGATCAGGGAGCCGGCGCTCAACAGCCATCCGATGGGGTTCCGGGGGATCTGGCCGGCCATGAGCGTGCCAACCGTCGCCCACGCGAGCGTCGTGAGGACGAGGCCCGATCCCATCACGAGGCCCTGGTAGAACCCGCCGGCGAGCACGAGCGCGAGCCCGATCAGGGCGACGATCGCGATTAGGCCGAAGAGCGCCTTGGACAGCCTCCTGGCTCCGGTGCGTGTCGGATCGGTCTTCTCCATCACCACGGATGCTGGCACCTCGCGCCTCGCCGACCAAGGGGGGGAACGACACCCCTTCAGGGGTGCTGGCACCACCCCCCGACCGTGGTGCCCGCAAGGTCGTTCGCCCAGGTCACCGGACGTACCGTCGTGAGCGAAGGAGGCGAACGACGATGACGACGATCCTGGTGGGAACGGATACCTCGGCGGCGGCCGACCTCGCGGTGGAGGATGCCGCGCAGCTGGCGCGCGCTCGTGGTGCCGATCTCTTGGTGCTCCACGTGCGACCGGCGGCCGATCTACGAGCGGTGATCGACCCGGATAAGGCGGCCGACCCCGATCGACACCTCGCGCGGCTGCGGGAACGTTTCCCGGACCTCACGACCGCGACGCGCGTCGAGACCGGCGATGCGGCCGAGCTTCTCTGCTCGGTGGCAGACGAGATCCGCGCCGATGCGATCGTGGTGGGGAACCGCGGCACGCACGGGTCGTGGTGGCGCGTGAAGGACAGCGTCCCCAACCTCGTGCTACGTCACGCGCCGTGCAGCGTGTACATCGTGGACACGCGGCGGGCGCAGTGAGCGGTTCAGGCGCTGTCGGTCTCGCGGAGGAACGCGAGCACCGCCATCACCCGGCGGTGAACGGCCGG
>CAZZND010000101.1:0-9895 GCA_964655465.1 uncultured Actinomycetes bacterium
CTGCCCGCCGATCGCGGCGCCCACCCCGGCGGCCGTGGTGGAGGCGCTGCGCGCCGCTGACGGCGGCTGCGTGCCGCCCGCCGATGCGGTGATGTACCGATGCGACCCGTCGTTGGATCCGGTGGCGGCGCTCGAGCTCGGCAACACGACGCGACGCTTCCTCGGGGGCCGGTTCGCCACCCCGGTCGCTCAGGTGCCGGCGGGGGCCGTGCCGATCGGCGTCGCCGCCGCCGGCCGCCTGTGGACCGTCCCCGGCGACGACTCCTCGCTCTTCCTCGAAGGTTCGGCCGGCGTCGACCGCTGGCTGGCGATGCCCCGCCGCAAGGACGTGACGACGCCACCGTCCGCGCTCATCATCGGGGACTCCGTGATAGACGGGGCGCGGGAGCAGATCGTCGCAGCCCTCCCCGGCTGGACCATCACCATCGACGCCGAGGTCGGTCGCGGCTCCTACGGGGCTGCCGCCATGGCCGAAGCCGTCCTCGCGCCCGTGCCCGAGGTCGTCGTCGTCGAGGTCGGGGTGAACGACCACGACCCCGTCGGGTTCGCCGCCAACCTCCAGCGCGTCGTCGCCGCGGCAGAGGCCCCGTTGCTCCTGCTCTGGCTCACCGCGCACGGGCCCGACGCAGACACCGACGACATCAACCGCGCCATCGTCGCCGGGATCGGTGCCCTCCCACGCGGCGCGGTCGCGGATTGGGACACCATCGTGCCGCCCGACGCCCTCGACCCCGACGGCGTGCATCTGCTCCCCGACCGACAAGGGGTCCTGGCAGACCTGGTGGCGGGACGCCTGCGCGCCTGGCGCCAGGCGGCGGTCGGCGAGGGCGCCACCGGCTGCGAGGGTCCCATCCGGGCAGCCGCGCGTCACGCCTCCCAGGGGTAGCCGGCGTTGACCTGCCGGGGCACGGAGGGATAGCGTCGTGGTATCCGTTCCCCACTTCGAGGGAGGCCTGCATGACCGGTGGCACGTTCACCACGACGATCCAGGCGCCGCCCGAGCAGGTCTGGCGCGCGGTCGCCGACCTCGCCACGCACCCATCCTGGTCGCCGCATCCCTATCAGGTCGAGTGGCTCTCGGGTGAGCCGAACGCGGTCGGCAGCCGCTTCCGTTCGGTGGGCTGGATCCCCGGCGACGAACAGCACACGAACGAAGGCGAGATCACCGAGCGGCAGGCGCCGACGAGGTTCGCCCTTCGTTCGGACGACGGCGGATGGGTCATCAACGAGTTCGATCTGCGACCCACCGGCGAAGGGGCGACAGAGGTGACGTTCACCCTGACGTTCCCGAAGATGAAGGGGTTCAACGCCCTGATGCTCCCGATCGCGTTCCCGCTCGTCGGCAAGCCCGACATCCGCAAGCGGATGGGGATGCTGAAGGCGAAGGTCGAAGGCGCCGGATAGCGAGGCCACCGAGTCCCTCGAGCCCGCGCTCGTGAGCGGTGATCCGATCGCCCACGACCTGCGCCGGGTGTTGGGCATCCAGGCGCTGCGGGCGTTCCTCTACGGCTTCGCGAGCGTCCTGCTGGGCGTCACGCTCGCCTCATCGGGGCTCGGCGACGCGCAGGTCGGACTGGTCTTCACGGCCATCCTCGTCGGGATGGCTGCGGCGTCGATGCTCGTCGGCATCGGGGCTCAACGGGTGGGGTGGCGGCGGACCTACGCGCTCCTGCTGGGGGTGATGGGGTGCGCGGGCGCCGTCTTCGCCGTCACATCGAACCCGGTCGCGTTGGTGGTCGCGGCGCTCACCGGCACGCTTTCCACCGACCCGAACGAATCGGGGCCGATCACATCGCTCGAGCAAGGCATGATCGGGCAGGCCCCCCCGCATACGCGCGTCCGGATCTTCGGTCGGTACAACGCGGTCGCCTACGTCGCCGGCGCCGCCGGCGCGCTCGCGGCAGGGCTCCCCTCTCTGCTCCGCAACGCGGGATGGGGGATCCCGAGCGATCGCTGGTTCTTCCTGATGTTCCCCGTCGTCGCGGTCGCGTGCGTCGTCCTCGCGGTCGGCCTCAGCGACTCCGTGGAGGCTCGGATCACCGCCGAAGAGGAACCTCGCTCGACGCTCGAAGCTTCCCGGGGAACCGTGATCAAGCTCTCGGCACTCTTCTCGCTGGACGCGTTCGCCGGCGGGTTCGTCGTCCAGGCGTTCGTCGTCTTCTGGTTCGGGAGGCGGTTCGGCGCGTCGATCGAGTCGATGGCGTTCGTGTTCTTCGTCTCGGGATCCCTGCAAGCCGTCTCCTCCATCGTCGCGGCGCGGGTCGCTATGCGGTTCGGCTTGCTGAACACGATGGTCTTCACCCACCTGCCGTCGAACCTGCTCCTGATGCTGCTGCCGCTCGCGCCTTCGCTTCCCATCGCCGTCGCCGTCTGGTGGAGCCGCGTGGCGCTCTCCCAGATGGACGTGCCTGCGCGACAGGCCTACGTCGCAGCCATGGTGGAGCCGCAGGAGCGCGTCGCGGCAGCCGCGTTCACCAACACGGCGCGCTACGTGTCCCGTCCCTTCGGCCCGGCGCTGGCGGGGTCGCTGATGCAGGCCGTTTCCGTCGGCTCGCCGTTCGTCGTGGCGGGTTCGATGAAGGCGCTGTATGACGTCGCCATCTACCTCATGTTCCGGCGCGTCCCCGTCTCGGACCAGCCATGACGATCCGATCGTCCGCGCTCCCGGTGAGACTGGTACGCTTTTCCAGTGAATACTGGAAGAGTGACCGCACCGGACATGCCGCGCGAGGTCAAGGCATCACTCTTCGAGGAGTTCGCGCGCCTCGGCAAGGCGCTGTCCTCTTCGAAGCGCATGGAGCTCCTGGACCTGCTCTGCCAGAACGAGCGGAGCGTCGACTCGCTCGCTCGGCTGACCGGCATGGGCGTGACGAACACGTCGCAGCATCTCCAGGCACTCAAGGCGGCGCGTCTCGTGGATGTCAGGAAGCAGGGGACACGCTCGCTCTACAGGGTGTCCGATCCTGCGGTGTGCACGTTCCTTTATGACATGCAGCGCATCGCACGCGATCGCCTCGGGGAGGCGGACAGGATCGCCCGTGGCTACTTCGACGAGCGAGACGAGCTCGAGCCCGTGACGCGGGAGGAGCTGCTCGAGCGGGTCGAGCACGGGGACGTGGTGGTGATCGACGTGCGCCCGGCCGACGAGTACGACGCCGGTCACATCGCAGGCGCCCTGTCCATCCCGCTCGAGGAGCTCAGGGGGCGCCTGTCGGAGATCCCCCGCGACGTCGAGGTCGTCGCCTACTGCCGGGGACCCTTCTGCGTGCTCGCGCCGCAGGCGATGGACCTCCTTCGTGAAGCCGGTCTTCGCCCCAGACGCCTGGACGGCGGGCTGCCCGAGTGGCGGGCGGCAGGGCATCCTGTGGAGGTAGGACGATGAGATCCCTGTTGATCCTCAACGATCCCCCGTACGGCACGGAGCGTTCGTACAACGCGCTTCGCCTCGCCCGCTCGCTGGTTTCGAAGGAAGGAACCGAGCTCCGAGTGTTCCTGATCGGCGACGCGGTCGGATGCGCGGTCGCAGGGCAGAAGACCCCGGACGGCTACTACAACCTGGACAGGATGGTGCGGTCCCTCACCCGCGAGGGGGCACCGGTCGGCTGCTGCGGCACCTGCATGGACGCTCGCGGGATCACGGACGAGATGCTCAGCGACGGTGCCCACCACTCGTCCATGGATGAGCTGACCGAATGGACCCTGTGGGCCGACAAGGTCCTGACCTTCTGATGGACGGCGACCGGAACGTTCTCGTGCTCGGCGGCGGGATCGGCGGGATCGTCGCCGCGCGCGTGCTGCGCAAGAAGCTCCCCGAGGACGTGCGTGTGGTGCTCATCGATCGCGACGCCACCTGCACCTTCGCCCCGTCGCTCCTGTGGCTGATGTCGGGAGAACGGAAGCCGCAGGCCATCACCAGGGGCCGCGAGCGTCTGGAACGCAAGGGGATCGAGTTCCTACGGGGCGAGGCCGAAGGTCTCGACGCAGACCTGCGAACGGTTCGGGTCGGCGGAGACGTCATCCCGTATGAGCACCTCGTGGTCGCCCTCGGCGCTCAGCCGGCTCCCGAGCTGATGCCAGGGCTCAGAGAAGGTGCGAAGAACATCTACACCCCGGACGGAGCGCTCGAGGCACACCGCGCTCTCGCGGCGTTCGACGGCGGCCGCGTTGCGGTCGTGATCGCGAAACTGCCCTACAAGTGCCCCGCCGCTCCCAACGAGGCGGCGTTCCTCGCGGAGGCGATGCTGCGACACCGCGGTGTGAAGGCCGGCATCGCCCTCTACACGCCGGAGCCGTTCCCGATGCCGACCGCGGGTGAAGCAGCCGGCAGAGCGGTGGCTGGGATGCTCGCCGAGCGTGGGATCGAGCTCCACGTGGGCCAGGCGCTCCAGGAAGTGGACCCGTCCAAGGAGGAGCTCGTCTTCCAGAGCGGAGAGCGGGCGGGCTATGACCTGCTCCTGGCGGTGCCGCCTCACCGAACCGCGAGCATCGTCACGGGAAGCGGACTCGCGAACGACGCAGGGTACATGCCTGTGGACGCTGCCACCCTGGCAACACGGGCCGACCGGATCTACGCGATCGGAGACGTGACGCAGATCCCGATAGCCGGCGGCAAGTTCCTCCCGAAGGCGGGGGTCTTCGCGAAGGCGCAGGCATCGGTTGTCGCGAGCAGGATCGCCGACGAGATCGCCGGACGGGAGCCGACCGCCACGTTCGATGGCCGCGGCTCCTGCTTCGTCGACATGGGCGACGGCGTGGCCGCATTCGCCACCGGCGACTTCTACGCGGAAGGGGCGCCGGAGGTGTCACTGCGCCGGCCGTCCAGACGATGGCATCTGGCGAAGGTCGCGTTCGAGAGGTACTGGCTCGCACGGTGGGCTTGAGGTGCCTCTCTTTCCAGGGCGGAGCTCTCGGATGGCCGGTCCGGGAGCGCACCCGATGCTGGCTCCGCTCGCCGTATGCTGCGCAGAAGGGGCGGTAGCTCAGTCGGTAAGAGCAGCGGACTCATAATCCGTCGGTCGCAGGTTCGAGCCCTGCCCGCCCCACCGACCCGCTCGCTCGCTCGGGGTCAGTCGATCAGGCGATCGCGCAGCGCGATCGCCACGGCCTGTGCGCGGTCGGCGGCGCCGAGCTTCTCGTAGACCTGGTGCAGGTATCCCTTCACGGTCGCTTCGCTGATGTCCAGGCGACTGGCGATCTGCTTGGCGGCGAGCCCATCTGCGAGGAGCGTGATGACGTCCAGCTCGCGTGGTGAGAGTGAAGGCGAGACACCTGGGCGACGTACGGCTCGTGCGAACCGCTCGAAGAGCGGCCCGGTCACCTCTGCCTGGATGTACGCACCGCCACCCGCCGCCGCGATGACGGCCCGGATGAGCTCCGACCGCGGGCAGTTCTTCACGAGGTACCCGGCGGCACCGGCCCGGACCGCTTCCTCCACATAGTCCGGGTCATCCGACATGGTCAGGATGACGACCGGGAGATCGGGGAAACGGAGCCGCATCTCACCGAGCACCTCGAGCCCGCTGCGATCTGGCAGATGGATGTCGAGGAGCACGACGTCGGGCTCGACCTCGGGGATCGCGCGCATGGCGTCGGCCGCGGTCCCGGCTTCCCCCGCGACCTCCACGTCGGGGTCGCCCTCGAGCATCCAGCGCAGCCCTTCCCTGACGATCGTGTGATCGTCAACGACCAGGATCCGTACGACCATCGTGTCCCTCCAACGGGATGCGGACGGCGATCGCCGTGCCCCGCCCGACGTTGCTGTCGATCTCGACGGATCCGCCGAGCGAGGCGACCCGTTCCTTCAGGTACGTCAGCCCGACCCCGTCACGGATCGCGGTCGACCCGCGACCGTCGTCACTCACGTCCAGCCGCAGGACGCCACGCCGCTCCGCCACCGACACCGAGATGCCGGCCGCGTCCGCGTGCTTCCTCGCGTTGATGATCGCCTCCTGGACGGCACGGAGCGTCGTGATCGCGACCTCCTGGGGGAGGTCTGGCAGCGGGTCGATGGTCAGGTCGATCGGTGGGGACCCCTCGAGCTCCTGCTGCCGGCAGGACGCCTCGATGGCGCGAGCCAGGCCGAGATCCTCGAGCAGCGCGGGACGGATGGCGGCCATGTATCGCCGGAGGTTCACCGATTGCTCGTCGGTCAAGGCCTCGAGCCGGGACAGCTCCTCCTCCACCTCGGTCTGATCCGGCGACAGCCTGGCGCGCGCACCGCGGATCCCGTAGAGGAGACGCGTCAGCGCCTGCCCGAGGCCATCGTGCAGATCCCCGACGAGGTGACGGCGCTCCTCCTCCTGCGCGCGGACCAGCTTGCGCAGCAGATCCCCGCGCGCGTCGGTCATCCGTTGCAGATCCGCATAGTGCCTGGATCGCGCCGCCGCCATGGCGACCTGCTCGGCCACGCCGCGCAGGAGCACGCGTTCCCGGGGATCGTCCGCGAGCGGCCGGCCGGCGCTGATCGAGAGCGCACCGATGGGGTCAGATCCCGCGTGGAGAGGGACGCTCAGAGCCCAGGTGGTCTCTCCCTCACCGTCGCTCGACCGATCGGACACGCTCCAGGTCCCCTCCCCGTCCACGAGGAGGCACGCGCCGGTCAGATCGAGATGGTCGGCGAGCGCGCGGAGCACGCCGGGCGCCGTGCGATCCATGGCGGGATCACGAGAGAGCTGGCGCGAGGTTTCGAGGAGCAGCTCGAGCTCGTCGGCTCTCGCCGTGGCCGCCTGGCGCTGATGTACGAGCGTCCCCGCGGTGGCCCCGAACAGCACCGTCAGGAAGACCAGCAGCGCGGTCAGTCCGGCTCCCACCGAGATCCACACGGCCGTCTGCACCGCGCGCATGTGTGACGACAGCGGCTCGAGGTCCTGATACACCTCGAAGACCCCGACGACCTCGTCACCTTCCTGGAGCGGGATATACAGCTCGAGCAGACGATCGGCGAGCGAGCGCTCGTTCGCGTTCTCCTCCTCGAGGAGATCGCTGATCTCCGCCGCGGACTCACCTTCGAACGTGGAGGCGAGCAAGGGGGTCACCGGGAACCGCTGCCCGATCAGGCTCTGCGCATCCGAGTAGACGATCTCCCCATCTGCGTTCCATAGCTTCACGCGCAGGTTCTCGCCGCCGAGCAGCCCGCCCCGAACGACCCCGTCGAAGCGGGCGAGAGCTGCGCCCCCCAGCGGCTCGTCCATGTCGGGCACGAGACCTTGCTGCTCGAGGACGCGAACGAGGGACGTCGTCATCTCCAGCCGCGACTCGAGGGCCTGGCGTTCGACGACGTGGGGGATGAACAGGCCGAGCGCGACCGCGAGGACGGCGGATGCCACCACCCCGGCGACCGCGAGCCTCCCGACCCAGCTGAGGACGTCCCAATTGACGCGGGCCGCCTCGCGGACACGCCGGACGAGACCCAACCGGATCCGGTCCTTCCGTTGGCCTCGCCCCGTCAAGGCCGTCACCCCCTGCCATCCGCCGTAGGCGAAGGCTCGCAGGGTGCTCGCCCGCTGGGAGGGGCCGTCCGACCCGTCCCGGCGAGGACGGTCGGCGGCCGGGGTGACGGCCTCGAGAGGTCGCGGGCGTGCGTCAGCCGACGACGATCTTGCCGACCATGTCGTCGTGGAAGACGCAGTGGTAGCGGAAGGTCCCCGCCCTCCGGAACTTCCTCGAGTACGACTCGCCCGGTGCGAGGGTCTTGTTCCACAGCCCGGTCCTCGACGTGGTGGTGTGCGGGTTATCGCCCCTGTTCACCCACTTGATGACCGTGCCCCGTGCCACGGCGGCCGTCCTCGGCCTGAAGAGATCGTCGACCATCCTGACCCTCGTCGTGGTGACGAGACGCTCATGCGCGTCGGAACGACCGACCGCCGGCGTCGGCGGCGGCGGCGAGGCCACGATCATGACGCACGCCATCGCGGCGAGAGCGACGGGGCGAGCCCACTGTCTCGGATGTGCCATACGTCCTCACTCCCCTTCCAGCTCGTGCACCCGCAGCTCGGGCGCTGCCCGTTGAGCATCGAGCCTGCGAACCGCCTCGGGGCGGGCCGCTCGTCACGGAGGGACCTGGGTCCTGCCCCCACCGTTCGGAGGGGGTGGAGCGCCCGATCGGACGGATCGACGGGGCCGCCCGCCGGGCACACGGTGGAAGGAGACATACGGACCGGAAGGGGGCTGAGATGCACCAGCGAGGGAGAACCTGGGCGGCAGCGATCGCCGGACTCGTGCTGCTCGTGGGCATCGCCGCGACCATGGCGCAGGGGGCGGGCGGGAGCGAGACGCGTCGTCGCGTCTACATGAGCGCCATCGAATACAAGGGCGGGGCGAGCACCGTGGATGAGGCTTACCCGCCGGAGGCCGTCGAAGGCACCAGGAACCTGGCGCCGCTCGGCGGTGGGTACGAGCTGGAGGCCCCCGACGCGACCGGGCGTTGGGAGGTGGAGTCCTATCGCTTCGAGCCCGGGTTCCTGGTCGCGAAGCTGGACGAGAGGATCACCTTGGAAATCGTCGGGATCAACGGCGCGCTCCACGACATCTCCCTGATATCGCCCTCGGGGGCATCCGTGGATCTCGTCGTCACGCGAGGACGGCTCACGAGGGTCCCCTTCAGGGCCAGCGAGCTCGGGATGTGGAAGCTGGTCTGCCACACACACCCGCCTGCGATGACGGCAGACATGCTCGTCATCAGGTAGCAGGCTGTCGCGTCGGAGGGCGGGCTCGGGCAGGACACCCTGTCCGAGCCCGCCGCCGTTCACGCCACCTGCCGGTTCTTCCGTCGGCGTCGCAGCCGTGAAGGTCGCGGGCTCACAGGGCAAACGTGGGGGCGCGCCCGAGTGGGGCGACCCGGTCACCGACGAGGAGCACGACGAGGGCTGGCAGCCGTGGGTCCTCCGGGCGGCGGGACCTTCGACCCGGGCGGCTCCTCATGCGCCCGGTCACGATGACGTCCAACCGGAAAGGGAGGACGCCATGAAGGTGCGAGACGTCTACACCAAGGGACTCATACCAGCAACGTCGGACGACACGGTGCTGGAGGCGGCGGTGACCATGGAGGAGCACGAGGTCGGATGCCTGCCCGTTTTCCGGAGCGACGACCTCGTCGGCATCCTCACCGAGCGCGACCTCGTGCACGCGCTGGCCGACGGCGCGCACCCCGAGACGACCACGATCGGGGAGTACATGAGCCTGGAGCCGGTGACGGTAGGGATCGACGCCGACCTCCACGACGCGGCCACCGAGATGCTGAACGCCGGTGTACGGCACCTGCCGGTGATCGACGCCGGCGAGGTCGTCGGGATGGTCTCGATCCGCGACGTGATCGTCGAACAGGCCTGGGAGGTCTCGCAGGCGTGAAGGTCGCCGCACGGCGCAGTCAGCGGCTGACTACGATGGAGGCCTCGCGACGACCTGGAGGGCACCGAGCAGCATGGGAGCCACGCGCACCGAGACCGACGCCATCGGGGCCGTCGAGGTCGACTCGTCCCGCTACTGGGGCGCGCAGACCGAGCGCTCCGTCCACCACTTCTCGATCGGATGGCCCGAGGCCGACCGGATGCCGATCGAGGTCGTCCGCGCCATGGGGGTGCTCAAGAGGGCCGCGGCGATGGTCAACGTCGACAGCGGCCAGCTCGACCCCGAGATCGGCCGGCTCATCCAGGACGCGGCGCAGGAGGTCATCGACGGGACCCTCGACGATCACTTCCCGCTCTACGTGTGGCAGACAGGCTCGGGCACCCAGTCCAACATGAACGCGAACGAGGTCATCGCGAACCGCGCGATCGAGATGGCGGGCGGCGTGCTCGGTTCGAAGACACCGGTGCATCCCAACGACCACGTGAACATGTCGCAGTCCTCCAACGACACGTTCCCCACGGCGATGCACATCGCCGGGGCGACGACGATC
>CAZZND010000102.1:0-9640 GCA_964655465.1 uncultured Actinomycetes bacterium
GTCCCAACGGGATTCGAACCCGTGTCTCCACCTTGAGAGGGTGGTGTCCTAGGCCCCTAGACGATGGGACCGCACCCAAGGTGCGGGCGGCGGACATGGTAGCAAGGCCCGCCCGGCCTCGGCCGTCGGACCCTGTCCGCGCAACGCACGGCGGGGTACCATCCGCGCCCGGAGGTACTTCCCAGATGCCCGCAGCCGAGCCGCAGTCGTTCGAAGCACCGGCCGATATCCCCGCGTCGGAACGGTTCGACAACCGCGAGCTGTCGTGGCTCGAGTTCGACGCGCGGGTGCTGGCTCTGGCCGAGAACCCCGACCTGCCCCTGCTCGAGCGCCTCCGGTTCCTGTCGATCTTCAACTCGAACCTGGACGAGTTCTTCCAGATACGGGTGGCCGGCCTCAAGGAGCAGGTGCACGCCGGTCTCGCGTCGACTTCCCCCGATGGCATATCGCCCGACGAACAGTTGCGTCGGATCAGCGAACGGGTCGCGGAGCTCGTGGTCCGGCAGCATCGCGTGTGGTCACGTTCGCTCCGCCCGCGCCTTCGCAGGGCGGGGATCCGCATCGAGGACTGGAGCACGCTCGACGACGCGGCGCGTCTGTACCTGCGCGAGGTCTACGAGGAACGACTCTACCCGATCCTGACGCCGCTGTCGGTCGATCCGTCGCACCCGTTCCCGTACATCTCGAACCTGTCGCTGAACCTTGCGGTGAGCGTGCGAGCACCCGGCACGGGTGTCACCCGCTTCGCGCGGGTGAAGGTGCCACCGTCGCTCCCGCGGTTCCTCGCGCTGCCCGACGACGAACGCTACGTGCTGGTCGAGCAGGTCATCGCCGCGTACATCGACGACCTGTTCCCCGGCATGGAGGTCGTCGCGACCCACCCGTTCCGCATCACGCGAGACGCCGACGTCGAGCTCGAGATCGACGAGGCCGAGGATCTGCTGTCCCAGATCGAGTCGATCCTCAGGCAGCGCGAACGTTCACCCGAGGTCGTCCGTCTCGAGGTACCGCGCTCGATGCCGAAGGCGCTGCGCGAGCTCCTCGGTGAGGAGCTCGAGCTCGGCGACGTCGACATCACCATCTCGTCCTCGCCCGTCGGTCTGGCCGACCTCGCGCAGCTGGTGTCGCTCGACCGGCCCGACCTGCAGTTCGAGCCGTGGTCGGGACAGACCCAGCGGCGGCTCGCGCCGGTCGTCGAGGGGCGCACCGACATCTTCTCGGTGCTCCGCGAGGCCGACGTGCTGGTCCATCACCCCTACGACGCCTTCGACACCTCGGTCGAGCTGTTCGTCGAGCAGGCGTCGCGCGACGCCAAGGTCCTCGCGATCAAGCAGACCCTGTACCGCACCTCGGGCACGGACTCGGCGATCGTGCGCTCGCTGGTGCGCGCGGCCGAGGCGGGCAAACAGGTGGTGGCGCTGGTCGAGCTCACGGCGCGGTTCGACGAGGAGGCGAACATCACGTGGGCGCGCGTGCTGGAGCAGGCGGGCGTGCACGTCGTCTACGGCGTGGTCGGACTGAAGACCCACGCGAAGCTCTCGCTGGTCGTACGTGACGATGGAGGTCGCGTCCGCCGCTACTGTCACGTCGGCACGGGCAACTATCACGCGGTCACGGCCCGGATCTACGAGGACACCGGGCTGCTCACCGCCGATCCCGAGGTGACGGCCGACGTCGCCGACCTGTTCAACTTCCTCACCGGGTACTCGGCCCAGGAGGACTACCGGTTGATCCTGGTCGCGCCGGTCACGCTGCGTCCGAAGCTCGCGGCGATGATCTCGGCGCAGTCACGACCGGGTGGACACATCACCATGAAGATGAACTCGCTGGTCGACGCCCCGATGATCGACGCCCTGTACGCGGCGTCGCAGGCCGGGTGTGATGTCGACCTGATGGTACGCGGCATCTGCTGCCTGCGGCCCGGCATCCCCGGCCTGTCGGAACGGATCACCGTGCGGTCCATCGTGGGGCGCTACCTGCAGCACTCCCGGATCTTCCGGTTCGGATCGGGTGCCGGCGCCCGCCACCTGATCGGCTCCGCCGATCTGATGCCTCGCAACCTCGACCACCGCGTCGAGTGTCTCGTCGAGGTCATGGATCCCGAGCTCAAGGCCCAGCTGGACGGGATCTTCGACGTCGAGCTCGCCGACGACGTGCTCGCCTGGGAGCTGAAGCCCGAGGGGTGGTCACACGTCGAGCAGGGCAAGGGCATCGATGCTCACGTCGAGTTGCGCCACCTGGCCGAGGAGCGCGCGCTGCCGTGACCCTGGTCCGGGCCGCCGGGGGGGTCGTGACGCGCGAGGGGCCGGGAGGCCTCGAGGTCGTGCTCGTGCATCGCCCCTCCTACGACGACTGGTCGTTCCCGAAGGGCAAGCTCGAGGACGGCGAGGACGAGCTGGTCTGCGCGATCCGCGAGGTCGACGAGGAGTGCGGCATCACCTGCACGCCCCTCGAGGATCTGGGCTCGCTCGCCTACGTCATGAGCAGCGGCCGCCCGAAGGTGGTCCGGTACTGGCACATGCAGGGTCCCGCCGGCGCCGAGGCCGTCGCCCGCCACGAGATCGACGAGGCGCGGTGGGTGCCGCTCGCCGAGGCGGAGCCGATGCTCACCTATCCGCACGACCGCACCTTGCTCCGCCGCCTGTCGGGGGAGCCTGCGGAGGGCAGGCCGGTCCCGGTCTACGTGGTACGGCACGTGAAGGCGGGGGAGCGCAAGGGCTGGCGCGAGCCCGATGAGCTCCGGTCGATCTCGAAGACCGGACTGAAGCAGGCGATGAAACTCGCGGCCGCGATGGCGCCGCTCGGCCTCACCCGGCTGGTCTCGAGCCCGTACCTGCGGTGCACGCAGTCCTTCGGACCTCTCGCCAGGGCCTTGGGCCTGGAGATCATCCTCGCGACCGAGCTGGCCGAGGGAGAGCCGGTCTCGGGGATGGAAGCCTGGGTCATGGCTGCGGCGGCAGACGGGCCGGCGGCCCTGTGCACGCACGGCGATCCGCTGGTGGGCCTGATCGAAGACCTGACCATGCGGGGGGTGCCGGTCGGCGGCGACGGCGCGGTCGCCTTCCGCAAGGCCTCGGCATGGCGGCTCGACGTGCTCGACGGCGTCGTGCGGAAGGTGACCTACGTCCCGCCGCCGACCGGGCCGCGACCGCCTCAGAGCGACTTCGCCATCTGACGAGAGACCTCGGTGTACCCGAGCGACTCGTACAGATGGCGCGCGACGTCGTTGTCTCCGAAGACGTTCAACCCGACGCGCGTGAATCCGCGGCCGCGTGCTTCCACCTCGAACGCCCGCATCAAGGCTTTCCCGTAGCCCCGTCCTCGGAGCGGCTCGTCGACCTCGATGCTGTAGACGTACGCGACCGTCGGGTCGTCGGTGGGACCGAGCCACACGAAGCCGATCCGGGTTCCGCTCTCTGTGTCATCTCCGACCCAGACCGCATGTCCGGGCGTCTCGAGCCCCTGGGGGAGTAAGGCCTCGTAAGAGTCCACAGCCTTCTCGTGCGCCAGCGCCCCGGTGAACCGGCCGTTGCGCGCCATCTCGTTCGCGTACTCGTCGATCTCGCGCTCGCGCCATCCGGCGTATTCATCGGCGTTCATGGGGCGGAGCCGGATCGATGGGACCTCAGGCACGTCAGTTCTCTCCCTGGTCGCGCGTGAAGCCGAGCTCGCCGTCGAACTCCTGGAGCTTCTCGACGTGCATCCACGTGTGCTCGCGGCTGATCCGTGCCAGCACCTGGTGGACGTCCTCGTCCGGCAGGTCGCCGGGGTTCTCGCGGATGATGAACCGGCAGCGGAAGTGATCGCCGGTCTCGGTCATCGCGCCCGTCGGCGGGAAGACCTTGGTGCCACGCGACGAGATCATCTTGAGCGAGAGCCGCGTGTCGCGCGTGAGGTCCATCAGCGACGCGCCCAGCTCGGCAGCAGTGAGCGGGCTCTCGACGAACACGTCGAGCCCGACGACGGCGCGAGACGACGGACGCACGTAGTCGGGCCGCGAGTCGAACACCGGCAGCTTCAGGGCCGTGACCTCGCGGATCTTCCAGTTCTCGGTTCTCTTGCCCAGGTTGCCGATGATCGCCTCGGTGTAGGCGGAGGTCGGGGTGCCTCGGTCGTAGCCGACGACGTCACCGGTGAGGACCCCGGACTCCAGGGTGACGAAGATCGCGTGCTCGATCGCGGCAGCCTGCTCGGTCAGGCCGAGGTGCCGCAGCATCAGCACAGCGGACAGGATCACCGCGGTGGGATCGATGACGTCCTTGCCCGCGTACTTCGGCGCCGATCCGTGGACCGCCTCGAAGATCGCCACCTCGTTGCCGATGTTGGCGCTCGGCGCGAACCCGAGCCCGCCGATCAACGCGCTCGTGAGGTCGGAGAGGATGTCGCCGTTCATGTTGGTCATCGTGAGCACCTCGAACTGCTCGGGGCGCTTGACCAGCTGGTGCGCGGCGTTGTCGACGATGACGTGCCAAGACTCGATCTCGGGGTAGTCGGGGGCCACCCGCTCGAAGGCTCGCTTCATCGTGCCCTCGGAGAACTTCATGATATTCGCCTTCGTGGCGCACGCGACCTTGGTGCGCCCTTCGCTCCGGGCGTACTCGAACGCGAAGCGCGCGATCTTCTCCGAGCCCTTGACGGTGATCAATTTGAGGGTCTGCGCGACGCTGGGCGTCTGCATGTACTCGATGCCGGCGTAGAGGTCCTCGACGTTCTCGCGGACGACGACGAGGTCGACGCCGCGGCCGCTGTACGGGGTGGTCACGCCGGGCATCTCGCGGACGGGACGGACGTTCGCGTAGGTCTCGAACAGCTTGCGGAGCGTCACGTTCGCAGACTTCTCGCCGAACCCGACGGGGGTCTCGAGGGGACCCTTCAGTGCGACGTGGGTGCGCGCGATCGAGTCCATGGTCTCTTGCGGCACACCGCTCGGCAGCCCTTTCTTGAAGACCTCGGCGCCGGCCTCGTACACCTCCCAGTCGATGGGAGCACCGGTGGCCTCGACGATGCGACGGGCCGCTTCGACGCATTCAGGCCCGATCCCGTCGCCTGGGATGAGCGTCACGGGGATGCGGGCTACGTCGTCAGTCACAGGGCCTCCTTGGCATCGGGTTCGAGGCATCGTAACGGCCGAGACCCATCAGCCGAACCACGTCGGTCCCCGCCGTTAGCATCCCCGGGTACGTGATGGATCTCGACCACCTCGACCCCCGTGTCCAAGCGATCCACCATCGGAGCGGAAGCGGTGTCGAGGATGGTTCAGCCGCCAAGCTTCGGGCTGAGATCGACCGGTGCGAGGTCGTCCGGGCACTGTCACCGAGAACGCACCCACGGTCGTGAGCTGGGGCGCGAGGACTCGAACCTCGACTAACAGGGCCAGAACCTGTCGTGCTGCCATTACACCACGCCCCATCGCGCGGACACCCATGGTAGCAAGGCCGTCGATCCGGGCGGGGAGCGGTGACGTTTGACCCACGTCGCCTGCTTGGGTACGGTGCAACGGAGACAACCACGACCTTGGAGGGAGCCTGCATGAACAAGGGTGGCTTGGTCGCGGAGGTCGCGAAGCGAACCGGCCTGAGCAAGGCCGAGGTCGGCCGTGTCGTCGATGCCGCGATCGACACGATCCGGGACTCGGTGGTGCAGGGCGAGCGCGTGACCCTCGCCGACTTCGGCACGTTCGAACGACGTCATCGAAACCAACGCATCGCACGGAACCCCCGCAAGCCCGACGTGCCGATCGTCGTGCCGGCGAGAGACCTGCCGGCGTTCACGCCCGGCAAGGAGTTCCGGGCGCTCGTGGTGGGCGACGGCGGCTAGGCCTCGAACGTCACCAGATGCAGGCCGCGGGCGACGGTGCTGTCGCCGGAGTCGGCGACCTGGAAGATCACGCGCTGACCCGGTCGAAGCATGCGTACGGACGCGTCTGCCGAGCTCGCGTCGATGCCGATCTCGCGCCGGTCGTCGGTCAGCAGCGACCCGGTCCGTGTGGCGTGGTCGAACTCCTTGATCGTCCCCTGCACGTCGCTCCTGTCCTCATCCAGCGGCGAGCCGCGGCGCGGCCCCCATCTCTTCGAGCACCTGCCGGGTCCGGCTGCGACGCCGGTTCCCGAGGACGGTGAGGATATCGCTCGGCGCGTCCAGGTCGAACGCGAGCTCCGGCACCTCGACGACCGCCGTCGGCAGCTCGTGTTCGGCGGCGGCCTCGACGTGGCGCCGGAACGAGTCACGGCCGAAATGCGACGACATCGCCGCCGGTGGTCGTCGCAGTAGGAAGTTGGTGCCGATGCCGTCGGTGCTCGGCGCGATGACCACGGGCCCCAGCGTGTGCAGGGCCCTCGCCAGCACCGCGGGGGTCAGCAGGGGCAGGTCAGGCAGCACCACGGCGAGTGCCCCCAGGCCCGCCGCCTCGGCCTCGGCCTCCGCCTGTCCCAGCGCGGGTCCGAGCGGGCCCTGCTCCTCGGTGATGGGGCGGGCGCCGCGTCCGGCCGCGATCTCGAGCACGGACTCGTCGGGCGAGAGGACCCAAACCTGCCATCCGGGCATGGCGACCGCCGCGTCGAGCACGTCCTCGAGCATCGCGAGCGTCAGCGCGGCCCGCTCCATGGCTGATAGGACCGGCGCGAGCCTGGACTTCGCCTCGTCGAGGGATCGAACGGGGAGCACGATGGCGCGCACGGCTGCAGCCTAGCCCAGGCGGTACGGTAGCCTCAGCGGCCACGACGACCCCGGATGGGAGGCTTCCGCCCGTGACGACCCTGGCTCTGCGCTTCGCCCCGCCTCGCTCGGCCCCGGCCGCGATCTACCTGCCGTTCACGCCGGTGCCTATCACGGGGCAGACCCTCGGTGTTCTCCTGATCGGCGCCGCCACGCTCGGCCTCTACCTATCCTGGGGGTGATCGGTTCGCCGGTGTTCGCGCCACAGCCCGACGGGAACCACCAGACGGGGCTCGACGTCCTGCGACTCGCCTCGGCGACGGGCGGGTTACCTGTGGGGCTTCTGCCCGCCGCGTGGGGACTTATGGAGCGGTACCGGCCGGAGGGCTGAACGCTGACCGAGCCATGGTTCCCCGTCGTCAGGTGGAGCGCGTTCCCGCTGGCGCGCGCGTACTTCGCCTTCCATCTGGAGGGGCTCGAGCACATCCCGCGCACCGGTCCGGCTCTGATCGCGTGCAACCACGCGTCCTACCTCGATCCGATCGCGAACGCCTACGCCGTGCTCCGCGCCGGCAGACGCCCCCGGTTCCTGGCGAAGGAGGAGCTGTTCCACACGCCGCTGCTGAAGTGGGTCTTCCCGGGGGTGCGGCAGATCCCCGTCCGCCGCGGCGCCAAGGACGGCGTCGCGCTCGAGAAGGCCGAGGTCTCGCTTCGCGGTGGCGAGGTCGTCGTGATCTATCCTGAGGGCACGGTCACACGGCGCGAGGACGGGATGCCGATGGAAGGCAGGACCGGGCTGGTCCGGCTCGCTTTGGCCACGGGGCTCCCCGTCATCCCGATGGCGAGCTGGGGTTCGGCGCCGGTGTGGCAGAAGAGCGGACCGGGCTCCCTCAAGCCCCGGCGGCCGGTGTGGGTCGTCGCGGGCGCGCCCCTCGACCTCGGGCGGGGCGTGGACCTCAACGACGTGGCGGGTCTGAAGTCCCTCACGGCCGAGGTCATGGCCATCCTGGCGGACATGGTGATCGACCTTCGCGCGCGATACCCGAAGCGCTGGTCCTCGGACGGCTAGGCTTGGCGTCGTGAAGCGGCGCGTCGCGGTGCTGTTCGGAGGTCGCTCCGCCGAGCACGAGATCTCGTGCATCTCGGCCCGCTCGGTCATCGATGCCCTCGATCCCGAGCGCGTCGAGGTCGTGCCGATCGGCATCACGCGCGAGGGCGTGTGGCGGTTGCTCGCTGGTCCTCCCGCCCTCCCGGTCGAGACCGGCACGATGCCCTCGGTGGGTGTGAGCGCCGGCCAAGCGATCGAGTTCGACGGCGCAGCGAGCAAGGGTGAGCTGGTCGCCGGTGACGGTTCCCGACGACCGATCGACGTCGTGTTCCCCGTGCTCCACGGACCGTTCGGCGAGGACGGCGCCGTCCAGGGCCTCCTGGAGCTGGCGGGGGTGCCCTACGTGGGGGCGGGCGTGCTCGGTTCGGCGGTCGGGATGGACAAGGCCGTCCAGAAGGCCCTGCTGACCCACGAGGGGCTTCCGGTGGTCCCGTACGTCGTCGCGACCGAGGCGGCGTGGCGCGATGACCCGGAAGCCGTCATCGCCGACGTGAGCGCCCTGAGCTACCCGGTGTTCACGAAGCCATCTACGCTCGGGTCTTCGGTCGGCATCGTGAAGGCCCACGAGCCCGGCGAGCTCGACGCGGCCATGGACGAGTCGTTCCGCTACGCCCGGAAGGTGGTCGTCGAGGCGGCGGTCCATCCCGTGCGCGAGATCGAGGTGGCCGTGCTGGGCAACGACGACCCCGTGGCCTCGGTGCCGGGCGAGATCGTGCCGGTCGGCCACGAGTTCTACGACTACGCCGCCAAGTACCTCGACGAGGACGGCGCCCGCCTCGTGATCCCCGCGGACCTCGACGCTGCCTCGATCGCAGAGGTCCAACGGATGGCCGTACGTGCGTTCGCCGCGCTCCAGTGCGCGGGGATGGCGCGCGTGGACTTCTTCGTGAGTGGGGACCGTACGGTCGTGAACGAGATCAACACCATCCCAGGGTTCACGTCGATCTCGATGTACCCGAAGCTGTGGGAAGCGAGCGGCCTGACCTACTCCGACTTGATCGAGCGGCTGCTGGACCTCGCTCAGGAGCGCTTCGAGGCCGAACGCAGCAAGGATCTGGTGGCACGCGAGCTCGACGGCGCGTGAGTCGCCTCCTACAGGTGCACGACGGGGCAGGTGAGCGTGCGCGTGATGCCCTCGACCGATTGGATCCGGGCGACCACCAGCTTGCCGAGCTCATCCACGGTCTTGGCCTCGGCGCGCACGATGACGTCGTACGGGCCGGTCACGTCCTCGGCCTCGGCGACGCCGCCGATGCCGCGGACCTCGGTAGCAACGGAGGCGGCCTTGCCGACCTCGGTCTGGATCAGGATGTACGCGTTGACCACGGATGCCCTCCTGCTCGGTCGAGAGGGGCCATGCTAGTGCGCGGCGCTTCCCCGGCGCAACGCGACGGGGAAGCGCCGTGAGCCCGGGGGTGCGGTTCCAGGACCGGGCCGAGGCCGGCGCCTCGCTGGCCCCAGCCGTCGCGGATGTGATCGGCGCCGCCGATCGCATCGTCGTGCTCGCGATCCCCAGGGGTGGAGTCATCGTGGCGATCCCGGTGGCTCTGGCTCTCGAGGCGCCGCTCGACGTGGTCGTGCCGCGCAAGCTTGGTGCGCCGGGGCAACCCGAGCTCGCGATCGGCGCGATCGCGCCCGGCGTCCGCGTATCGGACGACGAGCTGATCGAGCGTCTCGGCGTCGGTCAGGCGGAGCTCGACGCCGCGGTGGCTCTGGCCGAGGCCGAGATCGCGCGGCGGAGGGCCGTGTACCGCGGCGACGCCCCCGAGCCCGATCTCCGTGGCGCCACCGCGGTCCTGGTCGACGACGGGATCGCGACCGGCGCGACCGCCCTCGCCGCCGCGGCATGGGCACGCCGCGCCGGCGCCGCGCGGGTCG
>CAZZND010000103.1:0-3013 GCA_964655465.1 uncultured Actinomycetes bacterium
GGTCGGGCCGTCGACGGCCGACCACCCCACGGTCGCGGCCTGGGCGACGATCTAGCGGCGACGACCTAGCCTTCGGCCTTCGTCCCGGGGGTCCTCGGCCTCCGGCGCCGGCTCCTCGGGCAGGAACACGCGGAACGACGCGCCTCCGCCCTCGCGCTCCTGGACCCAGGCCCGCCCGCCGTGCAGCTCGGCGAACCGGCGGACGAGCGTGAGACCGACGCCGACCCCGGGCGCGTGCTGCGGCGCGTCCGGCCCCTGACGGAACGGGTCGAACAGGCTTTCCCGGAGCTCGGGGTCCACGCCCGCACCGTCGTCTTCCACCGCGAGCGTCACGCCGCCTTCCGACGGCCCCAGTGAGACCCAGATCATCGCCGTCTCGGGGGTGTGGCGGACCGCGTTCGCCAGCAGATTCTCGACGATCCGCTCCACCTTCGCCGCGTCGATGGGCTGCACGTGAGAGCGGACGTCGATCCGGAGCCGTGAGTCCGCGACGAGCTCCGACTCGGCGACGACGCGCCGCACGAGCGCACCCACGTCGGTCGCGACGAGCTTGGGTGTCACGATCCCGCGGGCGAGCCGATCGAGGTCGAGCAGGTTCGTGACCAGGCGGTCCAGCCGCCGCGCGTTCGTCGCGATCCGTCGTGCGAGGTCCTTCGCGTCGGCCTCCTCGAGGTGCACGTCCCCGCGTTCCAGCGTGATGGCGAGCCCGAGGATCGCGGCCAGCGGCGTCCGGAGGTCGTGCGAGACGGCCTGCAGGAAGGTGTTCTTCATCTCGTCGAGCGCCCGGAGCGACCGGGTCGCATCGCGCTCGACCTCCAGCGCTCGCTCGAGCTGCTCTTCGGCTTGCTTGCGTTCGGTGATGTCGAGCAGGAAGCCCTGCCAGAACGGCGGGCGGCCCTCGACGCGCACCAGGACCGCTTGATCCTGCACCCACACGATGCGCCCGTCCTTCGCGATCATCCGGTACTCCATCGAGAACGAGTCCGGCTGATCCTCGTTGCTCGCCGAGTCGGCCAGCAGCACAGCCTCACGGTCCTCGGGGTGGATCGTCCGTGCCCAGAGCGGAGGGTCGCGCATGACCTCCTCGGAGGAGTAGCCGAAGACCTCGGGCTGTCGGGGTGAGATATAGGTCGTGCGGGACGTCGCACCATCGGGGTCGAACTCCTGCGTGTAGATCACGGCGGGGTTCTGCTCGACGATCGTCCGGAACTTCTCCTCGGCCTCGCGGACGTGTTGCTCGGCCTCGACCCGTTCGGTGATGTCGAGCAGGAAGCCCTGCCACCAGCCCTCGTCGTCGCTCTCGTCGACCACGAACGTCGCCTCGTCGTGCACCCAAACGTAGGCCCCGTCACGCCGGCGCATCCGGTAGTCGCGGGCGAAGGGCTCCTTGGTGGCGTCGGCTGCCTCGTTGGCGGCCAGGACGGCGCTCCGATCGTCGGGGTGCAGATGGTCGGACCAGAAGGTCGGCGCGCCGGCGTACCATTCGTCCGGGGCGTAGCCGATCAGGTCGACCACTTGCGGGCTCACGTACAGCTCGACGTTGTCACCGCCCAGGAGCTCCCGGTACACGACCGCGGGCAGGTGCTCGACGGTCGCCCGATAGACCCGCTCCGCCCCGACCAGCCGCTCCTCGGCCTCCTTCATCGACGTGATGTCGTACAGGAAGCCCTGCCAGAACCCCTCGCCGTCGCCGCTCGGCACGAACACCGCTTCGTCGTGCACCCAGACCCACGAGCCGTCGGCGTGGCGGAAGCGATAGTCGAGCGAGTAGGCGTCCTGCGACGAGTCGCTCTCGCGGTCGGCCTCCTCGGCGACGGCGCGATCGTCGGGGTGTACGTGGTCGACCCAGAAGTCGGGCGTCCAGGTCCACTCTTCGGCGGTGTAGCCGAACATCCGCTCGACCTGCGGGCTGATGTAGAAACGGGACGGATCCGCGCCGGGGGCCTCCACGTACACGACCGCGGGGATGTGGTCGATAAGGGCCTGGAGCCGGTCCTGGGCTCGCTGGAGCTTCTCCTCGCCCGCCTTGCGCTCGGTGATGTCGGTGATCACGCCCTGCCAGATGGTGATCTGCCCCTCGGCGTCGCGGACGGCGTGGGATTCGTCGTGCAGCCATACGACCCGGCCGTCGGCCGCGATCATCCGGTAGTCCTGCCGGTAGGGCTCGCCGCTCGCGTTCGTCGCCGCGGACAGCTCGACGACGGCTGCGAGATCCTCAGGGTGCATGACGCCGGCCCAGAAGCCGGGGGCGTTCCATCGCTCGGCCGAGTAGCCGAGGATCGTCTCCACCTGGGGGCTCACGTACACGACCGACGTCGCCTCGTCGTACACGTCGGCCGGGAGCTCCTGGTACGTGATCGCCGGCATCTGCTCGACGAGCGTGCGGAAGCGTTCGTCCGCCTCGCGGACCTGCTCCTCGGCGACCTTTCGAGCCGTGACGTCCACCATGAAGCCCTGGAAGTATCCGATCGAGCCGTCGGCGCCGAGCACGGTCGTCGACGTGTCGTGGACCCAGGCCCAGGAACCGTCGGCGCGCTGCATCCGATACTCCTGGTCGAACGGGGAGGGGTCGGCCGCGTCGAACGCATCCGCCGCTCGCATCCGGGCGTAGTCGTCAGGGTGGATGAGCCGTCCCCACAGCCGTTCGTCGTCAAGGAAGTCCTGCGGGGGCCGGCCGAGGATCCGCTCGATCTGTGGGCTCACGTAGCCCATGACGACCCTGCCGTCCTGCGGGATGTCCGTGTAGGTGACCGCCGGGATGCCTTCGAGGAACCGGCGGTACCGGGCCTCCGCCGCTTGAACGCGAGCCTCAGCCTCCTTCCGTGCGGTGACGTCGAGCATGAACCCCTGGAAGTAGGTGATCGTCCCGTCGTCGCCGGTCACGGTCACCGTCGAGTCGTGCACCCAGACCCAGTGCCCGTCCGCATGGCGCATCCGGTACTCGGCCTCGTAGGGGGCGGCGTTATCGGCGTCGAGCGCGCCGTCGGCGTCGAGCGCCGCGAGATCATCGGGG
>CAZZND010000103.1:3023-3783 GCA_964655465.1 uncultured Actinomycetes bacterium
TGAACCAGAACCCCGCCTCGTCGACGAAGCGGGAGCCCGGGTACCCGAGGATCTGCTCGATCTGCGGGCTGACGAACGTGAGACGCGACGCGCCGCCGGGCTCGGCCGGTGGCTCGTCGATGTAGGTCACCGCGGGGATGCGTTCGACGACGTTGCGGTAGCGCGACTCCGCGTCGCGGAGCGCCTGTTCGGCGGCGCGACGCGCCGTGACGTCGATCAGGAACCCCTGGAAGTGGGTGAGCTCGCCACGCTCGTCACGAACAGGCCGGGTCGTGTCGTGCACCCAGACCCAGGTCCCGTCGGCGGCGAGCATCCGGTACTCCTGGTCGAACGGCACGAGCTCGTTACCGCTTCGGCGCGCCGCGGTGTCGATGCGCTCCTGGTCCTCGGGGTGGATCAGATCGAACCACCGGTCCGAGTCCGACAGGAACCGCTCGTACGGGTAGCCCAGGAGCGTCTCGATCTGGGGGCTAACGAACCCCAGATGGACGGAGGTCTCGTCGACGATGTCGAAATAGGTCACCGCGGGGATCTGCTCGACGACGCTCCGGTAGCGGGCCTCCGCGCGACGAAGCCGTTCGTCCTGCCGCTGGCGCGTGAGGGCGGCGCCGACGAGCGCTGCCGCGGTCCGGAGCGCCTCGATCTCACCCGAGACCCAGTCGCGCGGCCGGAGGCACTCGTCCACGCCGACGCATCCCCACCACTCGCCGTCGACGTGGATGGGCACGACGAGCAGGGTATGGATCTCTTGGGCCTCGAG
>CAZZND010000103.1:3793-9482 GCA_964655465.1 uncultured Actinomycetes bacterium
CCGGCAACGTCGCTGCTCACGATCTCGCCTTGCCCCAGGAGGTCGACCCAGCGCGTGAGGCCTGCATCGACCCACGGCGAGGCCTGCAGCGCCGGGTTGTCCATCTGTGAAGAGATCCCTGGGGCGCACCACTCGCCCGTCTGCGTCACGCACAGCCGGCCCTCGTCGTCGACGGAGTTCTCGAGGAAGTACGCCCGCGAGACGTCGGCGGCGACGCCGAGACGGGCGAGGACCTCGTCCGCCACGTCGCGCCGATCGGCGGTGAGCAGCAGGCGTTCCGCCGCGAACGCGACGGCCAGTCCCAGACTGGGCAGATAGTCATACCGCACCTCGAGGATCTCGTCACGCCGCGTCGCGGTGCCTGCTGCAGCGCGCGCCGTATCCACCATCGCCGTCGTCTCCTGCTGGTCGCGGTTCACCACGGACGAGACCCTGCGGGCCTCTCCGTGAGCATCGGACGAGCGTCGGACGAGGTGAAGTCGGCCGGGCGGGGGGCCGCCCGTCCCCCGGACGGCCTACCCGGCGACCCCGGTGGCGCCCGGCGTCGACCCAGCGTTGACGATCTCGCCGGGCTCGGGCCAGCGCTCGCGCGACTTGACAGCGAGCCGGAACATGGTCTCGAGGGCCTTGGGGTCCTCGGTCGCGGGGCGGGACTCGATGATCTGGGCGGCGAGGGCGTCGTCCCAGATCTGCTGGCCGCGCTCGGTGCGGATGATCGTGAGGGTCCAGCCGTCGGACTGTCCGAGCCCGCCGAACGAGATGTCGGCGTGCTCGGCCGCGAAGTCCGGGCATCGCAGGCACCCCGGTCGCGTGAACCGGTGCGCTTCCTTCAGCGGGTAGACGATCTCGTCGCCTTCGTCGGTGTAGAACAGCAGCTTGCCCTTGATGTTGACCCGTGCGAGGTGGTCGAGATCGAGACCCAGCTCGTTCTGGGCGATCTCGACCATCAGCCCGTCGTAGCTGAAGCTCTTGGAGCACAGAAGGCCGAACGTCCAGGCGATCTTCTTGCGCCATTTGTTCACCCGGCGCGCCTCCATCGCTCCGGTGACCGAGGCCTGGCAGCCCATGCCCACCAGCGCGACCTTGGACAGGCCCATCTCGGCGGCCTTCAGCAACGCGAGCGGGTTGGCGCTGTAGGTGTAGCGGCTGCCCGCCGTCGCGAGGACGCCGGCCGCGTCGGTCACCACGGTCGGCTCGGCGTCCCACTGCCGCTCGGTCGACAGCGCCGACGTGCACGCGCCGTCGATCTGCCCGGTCTCGAGCCCCCAGATCAACAGCGCCGACACCACGCCGCCGTCCTGCCCGTGCAGCAGGGTCTCGGGCGCGACGCCGCGCGCGAGCACGATGTCGCGGTAGCTGCCGATCAGCTCGTCGGGCTTGCGGGTCTGGCCGAACAGCAGCTCGTCGATCTCGGACTCCCATTCACGGAACCGGGGACAGGCGAGCGTGCAGAGCGAGCACCCTTTGTCGCCGTGCGAACAGGAATCGGGGCCGTTCTCCTGCAGCTGGACGGGCTTGTCGTCCTCGTAGCCCAAGACGTGGAAGGGGCAGGCGACGATGCAGGCGGAACAGCCGGTGCACAGGCCGGTCGCCACGACCTCGTGGTAAAGCTCTCGCCACTGCGTGGAGTCGGCCTTGGGCGACATCGGGCGGAGTCTACCCCGCTGGGTTGCCCTTCCCGGAGCACCGTGGTTGGCTGAAGACGGGACCGATCGGATGCGCCGATCGGAGGGGAGGCAACAGATGCGGAGTTACGGGGTCATCGCCGTTGGGTTCGTCATGGCACTCGCCACGGTCGCGTGTTCGTCGGAGAGTAGCCCTACCGCCGCCCCGCAACCAACCGACACGACGACCACCTCCGAACCGCCGGCCGGTGGCGAGGCCGGTCAGCTCTCGATCGTCGACTTCTCTTTCGACCCCGCGGCCGTGACGGCGGGTCCTGGCGGGGCGCTCGCCGTGACGAACGACGGCGGCACCACGCATACGTTCACGATGGACGACGGGAGCATCGACCAGGAGCTCGCGCCCGGTGAGTCGGTCGACGTCGTGGTCGGCACCGAGGGCGGCTTCCACTGTGAGATCCACGCGTCGATGACGGGCGAGGTCACGGTGCCCTGAGCCCCCGGCTCAGACGCTGAACGACTCGCCGCAGGCGCACTCATGCACGGCCTGCGGGTTGCGGACCTTGAGGCCGCCGCCGAGGAGGTTCTCGTCGAGATCGAGTACCGAGCCGGCCAGGATCGGCGCGCTCGCGGGGTCGATCAGCACGCGAACGCCGCCGTCGGCCTCGATGACCTGGTCACCTGCCACCGGCCCGTCCTCGAACGCCAGCCGGTACGAGAAGCCCGAGCACCCGCCGGCGACGACCCGGACCCGCAGCACGGGCTCGGGCCGGCCTTCGGTGGTCGCGAGCTGGGCGACCTTGTGGGCGGCCTTGTCCGAGACGGTCAGGACGTCGAGGCTCATGGGTCTAAGGATAGCCCGAGCCGCGCCTACGCCGCACGCAAGAACGCCACGAACATCCGGGCGTAGGTGCGCGCCGCGACGCGGAGGTCCTCGACGCCGACCCACTCGTCGGCGGTGTGCGCGACCGAGAGCGACCCGGGCCCGAAGATGATCGTCGGGATACCGGCGTCGTTGATGTAGAACCGCGCGTCGGTGATCCCGGTGAAGCCGGCGTCGGTGGCCGGCGTCCCGGTCTCGGCCGCCATCGCGTCGCGCGCGAGCCTTGCCACGATGCTGTCGGCCGGCGCCTCGGCGGCGTCGACCCACTCCCGGATCTCCAGCGCGATGTCGACCTCCGGGTGGGCGGCCCGCAGGCCCTCGATCACGGCGCGGAAGGGCGAGAGGACCGCCTCGGGCGAGGTCTCGCCCGGGATGATCCGCCGGTCGATGTCCACGGTGCATCGGTCGGGAACGACGTTCGGCGCGCTGCCGCCGGTGATCAGCGCGACGTTCACCGTCGGCGGACCGCACAGCGGATGCTCGATCGGCGGCAGACCCTCGGGCAGCCGGAGCAGGAACCTCGACATCGCGGTGATCGCGTTCACGCCGCGGTGCGGCTGCGAGCCGTGCGCGGCGCGGCCGAACGCGGTGGCGGTGATCCAGGCGCCGCCGCGTTCGGCCAGGCCGACCTGCAGCTCGCTCGGCTCGCCGACGATCGCCGCGTCCTGGGTCAGCAGCCCCCGGTCGCGGAGGACCTTCGTGCCGTGGATGCCGCCCACCTCCTCGTCGGCGGCCAGGTGGAACGTGAGGGCGCCGCCGAGCTCGATGCCGGCGCGGCGGATCGCCGCGGCGGCGGCGAGGGCGGCGGCGACCGCTCCCTTCATGTCGCAGGCGCCGCGGCCGACCAACCTGCCGTCGTGGACCTCGCCGGCGAACGGGGGGCGGGACCAGGTGTCGAGCGACCCGGCGGGCACGGTGTCCAGATGCCCGTTCCACGCGAGCGCGGAGCCCGACGGATCCCCCAGGGTCGCCACCACGCTGGGCCGGCCGGCGTCGCCGCGGACGACCTCGGGCGTTCCCCCCATCCCGGCGAGGATGTCCGCGGCGACGCCGGCCGCCTCGTCCTCGGTCCCCCCGGGGTTCTCCGACCGGGCGGCGATCAGAGCTCGCGTGAAGCCGACGACCTCGTCCGCGTCGACGGCGTCCGCGGCCGCCTCGGCGGCCGCACCCCAGATCCCTTCGCCCGGCTGGCTCACGGGCGGGGACGCTAGCAGGCGCGTCGGGTGTTCGCGGGCGGGTCGCCTACGATGGCCGGATGCCCGACCTCGCGCCGCTCGCGGCCGCTCTCGACCACGATCCGCACCACGAGCCCGCGCCGGGTGACCGGGCCGCCGCGGTGCTCGCGCTGCTGACCGAGATGCCAGAGGCGGCCCTTCTGTTCACCGAGCGTGCCGCGTCGATGTCCAGGCACGCCGGCGAGGTGTCCTTCCCGGGAGGTCTGCGCGACCCGGGGGACGAGACGCTCGCGGCCACAGCGCTCCGCGAGGCCCACGAGGAGGTCGGCCTCGATCCCTCGGCGATCCGGGTCTTGGGGGCGCTCGAACCGATCCACACCTTCGTCTCCGCGATCTTGGTGACGCCGTTCATCGGTGTCGTGCCCGAGCTCCCCGAGCTGACCCTCAGCGATGACGAGATCGCGCGAGCGTTCACCGTGCCCGTGAGGGAGCTGGCGGCCGTCGAGGAACGCCGGGTGCTCCTTCGGGACGAGAAGGGGACCGTCCACGGTTGGTGGTACGAGTCGAACGACGCGGTCGTGTGGGGCGCGACCGGGTTCATGCTCCACGCGCTGCTCGAAGTGATGCGGAAGGAGACCCCGTGGATGACGTCGTGAGCCCTTCGGACCGAGAGCTCGAGATCTTGCTCGGCGACGCCCGGACGATCGCGGTCGTCGGGTTGTCGCCGGACCCCGACCGGCCGTCGCACGGAGTGGCGTCGTACCTGCAGCGCCACGGCTATCGCATCGTGCCCGTGAACCCGAGCGTGGACGACGTCCTGGGGGAGCGGTCCTACGCGTCCTTGCGCGAGATCCCGGACGACGTCGCCATCGACGTGGTCGACGTGTTCCGGCGCTCCGAGGCGACGCCCGACATCGCCCGTGACGCCATCGCGATCGGGGCGCGCGTGCTCTGGCTTCAGGAAGGCGTCGTGAACGACGAGGCGGCGCGGGTCGCCGCCGAGGCCGGGCTGGACGTCATCATGGGGGTCTGCATCGCCCATACCCGGAGACGACTGATGGAGGAGACGGACGGATGACGCGGTGGGAATACTTCGTGGCGCCGGTGCTCGAGCACAATCCCGGCGAGATCTTGAACACGTTCGGTGAGGACGGCTGGGAGCTCGTGTCGATCCTGGCGCAACCCACGCCGATGGGCGGGACGTCGCTCGTCGCGTACCTGAAGCGTTCGAAGGGCTAGGTTTCGTCGCGAAGACGCCGGCCGGCCCAGAGTCGCGCGATCAACGCGACGGCGAGGACGGCGGCCGTGGCGAGGGCGACCCAGGTACGCCAGGAGAGCGACGACGGCTGGAGCCCCTCGATGGCGGCGCCGGGGCCGTCGGTCGGCGAAGTGCCCGGAGCCACGCGCCAGATCGCGTTCTCCGTGGCCACGTACAGCCAGCCGTCGGGACCGACCTGCAGGTCGGTCACGCCGGCGCCGAACCGGGCGAACGTCTCGGCGACGCCATCGCCGGTGTCGATCCTGCGAACGCGGCCGTCGTTGTACGAGCCGACGTAGAGCTCGCCATCCCACCAGGCGCAGCCGGTGACGGCGAGGGGCTGGCCGAAGACCGACACGGGATCGACATAGGCCCCGTCGCCGTTCGCGCCGGTGACGTCCGGCCACCCGTAGTTGCCGCCCGGTTCCAGCCGGTTGACCTCGTCATCACGGTCGGGCCCGTTCTCGGTCTCCCAGATGGTGCCCGTGTCGGGGTCCGTGCAGAGCCCGAACGAGTTCCGGTGGCCCATCGTGTAGGCGGCGATCCCGGTCCCGAACGGGTTCCCGGGCGCCGGCTCGCCGCGGTCCGTCAGCCGGAGCACCTTGCCGCCGAGGTCGTCCGGGTCCTGGGCGCGGCCGGACTCGTGTGCCTCCCCGACGCTCGCGTACAGCATCGCGTCGGGGCCGAACAGCAGGTCTCCCCCGTTGTGGTAGGCGTTCCCGCCGGGCACGGTCTCGAGCAGGACCTGCGG
>CAZZND010000104.1:0-9330 GCA_964655465.1 uncultured Actinomycetes bacterium
GTCGAGGTCCGGCGTCGGATCGGGATGGTCTTCCAGAAGCCCAACCCGTTCCCGAAGTCGATCTATGACAACATCGCGTTCGGTCCCAAGATCGCCGGGTACAAGGGCGACATGGACGCGGTGGTCGAGGGATCCCTTCGGAAGGCAGCTCTGTGGGACGAGGTCAAGGACAAGCTCAAGGAGTCGGGGATGGCCCTGTCCGGTGGCCAGCAGCAGCGGTTGTGCATCGCCCGGGCGATCGCGACCCGACCCGACGTGATCCTGATGGATGAGCCCTGCTCGTCCCTGGACCCGATCGCGACCGCACGCATCGAGGACCTGATGCGGGAGCTGGTCGCGGACTACACCATCGTGATCGTGACCCACAACATGCAGCAAGCCGCGCGCGTGTCCGACCGAACCGCGTTCTTCACCGTCGAGGTCGACGAGGCCACCGGCCATCGGACGGGGGTCGTCGTCGAGTTCGACGCGACCGAGACGATCTTCACCAACCCCAGCGACCAACGCACCGAGGACTACGTGACGGGGCGGTTCGGATGACGAGGGAACATTTCCACGAGGAGCTCGAACGCGTCGAGCTGGAGCTCTTGACTCTCGGAGAGCTCGCCGGAGCCGCCGTGCAGCGTGCCGTCGACGCCGCGGTGAACCGCGACGGTGCCCTCGCCAGGCAGGTCATCGCCGAGGACGATCAGATCGACAGCCTCTTCCTGAAGATCGACAGCGACATCCTGTCCATGCTGGCCCTCCAGTCGCCGGTGGCGGGCGAGCTCCGGCTGGTCGCGGCCATCCTCCACTCGTCACCCCACCTCGAGCGGATCGGCGACCAGGCGGTCAACGTGGCGAAGATCTACCTCGCCACGGATCAGCTGCCCGCGAGCGACGCGATCCGCCAGCAGCTCCGCGAGATGGGCGACATCGTCGTGCGCATGCTGCGGACCGCGATGGAGGCCTTGGCCAAGCGCGACCTTGAGCTCGCCAGGCAACTGCCGGTCATGGACGACCCCGTGGACCGGCTCAACCGGGCGACCCACCTCGAGGCGCTCAAGCTCGCCGACGATCCCGCTGCCCTGGACTGGGGCATGCACATGAACATGGCGGCGCGAGCGCTGGAGCGGGTAGGGGACAACGCCGTGGACATCGCCGAGCAGGTCGGCTACCTCGTCACCGGTGAGTTCCACGAGTACACCGACGCATCGCACGCGGTCAAGGAGCCGACCTGACGTGCCCGAGGCGCCGCGGATCCTGCTGGTCGAAGACGAGGAGGCGCTTGCGGACTCGGTCCGCTACAACCTCGAGCGCGAGGGGTACGGGGTGACGGTCGCCGCCGATGGCCGCCGGGCGATCGAGCGGTTCCGCAGCGACCACCCGAGCCTCGTGATCCTGGATCTGATGCTGCCGGAGCTCTCCGGGCTCGACGTGTGCCGCATGATCCGCCAGGAGTCCGACGTGCCCATCATCATGGTGACCGCGAAGGACTCCGAGGCAGACAAGGTCGCCGGCTTGGAGCTCGGTGCGGACGATTACGTGACCAAGCCGTTCTCGATCCGCGAGCTCATCTCGCGGGTTCGTGCGCACCTGCGCCGGGCGTCGATGGCGGCGGGCGTCGCCACGGACGAGATCTTGACCGGGGGACCGGTCCAGATCGACGTCGCCCGGCACGAGGTCACGGTCGGCGGCCAGGCGATGTCGTTCCCGCCGAAGGAGTTCGAGCTGCTCGAGACGTTCCTGCGCCGGCGCGGGCGCCTGTTGACCCGCGAGTTCCTGATCGGCGAGGTGTGGGGCCACGACTACGTGGGCGACACGAAGACGCTCGACGTGCACGTGAAGCGGGTCCGGCGGAAGATCGAGCCCGACCCGCACGAGCCGGCGCACCTGGTGACGGTCCGAGGGCTCGGCTACAAGTTCGTCGACTGAGGCACCGGTCCGCGCGTCGACGCGAGGCGTACCGCAGTCCGGAACCCCAGCCGCTCGTACATCCGAACGACCTCGGTCGCATCCGGGTCCGCCACCAGGAAGACCTGCCGGACGCCTTGCGTTGCGGCTTCTCCGACCGCGTGCGCGGTGACGGCGCTCGCCATGCCCCTACCCCTGGCCCGGGGTAGCGTCGCCACGTTGTCCACGTAGCCCGCGCCGGCAAGTACGAGCAGGGCGGCGAGCGACACCAGCTCGCCGGCATCGTCGCGGACCCCGAACCACCGTTTCCCCCCCGGCGCCAGCACGTCGGTCTCGATGGCGCGGATCTGGGCGACCGCCTCCTTGGGTTCGTCGCCGAGGAGCGCGAGCGAGGCCTCGACGGCGTTCCAGAGCTCGGGCCCAGGCGAGACCTCGTGGACCTTATGGGCGTTGGGGGCCGCACGGACCGCCGGCGACAGCATCACCAGGTCCCAGCCGAGACGGTGCCCCCGACGCGAGAGGTCGGTGAGCAGGCGGGCGGAGCCCTCGGGGTTGAACATGACGACGTGGAAGATGGTCGCGCCGATCGAGTCCAGGGCGGGCGCGAGGGCCTCGACGACCTCGGGCAACCTGACCCCGGCCGCCTCGACGCGGGCGTAGTTGGTGTCCCAGATGCGGGGGTACCTCCCGTCGGTGACGACGGCCCCCCACGGCGTCGGCTCGACGCGCGAGAACAACGCGTCCATCGAGCGCCACAGCGCGAGGAACCCCTCCGGGAGCGTCACCGAGCGGCAGGGTAGCGCGGCCGGGGTAGGCTCGGACCGTGATCGAGGTCCACCGGTACCGGGACGGGCATCGGGTCGACGGTGCCACGTCGATCGAAGGGGTCCACACGGCCCTCGCCGACGGCGAGCTCGTTTGGGTCGATGCGACGGAGGTCACCGACGACGAGCTTCGGGTTATCGCCGCGGCCTTCGGTCTGCACCCTCTGACGGTCGAGGATGCATTGCACCGGAGGCAACGTCCTCGTGTCGAGATCTTCGAGAGCTACGTCTTCGTGGCCGTACGGACGTTGACGGTGGGCGCCGACGAGGCGCTCGCTGAGCGCGAGGTCCATCTCCTGTCGTCCCCTCGGTTCCTCGTGACCATCGCCGACGGTGGGCCGGTGCCGGAGGTGAGCGATGCACTGGTCCGGTGCGAACGCCAGCAGGAGATGCTCGGGCGGGAGGGCGGCGGCTTCGCGCTCTACGCGGTGCTCGACGAGATCGTGGACGGCTACCTCGATGCGGTGGAGTCGCTCGAGGACGCGGCCGACGAGCTCGAGGACGTCGTCTTCGACGGTGCCGGCGCCGTCGGCTCCACCACGTTCCAGCAGCGCACGTTCCGCGTCAAGCGAGCCGTTGTGCAGATCCGCCGTCTGGCTGGGCCGCTCCGTGCCGGGGTCGACATGCTGCACGATCAAGAGCTCGCGGGGCCGGTCCTGACGCCGTATCTCCGCGACATCGAGGACCATCTCCTGCGGGTCGCCGAGATGGCCGATTCGATCCGCGACCTGCTGACGTCGTTGCTCGAGGTCCGCGTGGGACAGGTGGCCAACGACCTGAACGAGGTCATGAAGAAGCTCAGCGCCTGGGCGGGGATCATCCTCGTGCCGACCTTGATCGCGGGGATCTACGGGATGAACTTCGCCCACATGCCGGAGCTGTCGTGGAGGATCGGCTACCCCTTGGCGCTCGCGATGATGGGCGGGGCGGCCTGGCTCCTGCACCGCGGGTTCAAGAAGCAGGGCTGGCTCTAGGTGGTGCCCGGGGGCGGAGACCAAGCCCCGCCCCCGGGTGAGATCCTCACGTGCTCCAGGGCGACCAGCCGACGCGCCGGACCATCTTCATCGTGACGATGATGTTGGCCCGGCCGTTGAATGCCGAGCGATCCTTGAAGCCGAAGGCGTAGGAACGGTCGGGCCAGTACCTGCACAGATGCTGGAAGACACCCTTCGCGCAGCTCCACGAGTTGTAGGCGTCGGCGTTGTAACGGGACTCGCGAGAAGCGATGTCGAGGGCCTTCTCGACGTCTACCTCCCAGTGGTCGGCGGCGCACCGGATGAGTCGTTTGACCTCATCCCGGCCATCCCGCCAGGGGATGTCGCAGATCTTGTCGGATGTGTAGACGTAACGCGCCTCCTCCGTGTGGGCCGTCGCGGCGCTCAGGGGGAAGAGCGAGAAGATCGCGGTAAGGATCAGCGCCGCCGCGAACGTGCGGCGCAACCGGATCGTTGTCGTCATCGTTGGGTTCACCCGCGCGGTGGACGGAGCCGGCAGCTGCGTCCGCGTGGCCGGGTCCGAGCGAACGGTTCGCCCGGGCCGGTGCTCCCGCGATAGGTCGTGGGTGGTCTGATCACCTCCTGCGGTGTCGTTTTTCCATGTGTGACCCTCACCATCCCTCGGCCGTCGCCCGTCCACGACCCGGCACGCGCGCGTACGCCATCCAGCCATGGGAAGGCGGGAAGCGCACGGTGGTGCCGGGAAGGGTTCGGACGGGACGTCCGCAGGAAGGTCCGTTCACCCTACCCAGGGCCGGGCGCTTCCGGCAACCTCAACGTGACCGCCGGTCAGCTCGGCAGGTGCCACCATGGGGGGGTGACGAAGAAGGTCCTGCTGGCCGCTCCGCGCGGGTACTGCGCCGGGGTCGAGCGGGCGGTCGAGGCCGTCGAGCGCGCGTTGGCGAGTCACGGCGCCCCCGTCTACGTGCGCAAGCAGATCGTCCACAACCTCCACGTGGTCCGCGACCTGGAGTCCAAGGGGGCCGTGTTCGTCGACGAGGTCGACGAGGTCCCGGCCGGCGCCGTCACCGTCTTGTCGGCACACGGATCCCCCCCGCGGGTCTTCGACGAGGCCCGGCAGCGTGACCTCGAGCTCATCGACGCGACATGTCCGCTCGTCACCAAGGTCCATGTGGAGGCCCGCCGGTTCGCGAGCTCGGATCGGACCATCGTGCTGATCGGCCATGCCGGCCACGAGGAGGTCGAGGGTACGAGCGGCCAGGCGCCGGAGCGGACCGTGCTGGTCCAAGACATCCGGGACGCCCGCTCGGTCGAGCTGCCCGGCGGCCCGCTGGCGTTCCTCACGCAGACGACCCTTTCCGTGGACGAGACCGCCGAGATCGTCGAGGTGCTGCGGGAGCGGTATCCGCATCTGGAGGCCCCGCCCCGCGAGGACATCTGCTACGCGACCCAGAACCGTCAGGACGCGGTGAAGGCCCTGGCCCCCCGGGCCGACGTCGTGCTCGTGATCGGCTCGAAGAACTCGTCGAACTCGAACCGGCTCGCCGAGGTCGCCGATGAGCTCGGTACGCCCGGCTATCTGGTCGACGACGAGACCGAGGTCGATCCCACGTGGCTCGACGGCGCCGAGATCGTGGGTCTCACGAGCGGCGCGAGCGCGCCCGAACACCTGGTGGGGCGGATGTTGGAGTGGCTCGCCGCCCGCGGGTACGACGATATCGAGCAGGTCGCGGTGGCCGAGGAGGGGGTCCGGTTCAGCCTGCCGAAGGGCGTGCGGCAGATCCCGCTCGCGCCGCGGTCCTGAGCTGCCGGCTCAGCTCCAGGCGCTGAACTGGTCACGGTCCTCGTCGGGCTCGTCGTAGGCGATCGAGACGAGCGTGCTGGTCTCGCGGACGCCCGGGATCGCCTGGATGCGCTCGAGGATGATCCCGCTCGCGATCTCCCACGGCTGCGCCACGCACGTGAGCAGGTCCCACTCGCCGGCGAGCACCGCGACGCCGGCGATGTCGCCCATGTCCGCGAGGTGCTCCGCGATGCCGGCCGCGGCGCCCGGATCCGCCTTCATGTGGACGTAGCACGCCTCCGGGATGATCGGGGGCGGCTGCGGTCCCCCGAAACCGGTGATGCCGATGCGGTCTCCCGGCACCACCGGGGCGGTGGTGGTCCGTGTGACCCCTGGGATCTGGTGCAGCTCCGTGAGGATCACCGACGCGATGGCTGCCAGGTCCACGCCCTCGGCGTGCACCAGGACATCCCATCCGCCGATCACGGCCACCGCGCGACGGACCCCTTGCTTGTTCGAGAGCGCGGCGAGCACGTGGGAGAGCTGCCCGGGCTGGACCTGCATGTACACGTAGGCGTCCATGCCCGCAGGGTAGGGGGAGACGGAGGTCGCCTCAAGCTCCGGCGTTCACTCCAGGTCGTCGGGCGGCTGTTCTCCGCAGAGCGCGATGAGCTCATCCTCGCCCTCTTCGGGCCCCACGGCGATCAATCGGTCGCCGGCCGACAAGGCCGTCGTGCCGCGAGGGCGGTAGGTCCAGCGAGGCCCGCGCTGGATCCCGAGGACGAACATGCCCGTCTCGGTCTCGAGACGAAGGTCCTTCAGCGAACGGCCGTCCGCCGTCGAGCCCAGCTGGACGAAGACCTCGACGCTCGTCTCCTCGGTCTCCTCCAGGGCCATCTGCACGACCGGGTGGAGAGGCTCGCCGTTCTCCACGTACCACGTCATGTCGCGCGCCGCGTCGCAGATGGACTCCGACGCCGCCGCCAGACGGATGAGGCCTCGGAGCTCGTCAACCTGACGAGCCTCGGGCGCTGCACGAAGCACCCACGACTCGAGCTCGTCTTCCAGTCGGTCGCTGCGGGCTTCGAGCGCGCCGACCTCCGCGGCCAGAGCACGGTTGTTGAATAGGATCGACGAGTACGCGAGCCCGACGGCGGCCTCGGACAGGTCCTTCATCTCGACGAGGATGTCCACCGCGCGGTCGAGCTCGGATAGCGGTGGCGGGTCCTCGTCGGGCCCGGGAGGAAGCGCCGGGGCGCCCGCCAGCGCCCGCACCAGGTCGACGCCCTCCTCCGGGCCGATCACGAGCAGGGCGTCGCCCCCCGAGACCACGTCCTCGGGTCCGGGGTCGAACTCCCACGAAGTGCCGCTGCGGATCGCCATCACCCACATCCCCGTCTCGGTCGGCAGCGAGAGCTCCCGCAGCGTCTGTCCGATCGCCGGGGCGTCGTCCCGCACTCGCACCCTCGCGGTGATCTCGTCCGCGTGACGCAGGTCGTGCCGGAGCGCGTCGGGGATGCCGAGGCGAGCCGCGACGACGCGCGCGATATCGGAGGCGGCGTCACCGATCCTCTGGATGGCATCCGCGATCCAGAGCACCCCCGCCATGCCCTCGGCGTCCTCGGGGCTCCGCGCGGCGAGCATGGCGGTGGTGCGGAGACGCCGGAGGTAGCCGTTCATGCGCTCGTCGAGCCGCTCGACCTCTTCGGCCAGGTTGCGCTCGTTCAGGAACACGGCGCCGTAGGCGAGGTCGACCATGAGCTCGGAGGCGTCCTTGAGCTCCACGAGCAGGTCCTTGACGTTGGACGGACGATCGTGATCAGCCATAGGTGAGCACCCCGGATACTGACAGAACGAACAGGAGACATCCGACCCCGACGAGGTCCATGAGGCTCGTGAGGGTCGGGACGCCGAAGTTGTCGGGGTCGAGCCCGAACCGCGACGTGGCGACCGCGACGTAGTACCCGGCCAGCAAGATCACCGGAAGGACGAGGAGCCCGGCCACGAGCGTCACGCCGGTCATGGTGGCGAGCCCCGGGTGCACCACGCCGGCGACGGCCGCGATGCCGGTCCCGACCACCCCGATGGCCGTGAACACGAGGAGGCCCGAGCCCACGATCACGGCGCCGTCGACGACCGCGGGAGCCTCGGGTTTGCCCCGCGGCGTGATGACGCCGAGCTGCAGCTTCGAACCGAGCCGCGACGACAAGATCCCGCCGAGCGCACCCGCCTGGGAGACGAACGGCGGGATCAGGATCAGCACGCCGGGGACGGCTTCGAGCGACGCCTGGTCGGCCTGCAGCAGCGCGCCGGCGAACACGTCGAGGATCGGGACGAGCGTCATCATCGGCACCATCTCGGCGAGGGTTCGCCGGGCCGACCGCTCGGCGGCGGTGAGCGACCAGACGAGGGCACCTGCGGCGAGCGCGGTGCAGAGCGCCGCGGCGGCCGCGTTCGCCCCAGGCGCCCGGACGACGAACGTGGCCAGGAACAGGCAGGGGAGCGTCACCATGTCGCCGATGGCGGTCACCAGCGGCGTCGAGACCGCGTCGAGGTCCCATCCGCGCCGGTAGGACGCGACCGCCAGGCCGACGGTGACACCCAAGATCAGGACCGAACCCAGGATGCCGCCGATCACCGAGATGGTGACGAGGTCCCAGAGCGACACGGTGTTCTCACCGAACGCCGAGGCGACCAGCTTCGCCACCACGGCGAGGTAGAACGACGACATCAGGCTCGACAGGACCGCGACCTCGACGTTTCGCCGCAGGATCGACCCGCGTTCCAGCGTGACGTCGAACGTGCCGACGTGGGTCGCGGTACCGAGCCTCGCCCCCATGGCGCCGAAGATGGTCCCGCGCATGCCGACCGAGGCCGGGATCAGGACCAGGAGTCCGGGCAGGGCCGTGAGCGTCCCCGTGATGGAGCTGAGGATCAGGCCGGCGACGAAACCCGCGAGCGTGCTGAGGGCGAGCGCGGCCAGGCCCTGGCGGAGGGTCCGTCGCTCGGACCGCCAGTAGCCGAGGAACCGCTTCGCGCGGCGCGCGAGGGCGCGACGAGGCTGCGCCATCGGGACTCCTTCACGGGGTCACGCTCCTTCGTGGTCACGGCCGGGGGCCGTCGTGCGGCGGCCAGATGGGCCCGAGAGAGGCGGGCCGGGCCTCGGGCAGTATGGCCGCGGCGGCGGGCCCGGGCAACCCTTCTCAGTCCACCCAGTCCTGTGTCACGAACAGCCAGAACGCGAGGCCGGCCTCGGGGCCATAGGCCGCGAACCGCCGGGTGATGACGGCGTCGGAGGGAACCCGTCGCCGACCGGTGAGCCGCGCGAACGTCGGCCGCGTCCACGAGTCGAGGATCAGCCGCGGGTTCCGCCCCAGGGTCATCATGATGTGCGCCGCGGCGTAGGGTCCGACGCCGGGCAGCGCCAGCAACCGCCCTTCGACCTCGTCGTCGGGCATCTCGTCACGCGGCACGACGCCGAGCAGCTCGAGGTCGACCTCGCCGCCGGTCACCATCTCGGCGAGCCGCCGCAGGCCCGGCGCGCGGTAGCCGCTGCGCACGACCTCGCGGTACGTCCGTTCGTCGGTCTCCGCCATCACCGCGGGGGTCGGGAACGCATCCACGGTCGGGTCGGCGGCGTGGCCGGCAGCAGGCTCGCCCAGGTGCGTGACGAGCGCGGTGACCATGACCTTGGTGAGCGCCCACGTGCAGTTGGTGGTGCAGACCGTCTTCACGACGTCCTCCCACACGGTGGGACTCCGCAACATCCGTCCCGCCCCGGTAGCGACCCACGCGAGCTCGGGGTCGGCGGCGGCAACCGCGTAGAACCCCGAGAGGTCCTGATCCAGGCGCAGGACGTGGGAGGCGGCGGCCG
>CAZZND010000105.1:0-3825 GCA_964655465.1 uncultured Actinomycetes bacterium
TGGACCCGCTGACGGGTCTGTCCTCGACGGTCGGGGTCGGCGGCGCCCCCGCCGGGATCGCGGTCTCGAACGGGTGGGTCTGGGTGACCGGCGGCGCGGACGGGACCGTGCACCGGATCGACGCAGCAACCGTTCAGGTGGCCGACACGATCGACGTCGGAGCGAGTCCGGAAGGCATCGTGATAGTTGGTGGCGATGTGTGGGTGGCGGTCCACGCTTGACGCCGCGGGCCCGCGGCTCGCCGTCAATCGCTCCCGGCCGCCAACGCGATCTGGTCCGGTGCGGCCCACGCCCCGACCGCCTGATCCGCCGAGAACCTCTCCACGCGCCCGGAGACGATCGTGAAGTAGTCCAGGGTGTTCTGCGGGACCCACGGGACCACCTCGCTCATGAGCATCTGGTCGAGCTCGGCCCAGCATCGGGTCTGTCCGAACCCGACGAGCGAGAGGCACTCGCCGAGCTTGTCGTCCACGTCGGGGACGGCGGTCACGCCGTACCCCCAGCCTTCGAGCTGGTCCGGCCGGGCCCCGACGAGGGAGACGTTCCCGTAGGGGAGCCTGCCGATCCCGTCGGCCCCGAAGTGCGTCGGGAAGAACGCGGAAGCGTCCGGGTAGTCGGCCGCCCAGAACGTCCCGAGGTTGAGGGCGACCTTCGTCGTCGGATCGGCGGAGAACTCCAGGAACCGGAAGACGTTCGGGAACCGCCGGATCTCGAGCGTGATGCCGATGTGGCTCAAGCCCTCGATCCACACCTGCTCGCTGTAGGGCTCGGGCCCGAACTCCGTGTCGACGGCGAACACGCGGTCGCACGATGGATGGTCGCAGACGCCGTCGCCGTCCTCGTCGTAGACGGACAGGGCCATCTCCTCCCGGGCCGCGTCCAGGTCGAACGGGTAGAGGTCGTAGCCCCGCAAGAGATTGGCCTGGGTACCGTCCGGCGCGATGTGTCCGAACGCGCCCAGGGTGCCTCCCACCCCACCGGGGCCCGGGTTCTCGTTCCAGACACGGGCGAACGCCTCGGCGTCGAACGCGAGGTTCACCGCCCTGCGGACGTGCACGTCGTCGAAGGGAGGGACCGCGAGGTTCATCGCCCCGTACCCGACCAGGAGGTCGGTCGTGACCCGGAAGACGCGGGCAGCCAGATCCTCGTCGGCCAGGTACCTGTCGACCTGCTCCGACGAGTTGTACCCGTTGAGGATCAGGTCCACGGTTCCTGCATCGATCGCCCGCTCGGCTCGGCGGAACGACATGACCTGGAACTCGATCTCGTCGACGTATGCACCTCGGAGCTCGTCGGTGGATCGATCCCACGAGGGGTTCCGGACCAGCGTCAGGGTCTTCGCCGTGAGACCCGAGACGCTCGGTTGTTCCGTCGCCGGCCTCGACGGATCGAGTTCCGCTACGCCCTCGACCATGTACGGCCCCGAAGCCACCAGGTAGCGGCCGTAGCCGGGGTCGTGCCCGGTCGCGACGCCGAACGGTGCGCTGGGCTCGGTGGGGCTCGGCGGGATAGGCGCGCTCGCTGGAAGGGACATGCGCTGGCCGAAGTCGTTGGTCACCTGGGTCAGGTGGACCCGGAGCGTGTGATCATCGATCACCTCCATCCCCGAGATCGTGTCGGCCTCCCCCACCAGGTACGCGTCGTACCCCTGGATCACCGAGTAGAAGCCGCCATGGGCACCTTCGGCTACGTCGGCGGCGGTCCGCTGGATCGCGCGAACGAAGTCACCTGCGGCGATCTCGACGTCCTCGAGCGGCGGGGCGTACCGGAGACCCTCCTTGAGCCGGAACGTCCAGGTGAGCCCGTCCCGGGAGACTTCGGGCAGCTCGGCGGCCAGATCCGGACGGAGGACGGTGCCACCCTCCTCGGTCGACAGTCCGGCATGTGAGAGCAGCGTTCGCACGAGGCAACAGCGAAGGAGCTCCGTCTCGAACCGGAAGAACATGTCGTACGGCCGCTGAGGGTCGAGGAACGCCGGGTCCTCCAGGCTGCCATCGGGCATGAGCGCGATCCGGAGCGTGCCCCCTCGGGGTGTGTCGTCGGCGGGAGGCGCCGACTGGCCGAGGCCACCGGACGTGCACGCGGACGCCGAGAGCACGAGCACGCAGAGCTCAGCGAGGACCCTCCGCGCCCGGCTCTGACTGCGTCGGTCCTGTCGCAAGGAGCCCTCCTCGTCGGTCGGCCCCATCACCGCCGATCTCGCCTCCCGAATACGCTCGCCGCCCGGCCCTTGTCAAGGAGGACAGAGGGAGGCAACTCGCCGGGTTGACCGCTTCGCCAGACGGTGACAGGGTTCGCGCGTGCCGGACGTGGTGGCGAACGGGGTCCGCCTCTACTACGAGGAGCGCGGCGACGGTGCTCCGATCCTGTGTATCCACGGCACGTCGTCCTCGGCCATGGTGTGGCGGAAGGCGGCGTTGGATGCTCTGGCCGAGCTCGGCCGGGTCATCGTCTACGACCGTCGCGGCTGCACCCGGAGCGAGCGTCCGGAGCCCTACGAGACGAGCGTGGTTCAGCACTCCGAGGATGCCGCCGAGCTCCTCGTCGCCCTCGACGCAGCCCCCGCGGTGGTGATCGGCCGGAGCTACGGAGGTGAGACGGCGATCGAGCTCGCCCTGCGCCGCCCCGAGCACGTCCGGGCCCTCGTGCTGCTCGAGGCGGCGAGCATGTCGCTCGACGAGGAGGCGATGGCGTGGGGTCGATCCCTCAGCGACACGGTCGAGGCCGCAGCGGCGCGTGACCCGGGATCGGTGGCCGAGACGTTCCTGCGCGCGGTCCTGGGGGACGCGCAGTGGGAGGGGTTCGGGCCCGAGGTCCAACAGATGTTCGTCGACAACGGACCGGCGATCCTCGCCGAGTTCCGCGGTCCGTGGCTCGAGGCCACGGAGGACGACCTCGCGCGCATCGCGGTTCCCACGCTG
This sequence comes from uncultured Actinomycetes bacterium, assembly GCA_964655465.1. Taxonomy (GTDB): domain Bacteria; phylum Actinomycetota; class UBA4738; order UBA4738; family HRBIN12; genus AC-51. The sequence goes on from CAZZND010000105.1 coordinate 2,922, forward strand.
CTCGTGGCCTCCGAGGGGTCGCCCGATCCCTTCCGCCGCGTCACGGCGAGGATGGCGGCGGCGATCCCGGGCGCGAGGACCGAGCTCGTGGGCGGCGGCCACTTCGTCGACATCGGCGAGCCGCCCGTCCTGGCGTTCGTGAGCTCGGTCCTCGAGCGCTGAGTATCGCTGCGCGAACGTGACGCCCGTCACGGTTCGCATCGTCGGCCAGTGCTACTGTCGCCGCGGATGGAAGCCGCAGTCTGGACCGCGATCGGACTCGTCGCCGCGACGTCCCTGGGGACGCTCTTCTACCTGGGTGCGCGGATCGACGCATTGGCCGGCCGCGTCGACGCCATGGGCATGTCGCTCGGTGAGCGGATCGACGCGATCGCGGTGCGGACCGATGCGGGATCGGATCGGATCGACTCCCTCGCCACGCGCATGGACGCCATGGGCGACTCCCTCACGGCGCGGATGGACGCGCTCGGGGCTCGGCTCGATGGGCGCATCGACGCGATGTCCGGCAGGTTCGACTCCCTGGAAAGCCGGATCGACGCGCGGTTCGACAACCTCGAGGCCAGGCTCGACATCCACCTCGAGCGCCACGCTGGCTAGGCCTGCGCGTCGCCGATCAGGGAGCCGTCGTAACCCGGGACCGGGTGGAACACCGCCGCCTCGAACGCGCTCGAGAAGCAGGCCTGAACGATGAGGGGCCGGCCCGAAGGGCCGGCCCCTCATCACGCGCGGTGGTGGTTCAGCACGCTGCGCGACTACTGCTCGTCGCCCTGCTCGCCGCCGCCATCGGGGTCGTCGCCTTCCTCGCTGTCGGCGTCGTCGTTGGCGTCGCCCTGATCGTCGTCGTTGGCTTCGCCCTGATCGTCGTCGTTGGCTTCGCCCTGATCGTCGTCGTTGGCTTCGCCCT
>CAZZND010000105.1:3925-9293 GCA_964655465.1 uncultured Actinomycetes bacterium
CGTTGGCTTCGCCCTGATCGTCGTCGTTGGCGTCGCCCTGATCGTCGTCGTTGGCTTCGCCCTGATCGTCGTCGTTGGCTTCGCCCTGATCGTCGTCGTTGGCGTCGCCCTGATCGTCGTCGTTGGCGTCGTCGTCCTGGGCGTCGGCGTCCTCACTCTCGACGGCGCCGTCGCCCTCGACGAGGTCGTCCGTCGTGGTGGGATCGGTCGCGGTCTCGTCGTCGGCGCCGACCAAGCCCTCGACCGCGTTCTGGACCGGGGTGGGCAACACCCCTGCGTACGCCATCCCGCTGAAGATCGTCACCAGCGCGAACACCGGCGCCAGACCCTTCGTCAGGATCGGTTTGAGCATCCGTCCCTTCATGTCCGTCCTCCTTCGCTTCGGCAGCCACGACACCTGCGGCGCAGGTGCGTCGGCGTTGCTTGCCGGCCTCACGACCGGGTCGCCATTGTCGGCGATGAGCAGGGAAGCCTCCGTCATGGCGGCCACGTGCCGGTCCTCGGGCCCGAGCGGCGCGGCGGGGTACGCGGCTCGGAGGTCGTGGACGAACACGTCGAGCTCATCCGGGAGATCCCGCGCTTGCGCGTGACCGGTCAGGAGCCGGTCCAGCTCGTCGTCGCCGTACGGAGGTGTACCCATCTCATCAGGAGGAACGTCGTAGGGGGTCAAAGGGTCACGGCTCCACGGGAGATCTCTCGTCGAAGGGCCGCGATCCCGCGGTGCTGCAGCATCTTCACAGCGCCGGGGCGCCGGCCCATCACCGTGGCGACCTCCTCCACGGTGAGGCCGCCCAGGATCCGGAGCAGCAGAACGTCGCGCTGCTCGGGGGTCAGGGCACTCAAGACCATGGCGACGCGTTCGCGGCCGAGCACCTCGAGCGCGTCGGCTTCGACGTCACCGCGTGGTCCTACGTCGGCCAGCAGGTCCGTCGGCATCAGGTCGGTCGGGCGGCGAGCCCTGGCGCGATGTGCGTCGATCGCCAGGTTCCGGCCGATGGTGAACACCCATGCGCGGAAGGCGTTCTCGCCTCCCGAGAAGCTGCCGATCCGACGGACCACGACGACGAAGGTCTCCCCGACCACGTCGTCGACGTCGGCGACGCCTCGAGCCCGGAGGTACCCGGAGAGCGCCGGCGCCGTCTCACGGTAGAGCTCACGCCACGCCCACTCACCGCCTGCGCAGGCAGCACGAAGGACGCCGTCGAACCCGTCACCGAACGGCAAGATGGCTCGCGATCGTCACCCCGGGGGGAGTGGGCATGGTCTAGGAGTTGTCGACCGCGCGGCTCCCACGATCAAGCTGGCTCAGTCGATCGGGAGCCCGCGCGAGCGTAGGTAGTCGTGCCAAAGGATCCGGGCGGCGACAGCCCGGTAGGGGTGCCAGCGCCCTGCGATCGTGCCCAGCTCGTCGTAGGTCGGGCGCTCGGCGAGGTCCAGCACCTCGGTTGCGGCCTTCGCGAGCGCGAGGTCGCCGTGCGGCCACACGTCGGGACGCCGCAGACACATCAGCAGGTAGATGTCGGCAGTCCACCGGCCGATCCCGCGGAGCGCGGTCAGCTGGGTTCGCACCTCATCGTCGGGAAGCGTGGCGAGGCCGTCGAGATCGAAGCCGTCGAGCATCGCCGATGCAAGCCCGCGCGCGTAGTCTCGCTTCTGGCGGCTGAACCCGATCGCGAGCATCTGTTCGTCGTCGAGCGTCAGTGCGCGGTCGGGCGCCACCTCGCCGAGGGCGGCGACCAGCCGGTCGAAGGCCGCCTGGGCGCTGGTCAACGACACCTGCTGCTCGAGGATCAGATGGATCAGCGTGGCGAACGACGGCTCGCGAGCCCATAGCGGCGGGGGTCCATAGCGGTTGAGCGACGCGCCGAGCGCCGGGTCGGTGGCGGCGAGCTGCGTCGCCGCGCGCCGGATCCCGGCCATGGCAAGCGTCCGCATCCGACGAGGATAGGGCTCACATCGCCAGCTCGAGCGTGCCCCTCGGAGGGGCACGCGGCCGGGCGGGGCGCTTGGCGGGAGGCGCCCCGTCCCCCAGCGTCTCTGGAGCCGCTGCGATACTGGGCGGCGCATGGAGACACCGGCCGCCGGACCCCGCCCCGTCTCCGACCAGCGCGTCATCGTCGGCCAGACCGGCCAGAACGTCGCCGGCCTGGTGATTGGGGCGCTCGCCACCCTGCTCGCGCAGATCCTGCTCTCGCGCCGCCTCGGCCCCGAGGCGTTCGGGATCGTCGTCGCGACCACCCAGTTCGCGTTCATCGCCGCCGCGTTCACGAGGTTCGGCATGGACGTCGCGAACGTCCGGCTCGTCTCGATCCTTGTCGGCCGTGGCGAAGGGGGGAGGGCCCCCGGCCTGGTGTACCGATCCGTGGCCATCGCGGCGGCGGTCTCGGTCCCGTTCGCGCTCCTGGTCTACGCCGGGGCGCCGTGGCTCGCGGGCCGGTTCAGCGGGCTCCCCGACGTGGCGACGCCGGCGTTCCGGTGGGCCGCGGTCACCATCCCCATCGCGGCGCTCGCCTTCACCTACTTGGGAGCGACCCGCGGGCTCAAGATCATGGTCTACACGCTGCTCGGGCAGTGGGTCGCCCAGCCCATCGGCTGGATCGTGCTCACGCTCGTGTTCTGGGCGGTCGCGAGCGTGACGGCGGGCGCCGCTGGGGCCGCGTTCGGGGCGTCGTGGGCGGTCGCGCTCGCGGTCGGGATCGCGGGCTGGTCCCGCCAGCGGCGGCGCCTTCCTCACGACATCACCGGCGAGGGGATCCCCGAGGAACACACGGGTGCGCTGCTGCGGTTCGGTGCCCTCCGTGCGCCCGGCACCCTGTTCTCGCAGCTGCTGTTCTTCACTGACTTCTACGTCATGTCCGCGTTGTACGCGGGAAGCGGCGCCGCCGGAGCCGACGAGGTCGGTGTGTACGGCGCGGTGCTCCGTGCGAGCCAGGCCCTGTTCCTGTTCCTCGCGAGCGTCTCGCTGACGTTCAGCCCGTTCGTGGCGGACCTGCATCACCGGGGCGAGCACGAACAGCTGGACAGCCTCTACAAGCAGGTGACGCGCTGGGCGCTCACGGCGACGGTGCCGATGCTGCTGGTGCTCGCCGTTCTCCCCGAGCAGGTTCTGCGGCTGTTCGGCCCGGACTTCGAAGGGGGAGCGCAAGCGCTCAGGATCGTGATCCTCGGGATGATCGTGCCGGTCATCGTCGGCACGGTCGGGTTCATCCTGATCATGGCCGGCCGGACGGGCTGGGATCTGCTCGTCTACATCGCCGCGTTCGCGATCGATGTGGCCATCGCGCTGACTTTGGCACGCCCCGAGGCACTCGGGATGACCGGCGCCGCCATCGCGCAGGCCGTCACCCTGACGTTCACCGCGCTCGCCCGGCTGTTCTTGGTTCGCCGGTTCCTGGGGATCTGGCCGTTCGACGGGTGGTACCTACGGCTCCTCGTACCCGCGATCGCCGGCGGTCTGGCGATGTGGGGGCTCCACCTCGTCCTGCCGCAGGCCCAGTGGCTGGTGAACCTCGTGGTGGCAGCCGCCGCCGGCACGCTGGTCTACGGCTTGGTCGTGCTGGCGTTCGCGCTCCCGCCGAACGAACGAGCGAAAGCGACCGCGATCACCCGCCGCCTCGCGGGCCGGCGCTGATCAGCCGGTCTCGCTCGGGGCGGCCGACGCGATGTCGCCCCTCTCGGGGGCGTCGTCGGCGTCGGGGACCTGGATCACCGGCACGTCTTCTCGCTTGGCGCGAAGGCTCCGGATCTCCTCGTAGATCGCGTCGCGCTGTGCGGTCAGCGTGTCGACGGACGTTTGGAGCTCGGCCACCCGGTGCTCCAGCAGTCGCGAGACGGCGGTGTCACCGGCGTCCCGTTCCGACCGGGTCGCGATCCGAGAGTCGAGCTCCGCGGCCATCCGGCGCTCGAGCCGGCGCCCGCGGATCATGTAGACCGCGGTCACCAAGGCGAGCGCTGCGGAGGCCGACAACGCACATAGGAACCAGATGCCTTGCTCGATCGTGACGGGCGTGAGGATCACACGGGCGAACGCCTCGATGGTCGCCGCGCCGGTTTGGGCGCTCTCGATCACGGTGACCGTGACGAAGGCGGACCATGCCAGCGCAAGGAGGAGGAAGAGCGAGGCGAAGATCATCGGGTACGGATAGTGCCCTCACCAGGCCCGAACGGTCAACCCGGCCGGATGGCCTGAACGCGGCTAGGGAACCTGCGGCAGAGCGCGGCGGAGCGCCTCGAGCGCCTCATCAGGCGTCTCGGCGCGGATGATCGGGTCCCGGTCGAGGTCGTCGCGTCCGAGCTCCCATGTGCCCATCCCGATCACCGGGGTGCCCATCTTCAGCGCCAGCGCGATCTCGGACAGCGTGCCGAACTCGCCCCCGACCGCGATCACGGCGTCGGCCGAACGGGCGACGATCGCGTTGCGGGCCTCGCCGAAGCCGGTGGTGACCGCCACGGTCAGGTGCCGGCCGGCGGCATCGCGGTCTTCTCCGGGCAAGATCCCGATCGAGGTGCCGCCGGCGGTCTGGGCCCCGCGGGCGGCGGCGTTCATGACGCCCCCGAGCCCGCCGCACACGAGCACGCACCCGGCCTCGCCGAGGAGGCGGCCCACCTCCTCGGCGGTAGTGAGCTCCCACTCGGTGGCGTTCGACGCGCCGATCACGGCGACGTAGGGCTGGGCTCGGTTCACAGGCACCGAGTATCCCAGCGACCGCACGCCCGCGACCCGGCGCCCCACGGCTACCCCCAGGCGCGGCCGACGATCGCCGCGAGCAACGCGACGGCGGCGGGTTTGTCGAGCGGCTCGTTCCCGTTGCCGCACTTGGGGCTGACGATGCACGAAGGGCAGCCGTCGGGGCACGGGCACTCGCGCACCCGCTCCAGGGTCGCCCGGAGCCAGCGCTCGGCCGCCGCGAACCCGCGCTCGCTGATCCCGGCACCGCCCGGATACGCGTCGTAGACGAAGATCGTGGTCAGCCCCGTGTCCTCGTGCAGCGGTGTCGAGACTCCTCCCACGTCCCATCGATCGCACGTCGCGACCAGCGGGAGCAGCCCGATCGCGGCGTGCTCGGCCGCGTGGATGCCACCCGCGATGTCACGGGTCCCTACGCCTGCGCGGTCGAGCACGCGGCCGGGCAGCGTCCACCAGACGGCCCGGGTGGACAGGGTCACCGGCGGCAGCGGCAGCGCCTGCTCTCCGACGATCTCGCCCGTCGACACCAGCTTGCGCACGAACCCGACCACGTGGTTGGTCACGTGGACGTCGCCGAACCACAGGTCCACGTCGCCCAGCGAGCGGTGCTCGAGGGCGTCGACGACCTGGATGTCGGTGACGTCGCGGGCTTGCGTGTAGAAATCGGGGTCGGCCTCGTCG
>CAZZND010000106.1:0-9292 GCA_964655465.1 uncultured Actinomycetes bacterium
CCGGGGGTGGGACTCGAACCCACAACCTACGGATTAACAGTCCGCCGCTCTGCCAGTTGAGCTACCCCGGATCGGAGCGTTGGGCAGTCTAGCAGCGGCCCCCTGGCCGCCCGCGCTAGGCTGTCGCTCCACCTCCATCGTCACGGAAGGACCCGTCATGAAGCCCCTGCGCACGCTCGTCATCTTCGGTACAGGAGTCGCCGCCGGCGTCGCCATCGCCCGGAAGGTCGGCGCCGACGATCCCGAGGTCCAGCACGGCCCCGTGAAACGCGAGTCCACGAACCCTGCGCTCCGCGCCGCCTCGGCGGGCATCGCGAAAGCCGGGGACCGCGCCACCGTCGCGAGCCTCGACGTCATCAAGCGCGCGCGCGAGGTCATCCGTCAACGCTTGACCGAGTCCTCCGACGACGCCGCCTGGGGTTAGGGCCGCCCTACCAACTTGGGCCGTACGGCAAGGGGCCCGGGTTGCCCGCCTGGCAGACCGCCGGCGCCGCGTTCGAGAGCGTGGCGTACTCCGTGTCGTTCGGCGGATCATCCTTGAGGAAGAAGCAGTTGCCGGCCTTCGAGAAGGCGGCGAGGGTCAAGACCCCTAGAGAGTTGTCCCAGCTCACGGTCGTCGCCTCCGAACTGGACGTGGTTGCGTCGACCCAGCCGACCGAGGTCTCAACTTCCTCGAGCTCCCACTGCATCACGTTCAGGTAGCCGTTCTGGTCGGTCGAGAACAGGATCCTGCCGGCTGTCAGCGCGGTGCGGACCGTCGCCTTCGCCGCGGAATCCTGCGCTCTCCCCCGGGCCCCCAGGAACGTGGGCAGCGCGATGGCGACCAAGATCCCGAGGATCAGGACCACGACCATCAGCTCGATGAGCGTGAACCCGTCCTCACGGCGGAGGTCTCGCATGCGCATGGTGAACCTGCGAGAGGCATCGGCGGTCCTCGGGGGGTGCTTGAGAGTGGGGGGCGATCTGGGCAGCCCTGTCGGGCCATCGGAGCGGCCTACTCGAGGTAGTCGCGGAGCTTCTGCGAGCGGCTCGGGTGCCGGAGCTTCGACAGGGTCTTGGACTCGATCTGGCGGATCCGCTCACGGGTGACGCCGAACTCGCGCCCCACCTCTTCGAGCGTGCGCGGATGGCCGTCGACCAATCCGAACCGCAGCTGCACGACCTTCTTCTCGCGCTCGGACAGGGTCTCGAGCACGCCTTCGAGCTGCTCCTGCAGCAGGATGAAGCTCGCCGCGTCGACGGGAACGATCGCGTCGGCGTCCTCGATGAAGTCACCGAGCTGCGAGTCCTCTTCCTCGCCGATCGGCGTGTGCAGGGACACGGGCTCCTGCGAGACCTTCTGGATCTCGCGCACCTTGTCGGCGCCGATCCCCATCTGCTTGCCGATCTCGTCGGGCGTCGGCTCGCGACCCAGATCCTGCAGCAGCTGACGCTGGATGCGCACCAGCTTGTTGATGGTCTCGACCATGTGCACCGGGATCCGGATCGTGCGCGCCTGGTCGGCGATCGCGCGGGTGATGGCCTGGCGGATCCACCACGTGGCGTAGGTCGAGAACTTGAACCCCTTCTCGTAGTCGAACTTCTCGACCGCGCGGATGAGGCCGAGGTTGCCCTCCTGGATCAGGTCGAGGAGCGACATGCCGCGCCCGACGTAGCGCTTCGCGATCGAGACGACCAGGCGCAGGTTGGCCTCGATCAGCTTCTTCTTGGCGAGCTGACCGTCGCGCTCGACGCGGTGGCAGAAGTCTTCGAGCTCGGGCTCGGCCTTGGGCTTGTAGCTCTTCGCGATCTTGTCGCGTCCGATGCCCTCGACCTTGCCGAACGCGTTGAGCTGGTGATCGCGGATCTCCCAGACCTTGAGGACCAGGAACGATTGGGCCTTCGGCTCGCCCTTGCCGGCCTCGGCGATCTGCCGTTGCAGCGCCGTCGAGAGCTCGCCCGCCTCGATCCGCCTCGCCAGGTCGACCTCCTGCGCCGCGTTCAGCAGCGGGACCTTGCCGATCTCCTTCAGGTACATGCGGACCGGGTCGTTGGTCGGCGCCCGCAGCAGGTCAACCTCGATCTTGACCTGGGTGGCGGCGTCGGTGTCATCGCCGGGGACCTCGATCGTCTCGATCGAGAAGGCGGTCAGGTGCTCCTGGATCTGGGTCAGCACCTCTTCGATCTGCTCGGGCGTGAACTCATCGACCGGCAGGGCCTCGAGCAGATCCTCAGACGTGACGAAACCGCGCTCACGACCTCGCGCGACCAGCTGCTCCTTGACCTCATCGAGGTTGGGGAGCTCGCGGTCAGGCTCACGCGCGGGAACGCTCATCCGGACTCCTGGGGGGTCTTCACCACGACCGCACAGTGTACGGAACGGTTCCCTACGCCGACCCCGCCGCCTGGCGCAACCGCCGGAGCTCGCCGTCGACCGTCACGAGCTCCTTGAAGAGCTCGTCGTACATGGCGTCGGTGGTCGGGTTGAGCTTCTGGAGCCGCTGGCGCAGCGCGTCGCTCCGGCTCTTGAGCAGGAACTCCTGCAGACGCATGGCCACAGCCCGGGCGTACTCCGGCGTGGGGTCCCCTTCGAGCTGCTCGACCGCGAGCGCGGCGATCTGTCCCGCGAGCTTCACGTCATCACCTCCCGCCAGGGCGGCCACATCGCCGTCGGCGTCGCGCAGGGCAACGAACAGCCGCCTGAGGGTCACGTTCCGGAAATGATCCTCGCTCAACGTGCCCTCCCCTTCGAGGGATGTATCGGCACCGCGGGCCATCAATCTCAACATCTCGCGCTCGGCTCGTTCCGAGGCGGTCCCCCGCTTGATCGTGCCGGCGACCTCCCGCGGTTTGCCGCCGAGGCGTTTCTGCAGCGACTGCAGGACCGAGGTCTCGGAGACGCCGGCCAGGTCGGCCAGCAAGCCCGCGTACTCGGAGCGACGTACCGGATCGGTGAGGCGGTCGAGCATCGGCAGCGCGTCGGCGACCGCCGAGGACTGGCCCTCGATCGAGGTCAGGTCATGGCGCCCGACCGTGCGCCGGATCATGTACTCGACGAGCGGGCGTGCGCCCTTGGCGGCCTCGCGGACCCCCTCGGGCCCGTGCTTGACCACGAACTCGGCTGGGTCGAGCCCCTCGGGCATGATCATCACGACGGCCTGGACCGGGAAGCGCTCCTGGAACGCGAACGCACGCTCGGCGGCCCGGGCGCCGGCCTCGTCGGAGTCGAACGACAGCACGGCACGCTGGGCGAACCGGGAGAGCAGCTCGAAGTGTCTCTCGCCGAGCGCGGTGCCACACGTCGCCACGGCGTTCTCGATACCGGCCTGGGCCAGCCCGATCACGTCGGTGTAGCCCTCGACCACGAACGCCTCGCCGCTTCGGGCGATCGCGGTTCGTGCCCGGTGCAGGTTGTACAGGACCTCCTGCTTGCGGTAGATCGGCGTCTCGGCGGTGTTCAGGTACTTCGCCTGCTCGCCGGCGCGAGGGTCGCTCGGCAGCACGCGCGCGCCGAACGCGATGTGCCGGCCCTGGAGGTCGTGGATCGGGAACGTCAGACGACCGCGGAACCGATCCCGGACCGTGCCGTCGTCCCCGCGCGTGGCCACGCCCGCTTCGAGCAGGATCTCGGTCGACAGGTCACGCTGGCCCGAGAGACGGCGCAGCAGGAAGTCGGGGTAGGTCGGCGCGTAGCCGATCTGGAAGGTCTCGATCGCCTCGGGGGTCAGCCCGCGTTCGGTGGCGTACGCCCGCGCGTGCTCAGCCTCACGCCCGTCGCGCAGCAGCTGCTGGAACAACGCGGCGGCCTGCTCGTTCGCTCGGTAGAGCGCCAAGCGTCGCTCGGATGCCCGGCGCTCGGCCGCGGAGTCGCCTTCGTAGTGCAGCTGTACGCCCGCGGTCGCTGCCAGCCGTTCGATCGCCTCGATGTAGCTGAGCGACTCGAGCTCGCGCAGGAACGTGATGGCGTCGCCGCCCTTGCTGCACCCGAAGCAGTAGAAGACCCCCTTGGAGGGCGAGACGCTGAACGACGCCGTCTTCTCCTGGTGGAAGGGGCAGATGCCGCTCATCGAGTCGTGCCCCGAGCGCTTGAGCGTCAGGTACTGCCCGACGAGCTGCACGATGTCGGTCCGTTCCTTGACGACCTCGATGTCTTCCTGACGGATCCTCGCCACCGTTGCTCCCTGGCCGGTTACAGGAGCCAGCCCCGGGGAAGGAAGAGCCGCTCGTACATGCTGAGGGCGTAGCGATCCGTCATGCCGGCGATGAAGTCGGCGACGCGTGTCGGCAGGTCCCCAGGCGCCCGATGGTACTCCGGCGGCAGCTGGTCGGGATGGTCGAGGTAGTGTCGGAAGAGCTCGCGCAACAGCTTCATCGCCTTCTCGTGCTCCTCGTGAGCACCGGCGCGCAGGTACACCTCGGCGAACATGAAGTCGCGCAGACGATCGAGCGCGTGGAAGACCGGCCCGGAGAGCCTGATCTCGGGGCCGTCGGTGCTCTGCTCGACCAGGTCGGTCACCAGCCGGTTGATGCGCTCGCCGTGCGTACGTCCCAGCACCTCGAGCGCGTTCTCCGGCAACTCGGCGGCATCCAGCACCCCGGCGCGCAGCGCGTCGTCGATGTCGTGGTTGATGTAGGCGATCCGGTCCGCGAACCGCACGACCTGCGCCTCGAGGGTAGAGGGCGGCGGCATCGACCACGGATGGTGAACGATACCGTCGCGAACCTCCCACGTCAGGTTGAGACCCTGACCGTCGTTCTCGAGGTGGTCGACGACGCGGAGCGATTGTTCGGAGTGCCGGAACGGCCTGCCGAGGAACGGGGTGAGCGCCTGCTCGCCGAGATGCCCGAAGGGCGTGTGACCCAGGTCGTGACCGAGCGCGATGGCCTCGGTCAGGTCCTCGTTCAACCGGAGCGCCCTCGCGGCGGTGCGCGCGATCTGGGCGACCTCGAGGGTGTGGGTCAGCCGGACGCGGTAGTGGTCGCCCTCGGGTGCGAGGAAGACCTGGGTCTTGTGCTTGAGGCGGCGGAACGCCTTGCAGTGCAGGATGCGGTCGCGGTCGCGCTGGAAGCAGGTGCGCAGCGGATCTTGGGGCTCGGGCCGTTCACGGCCCTTGCTGCCGGCGGCGAGCACGGCGTAGCCCGAAAGGGTCTCCGCCTCGATCTGCTCGGTGCGTTCGCGGGGGGCCGCCACGGGGCCATGGTAGTCGCGGGCGCCGACAGCGCCGGCCGGGGGCCGGCGACCCCGGCGTGATCCTCTGGATGGGGGACGCGGTCTACCCCCCGAAGAGCCGGTAGTGGAGGTACGCGAGCGTCTCGCGAAGGTACCCCTCGCCGCGCGCCTCCTCCGAGGTGGCGCCGGAGGTCCAGGTGGCGGACGGGTGCCCGTCGAACCCCAGGTCCGACGCCATGGCATCGAGTCGCGCGTTGTGCCACGGATCGGACACGAGGAACGCGGTGTCGAGGCCGCGACCCCGGAGCTCCTCCGCGGCCGCTGCCAGGCTTCCGTAGGTGGTGGTGCCGACCGGCAAGGCGATCACGGTATCCCCGGGGACGCCGCGGTCGATCAAGTAGCGGCGCCCGGCCTCAGCCTCGGTCGTCCGGTCGCCGGGCTGGTTGGCCCCGAGCGTGATCACGAGGCCGGCGCGGTCTTGCTCCCACAACAGGGCGGCGTGATCGAGCCGGCCCTGGAAGACCGGCGAGGGCGTCCCGTCGTACTGCGCTGCCCCGAGGACCACGATCGCGTCGGCGCGGTCGTGATCGGCGGCGCCGTCGTGATGGGCCGCGCGCCACACCGTCACGCCGGCGACGACGACGACCAGGGCGGCGGCCGAAAGGAGCGCCGCGACGACCGCCAGGAACGGATGCCGGCGGATGAGGCGCATCGGCCCAGCCTAGCAACGCGCGTTCGTCCGCTCAGTCGAGACAGAGCTGCCCGACCTCGCCGGTGAAGGTCGGCGTGCGCTCGGCCGCGGCCACCACATCGTCCAGCTCGGCAAGGGTTCCCGCCACGACGCCGATCACATAGTCCGCCGACCGAACGTCGCCGGGCAGCCCCTGGAAGCACGACGCCGGTGACACCACGATCGCCCCGCCGACGAGGGGCAGCAGCTCCCCGGTCGCGGCGTCGAGCTCGTTGGGATCGGCGGCCGTGTCGAACACGGCCAGCCACACGGGGTCGAGCGCGGCCGACCCGGTCGTGACGGCCGTCGGTGACGACACGGCCGTGGGTTCGTCCGGAGGAACCGTGTTCGACGAGCCGCCGCTGCTGCACACGGTCGCGCCGAGCACGACCGACGTCAACGCCACCGCGAACGCGGGTATCCGGCGACGATCCCTCACGGAGTCACCATCCAACTCCACCCGTCGTACCGGGGCAAGCGTGTGCGGAAGGCGGCGAGCGCGAGGCCCGGGTCCGTCCCCGCCGGGACGCCGAGGATCACCGCCCAGACCCCGGGGGCGACCACGGTGGGCTCCTCGTTCGAGGTGATGACCTCGATCGTGGTGTCGGGACCGTAGGCGGCGGCGATCGTCGCGGCGGCGTCTCGTGCTCCGGCCTCCGTCGCGAAGTCGCCCACGAGGATGCCGAACGGAAACCCCGTGAGATGGGGGTCGGTCGCACGTGAGGTCGTCGGCAGGTCCGCGTTCTGGTCCTCGACGGCCACCCGATCGGGATCGGTCTGTTCGAGGGGATCCACCATCACGGCTCCGCATCCGAGGTCGGTGAAGGCTCCACCGGCCTCCTCACGGAGCAGGCGCCAGCGACCCGACTCGCTCTCGCGCACGTTCCAGACGTGACGTCCCGCCTGGATCCCGGCCAGGTACATCTCGCCGGGGAGCGTGCGCACCTTCGCGGCCGACCGACCTCGGAGGCTCCAGAGCTCGTAGGTGGCCGGGCCGGTCTGCGAGGCGCGCCCGCTGATGCGGACGAACTCGACGACGCCCGGCGTCGCGACGATCGGCGTGCGGATCACCGACCACCGATCCTGGTCGGCGGTGAAGGCGGTGAGCTTCGTCCACGCGCGCGTCGTGAGGTCGTAGCGCCACAGGTCGTCGAGGGCGTTTCCTTCGGGAACGGCGAGCGTCGGCGGAGCCGACACCACGGCCACGACGGCCGTCGGCGTGGCGAACGCCGGAGAGAACACGAGGCCTCCCGCGGCCGGTCCGGGCACGTCGGTGACGAGGCCCGATCGATCCCGCAGGCGGATCCCCGAGCCGGTGGCCCACACGAGATCGCCCGCGGGCGACCACGCGGGGTGCGTGACCTCGGTGTCCTGGGTCAACGTCTCCACGCCGCCGGGCGTCGCGATCACGATCTGATCTGGACCGGGGAGATCGCGGACGAAGGCCGTCCCCTGTCCGTTCGCGGAGGCGACGTGGCGAAGCACGCCGCCGTGATCGGCCGGGGCGAACGCCTCGGGGTTGCCGTCGCCGAAGACCACGATGGCGCCGGGCACGGCGGCGGCGAGACCGGCGCCGTGAGCGGCGGCAGTGGCCGGGCCGAGGGTGCCCGCGTCGACGTCGCACGACGCCGGCGCGGGCGTCTGCGCCCGCACGACGCCGACGGCCGTCACGGCGGTGACGGCCACGAGGGAGAGGACGAGCGGGATCCTTCCACGGATGTGTCCACGCATCTGGTCCTCCTCAGTAGTCCGTGACGTACTGGAAGTGCATCGGGTCCGGGCGCGTCCAGTTCAGGCCCCAGTAGAATCGGTGCCCCGGGTAGCCGCCACGCCAGATGTTCGGGAGGTACCTGCCGTAGTCGACCCCGTCGGCACCCCGCCCGTTCCAGTAGCTCTGACCCAACGGATTGCGGGCCGAGTTCGTGTCGATCGCCGCGCCGAACGCGTGCGTGGACCACGAGGTCGTCCCGGCGATGTAGCGGCAGCTGTAGCCGTACACCCCGTAGTCGATGGCGCCGTTGCGGTGATCGGCCTCGACGTGGTTCCGCACGTTGTAGCCGACGTTGCGCCCGATGTACGTGTGGTAGTACACGTAACCCGCCACGTTGCGGGCCGATTGCGACGGCCAGTACGAGCGGGCCGCGCTCGCCGAGCCGTTGCAGGGCTGGCCGAACGTCTGCACGAGCGCCGAGTACCCGCGGGGTCGGGCGGGGACGCCGACCGTCGAATGATCGTGGGTCCACCGCGACATGTGGGTCCCCCAGGCCGTCACCGGGACCAGCATGAACATCAGGACCGTCACCACGGCCACCGCCCCCGCGAGCACCCCGGCGGCCGCCCCGGCCGCGATCCAACGCCGCCTGGGAGCCGCCCTTGTCGAGGGTTCCATCCACACCACCTCCTGCAGCCACGGGGGAGGCGGGGGACGAGCGACGCTACCCCCGTTCCCGTCCCGCCGATGTGACGTGGGTCACCTGCGGGAGGCGACGTCACCGGAGGTCCCGGCGGCGCGGCGGAACCGCCGCGCCGCCTCCGCCGCCACCCACGCCGATCGGAAGGCGAAGGCGTCCTCGTCGGCCGCGCCGTCGGGGCCGGTCCAGCGCACCACGAGCCGGCGCGGCGCCGACGGCTCGAAGATCTCCTCGATCGGCTCGGCGATCGCGCCACCGCCCGGCCCCACCACCACGGCCTCGACGAAGGCCGAGCGGTCGAACCGGCCGGCCTCCACCAGAGGATCGAGGTCCACACCTTCGATCCCCTCGCGAAGGAACACGAACTCGGTCGCGGTGACCATCACCGTCACCGGCACGATGGGCTCGAACCGTTCATGCCACGGGTCGGGCGTCGCCGGCTCGGGCACCGGCGCGATCCCGCAGCCGAAGGACTCCGACGCGCGGTTCGTGTCTATCCAGCGCGCCCGCGCGAGCTGCACGGCGTCTTCGTGTTCGGGCGTCATCGCGCGGCTGAAGCTCTCGAGGGCGATGGCCGCGCTCGCGACATCGGCACTCGTGGGCTCGACGTCCTCCTCGCCCGCGCCGTCGAAGGCGTCGAACAGCCCGCTCAGGCCGAGTCCGTCGAAGAACCCCATCACTCGCTCCTGAGCCAGCCCGCCTCAGGCGGTCGTGCTCGCGAACTCCCCCACCGCCGCCTGTCCGGCAGCCAGACGCGCGGTCTCGACGCGGAACGGCGAGCAGCTCACGTAGTCGAGCCCGAGCTGGTGGCAGAACACCACGCTCGCCGGGTCACCACCGTGCTCACCGCAGATCCCAAGGTGCAGCCCGGCGTTCGCCCCGCGACCCTCCTCGACCGCGATCCGCATCAGGCGTCCCACGCCGGGCAGGTCGATCGTCACGAACGGGTTCGCCGGCACGAGCTTGCGCTCCTCGTAGAGACCCACGAACTTGCCGATGTCA
>CAZZND010000107.1:0-4352 GCA_964655465.1 uncultured Actinomycetes bacterium
CGATCGCGTCGACGTCGGAGCCGGCGCCGGCCTCGGTGATCGCGTAGCACTCGTGGCGCTCGCCCCTGATCGTGGGCTTCAGCCACCGCTCGATCTGCTCCTCGGTCATCACCGCGGGCGCCCACGCGGCGGGGGTGTGCAGGCACCACCCGAGGGCGTTGGTCACCCGGCCGATCTGCTCGGAGACCAGGACCTGCTGGAGCATCGTGAACCCGCCGCCGCCGAGCTCGGCCGGCAGGTTCATGGCCTGCAGGCCCAGGTCGTGAGCCATCTGCCGGTGCCCGGCCTTCACATCGTGGGGGATGTGCCCGTCGTGCTCCTCGGCGTGCAGCTCCCAGGGGATGAGCTGCTCGTCGACGAAGCGGCGCGTGCGCTCCTGGATCTCGCGGTCCTCGCCGGTCAATGGGTAGGTCGTCATGGCACCGAGAGTAGCGGGCCGCTCCCGCCCCGGGTAGCAGACCGGCCGTGATGCTGGCGTCGGCCCCTTCCGGGTGCCACGATCGCCCCGACCGGCGGCCGCGACGGCCGCCAACGTGGGAGGTGCGGACGCGATGGGATCCGGATCGTTCCTGACAACGGTGATCGCGGCGACGATCGCGCTCGGGATCAGCACGGCACTCGCTCTTCTCGGATACCGCCTGTTCTTGGTGTTCCTGCCGATCTGGGGGTTCTTCTTCGGGATCGCCCTCGGCGCGCACTCGGTTCAAGCCCTCTTCAGTGATGGCTTCCTCTCGACCGCCACGAGTTGGGTGGTGGGATTCTTCGTCGGACTGATCTTCGCGGTCCTCAGCTACTTCTTCTGGTACGCGGTCGTGCTCATCGCGGCGGGCGGCCTGGGCTACGCGATCGCGACGGGGTTCCTCGGCGCGGTCGGTCTTGACCTCGACGTCATCACGTGGGTCATCGGCATGGTCGTGGCGATCGGCTTCGCGGTCGGCGCGATGGTGTTCAACCTGCAGAAGCTCGTGGTGATCGCCGCGACGGCGCTGACCGGCGCCGCGGGCGTGGTGGCCACCCTGCTGTTCGTGCTGGGGGACTTCGAGCCCGCGGCAGCGGTCGCGGATCCGTTCGGTACGGCGCTCGAGGACAACCCCTTGTGGGCGCTCATGTTCCTGTTCCTCGCGGCGCTCGGGATCGGGCTCCAATTCCAGACGACGCGCGGCTACGAGATCGAGCACTACGACCGCTGGTCGGAGATGCAGGCGACCGCCTGAGGGCTCAGGGCGCGAGACCGGTCCAGGGTCGTACGCGCTCGAGCGCGGCCCCGATCCGGAAGCACGTGACGTCGTCGAAGGTGCGCCCGACGATCTGGATGCCGGTCGGCACGCCGTTGGAGGCGGCGATCCCGCTGGGCACGGCCAGAACCGGGCACGGCGAGAAGATGTTGAACGGCGTCGTCATGTAACACGTGAACTGGCGGTCGTTCGGTCCGCCGCCCTCGAACATCGTGCCCAGGATGCTGTCGCCGGCGGGGATCCCACTCACCGACCAGGTCGGGCACACGAGCGCGTCGAAGTCCTCGAACAGCAGACCGATCGGCTCCCACAGCGCCGCCTCCTCCACCAAACCGTGGGCGAACGCCCCGGGGACCGAGACCATCTCTTCAGCTTCCTGGGCCCAGGCCAAGACGTAGTCGTTCACCAGGTCGGGCGCCCCGGCGACCATCTCGGCGATCTCCGCCCCGAAGATCCCACCGAAGTGGGCGCGCGCGGCCCGCATCACGCGCTCGAGCGTCCACGGGACCTCGACCTCCTCGACGACCGCGCCGGCCTCTTCGAGCGCCGCGGCTGCGGCCCGCGTGTTCTCGACGACCTCGTCGTCGACCTCCCAGGACCCGAGGTCGATCGAGAGCGCGATGTGCAGTCCCTCGATCCCCTCGAGCGCGTCCGGGATCTCGAGCTTGGGACGTAGACTCGTCACGTCTGCGTGATGCGGTCCCGCCAGGACGTTCTCGAACAGCGCGCAGTCGGCGACGGTTCGTGCCATCGGCCCTTCGTGGCAGTAGCGATCCAGGTTGAACGGCGCGAACTCCGGGACCCTGCCGTGCGGCGGCTTGAAGCCCACGACGCCGTTGATCGACGCCGGGATCCGGATCGAGCCGCCGATGTCCGACCCGCTCGCGAGCAGCGACGTCCCGCTGGCGAGCGACGCGCCCGATCCACCGCTGGATCCCCCGACGGCGACCTCGGGGTTCCACGGGTTGCGGGTGATGCCCCACAGCTTCGAGTGCGTGTAGCCGGTGCACGAGAACTCCGGGGTGGTCGTGCGTGCGTGGACCACGGCGCCTGCGGTGAGGATCCGCTCGGCGATCGGCGCCGTGATCGTGGCGACCTCGTCCACGGCGAGCGATCCGTGGCGCATGCGCCAACCTTCGACGGGCAGCTCCTCCTTGAGCGCGACGGGCAGGCCCTCGAGGGCACGGATGCCTTCGCCGTTCGCGTAGCGCTCGGCGGAGTCCTTCGCGGCGAGTGCGGCCTCCTCGGTTCGTCGCTCGGTGAACGCGTTCACGACCGGCTCGACCTGATCAGCGCGCGCGTACACGGACTCGAGCAGCTCGAGGGGCGACAGCTCCTTCGCCCGCATCCTCGCGAGGGCGCCGACCGCGGTCAGTTGCCAGGGCTCGCTCATGCCAGGAACTCCAGCCGGTCTCGGTGGGCTGCGACCTGTTCCAGGATGTCCGGGTCCGGGGTGTGGTCGCGGTCGGGCTCTTCGACCTCGATGCGTTCGCCGAACAGCTCACCCGACAGGTAGCGCTGGCCGGTGTCCGCGACCACGGTCACCATGCGTCGGATCTCGGGGTGCGCCGCCGCGACCTTCAGGGCCGCCACCACGTTCATGCCGCTCGAGGGGCCGCAGAGGAGCCCCTCCTCGCGCGCCATCCGCCTCGCCATCGCGAGCGCGTCGGCCGTCGAGACGGTGACGATGCCGGTCATCAGGGCCAGGTCGAGGTTCCGCGGGATGATCCCGTCGCCGATGCCGGGCACCCCGTGGGTCCCCCACCGCTGCTCGCTGATCAAGGGGCACTCCGCGGGCTCGGCGGCGAAGGCGACGACGCCGGGCAGGTGCCGTCGCAGCGCCCTGGTGACCCCGGTGATCCATCCGCCCGTGCCCTGCGAGGCCACGACCGCATCGACACGGCCGTCCATCTGCTCGCGGATCTCCTCGCCGCTCGCCTCCTGCGCCTCGGGGTTGTCGGGGTTGTCGAACTCGCCCGGGAAGAAGTAGCGGCCGGGGTCTGCTGCGACGATCTCGCGCATCCTCGCGAGGGCGAGGTCGACGTCGGTGCCGGCGCCGGGCGTGAGCTCGAGCTGCGCGCCGTAGGCCTCGATCATCCGCTTGCGCTCGGGGCTCATGCCCTGGGGCATCACGATCATGCAGTCGTAGCCCCGGATCGCCGCCACAGCGCTGCAGGCGATGCCCGCGTTGCCGGTCGTGCACTCGATGATGGTCATGCCCGGACGCAGACGACCCTCGGCCTCGGCCTTGCCGAGCATGTGGGCGTAGATACGGTCCTTCACGGAGCCGGTCGGGCCGTAGTACTCCACCTTGGCGAACAGCTCGAGGTCGGGCGCGACGCGGCCGAGCCGTACCAGGGGCGTCGCGCCCACAGCCTCGAGCAGCGAGCCGGCCGGCTCGCGCCGTCTCGACCAGTCGATCCCCATCGCGCCACCTCCGGTCACGTCCGTCTCCGTTCCACGTAGCCCATCCGGCGGCTGATCGCATCGGCGGCGTCCATCACCTCACGCGCGACGCGCGGCAGGTCCATCGGCCGCAGCCGGAACGCAGGACCGCTCACCGACAGCGCCGCGACCACCTGGCCGTCTGCCTGGCGGAGAGGGGCAGCGGCCGCGTTCAACCCCTCCTCCAGCTCCTCGATGGTCTGCGCGTAGCCGCGGCGAACGATCTCGTCGAGCTGGGTCGCGAGCACCACGGGGTCGGTGACCGTGCGCGGCGTGAGCGCCGCGAGCGGCTCGGCGAGCCGCTCGGCTCGCGCGGCCGGCTCCATGTGCGCGAGCAGGATCTTGCCGTTGGAGGTGCAGTGCAGCGGGGTGCGCCGCCCGACCCATGAGACCGCGACGATCGAGCGGGTGCCGGTCACCTGGTCGATGTAGACCACGGCGTCGCCGGCGAGGACCCCGAGGTTCACGGTCTCGCGCGTGCGCTCGGCCAGATCCTCGAGCACGGGGTGGGCCGTCCGCACGATGTCGAGGCTCGCGATCGCGGCGCCAGCGAGCCGGATCAGGCCGAACCCAAGGCGGTACTTCTCGGTCACGGGGTCGCGCTCCACGAGCCCGCGGTCGGCGAGGGTCGCGACCAGGCGTGAGGCCGTCGCCTTGTGCACGCCGAGGCGC
>CAZZND010000107.1:4362-9156 GCA_964655465.1 uncultured Actinomycetes bacterium
CGTCGGAGATCTCCTCGAGGGCGCTGATCGCCCGTCGCACCGACTGCAGGTTCCCCGTGTCGTCTCGCATGCCGCAACGCTCCGGCGCGGACGTTAGCACGGAGCGCCGCGCCCCGCGCACCCGGGTTGCGCATCGCGCGCCTGGCGTCTCGACCCTTCGCGCCCGCCGCCGGTAGGCTGCGCCTCGATGCCTGCTCAGGCCCGCCCGCCCGGGCAGCCCGACCACGTGTGGCGAGCCGCCGACCCGAAGCCGGCCTACGAGGTCGTGATCGTGGGCGGCGGCGGGCACGGGCTCGCCACGGCCTACTACCTCGCGAAGAACCACGGCATCACCGATGTCTGCGTCGTGGAGCGCGGCTGGCTCGCGGGGGGCAACGTCGCGCGCAACACGACCGTGATCCGCTCGAACTACCTCTGGGATGAATCCGCCGCCATCTATGAGCACTCGCTCAAGCTCTGGGAGGGTCTCGAAGAGGACCTGGACTGGGACCTGCAGTTCGACCAGCGCGGCATCTTGAGCCTCGCGCACCACCAGGGCGACGTCCGGACGGCGCGGCGCCGGGTCGAGGCCAACAACCTGAACGCGATCGACAGCGAGTGGCTCGACGTGGATCAGGTGAAGGAGCTCGTGCCGATCCTGAACACCTCGCCGGACGTGCGCTACCCCGTGATCGGCGGGGCCCTGCAGCGCCGGGGCGGCGTCGCGCGCCACGATCGCGTCGCGTGGGCGTTCGCCACGCGCGCGAGCGACCTCGGCGTGGACATCGTCGAGCATCGCGAGGTCACGGGGTTCCTGCGCGGCACCGGCGGCGCCGTGACCGGCGTCGAGACCGTGGGCGGTCCGATCCGGGCGAACAAGGTGGCGCTCGTCGCGGCCGGCCACACGAGCGTCCTCGCCGACATGGTGGGGCTCCGCCTCCCGATCCAGTCGCACCCGCTGCAGGCGCTGGTCTCGGCCCTGTACGAGCCGGTGCTCGGCTGCGTCGTCTTGTCGGGCCAGGTCCACGTCTACGTCTCGCAGGCCGACAAGGGCGAGCTCCTGATGGGCGCGGGCATCGACCCCTACAACGGCTACGGCCAGCGCGGGTCGTTCCACGTGATCGAGCACCAGATGGCGGCCGCGGTCGAGCTGTTCCCTGTGTTCCGGCACGCGGCGCTGCTCAGGACCTGGGGTGGGATCGTCGACGTGTGCCCCGACGCCTCACCCATCCTCGACGCGACGCCGGTGCCGGGGCTGTTCCTGAACTGCGGCTGGGGCACCGGCGGGTTCAAGGCCACGCCGGGCAGCGGCTGGGTGTTCGCCGAGACGGTCGCGAAGGGCGAGCCAGCGGAGCTCGCGAAGCCCTTCTCGCTCGACCGGTTCTCGAGCGGCGCGCTGATCGACGAGCACGGCGCCGCGGGAGTCGCGCACTGAGATGAGGGTCGCACCAGAGGTGCGCGGATGAGGAAGGACACCGTCCGCAAGCTCGCGCTCTCGCTGCCCGAGGCGGTCGAGCAGGAGACGTGGGAGACACCCACGTTCCGCGTCCGCAAGAAGATCTTCGCGATGATGAGCGACGAGCAGAAGAGCTGCTGGGTCAAGAGCACGCACGACGAACAACGGGCGCTCGTCGCGATGGACCCCGACACGTTCTTCGTCCCGCCGTACGTGGGGCCGAGCGGCTGGGTCGGCGTCCGGTTCGCGACCGTGGACCGCAACGAGTTCCACGAGCTGCTGATCGAGGCCTGGCGCTTGACGGCGCCCAAGCGTCTGGTCACGGCGTTCGACGAGGGGGCGGCCTGAGATGCTGCTGATCCGCTGCCCCTGGTGCGGCGAGCGCGACGAGATCGAGTTCCGCTACGGCGGCCAGGCGCACCTGCCCTACCCGGAAGACCCGGAGGCGCTCTCGGACGCCGAGTGGGGCGACTTCCTGTTCATACGCGACAACCCCAAGGGTCCGTGGGCCGAGCGATGGGCCCACGCAGCGGGGTGCCGGCGGTGGTTCAACGTCGTGCGCGACACGGCGACCTACCGGATCTGGGCGACCTATCGCCCCGACGAGCCGCGACCGGAGCCGCCCGCATGACGGGCACCCGGCTCGCGACCGGTGGCCGCTGGATCGACCGCGGCCGGGCCGTCACGTTCACGTTCGACGGGCGCGAGCTGACCGGGTTCGAGGGCGACACGGTGGCGAGCGCGCTGCTCGCGAACGGCGTGGCCGGCGGGTTCCGATCGCCCCTGCAGGGGCGTCCCCGCGGCGTGTTCTCGGCCGGCGTCGAGGAGCCGAACGCGTTCGTCGAGGTCTCGTCGCCGTGGTTCGAGCCGATCCTGCCCGCGACGATGGTCGATCTGGTTGACCGTCTCGTCGTGGTGAGCCGGGCCGGGGTCGGCGTGCTGCCCCAGGGCGACGTCCCGGGACGGGCGGCGGCCCACGCCCATCGCCATGTGGAGACCCTCGTGATCGGCGCTGGGGCCGCCGGCCGCGAGGCCGCGCGGGAGGCTGCCCGAGGCGGCGGACGCGTGCTGCTGATCGACGAACGCCACCGCGTCGACGAGCCGCCGCCGGGCGTCGAGACGTGGGCGAGCACGACCGCGGCCGGGATCTACGACGACGGCTACGTCGTGCTCTACGGCCGCGCGGGCGAGCGCGACACCATCACGCACGCCCGCGCGCGAGAGGTCGTGCTCGCGACCGGCGCCCACGAGCGCCCGATCGCGTTCGTCGGGAACGACCTGCCCGGCGTGATGCTCGCCGGCGCGGCACGCGAGTACCTCGATCGCTACGGCGTTCTCGCGGGCGAGCGCGTGGTCGTGTTCACGACCAACCACGAGGGGACGGATGCCGGCTCAGCGCTCGCCGGGGCGGGCGCGGAAGTGACCATCGTGGATGCGGGGCGCGGTGGGCCGGCTGCCGATCGTGCCCGCGCCGCCGGCCTCGACGTCCGAACGGGCGCGATGGTCGCGTCCTCCCAGGGAGACGGACGGATCGAGGCCGTGACCGTCCGCGGTCCCGACGGCGACACCATCACGCTCGAAGCGGACCTGCTCCTCGTGAGCGGCGGGTGGAACCCCACGCTCCAGCTCGCCCGTGCGATCGGCCTTGGCCTCGTCTACGACGAGGCCAAGGCCTGCTTCGTCCCCGACGGCCAAGGCCCGCCCTGGCTGCACGTCGCCGGCGCGGCCGCCGGCGACGTCCCCACCTCGCATCCGCTGTGGGTCGTTCCCGAGGGCGACGACGGCGAGAAGTACGTCGAGATGCAGCGCGACCAGACCGTCGCCGACGTCGCCGCGGCGGTCGGCAAAGGCCTGTCCTCCGCCGAGCACGTGAAGCGCGCGACCTACATCGGCACGACGATCGACCAGGGCCGCACGAGCGGTGTGCTCACGGCGGAGCTCACGAACGCGCTCGTCGGGTGGGGCCCCGGCGCGCAGGGGCCGACGAACGCCCGGCCGCCGTACACGCCGGTGCCGTTCTCGGCGCTCGCGGGCGCCGACACTGGCCCGCGGCTGCTCGACCCGATCCGAACGTCCCCGATGCACTCATGGCACGAAGACAACGGCGCCCTGTTCGAGATCGTCGGCCAGTGGCACCGCGCGTGGTCCTACCCGCGCGACGGCGAGGACATGGACGCCGCCGTGTCGCGAGAGTGCGTCGCGCTCCGGAACGCGGCGGGCATGGTCGACGCGAGCACGCTCGGCAAGATCGAGGTCATCGGCACCGACGCCGGCCGGTTCCTCGACCGGATGTACACGAACCGGATGTCGAACCTCGCCGTCGGGTCGATCCGCTACGGCCTGATGCTCGGCCTCGACGGCATGGTCTTCGACGACGGGGTCGCGATGCGGCTGGCCGAGAACCGCTACCTCGTCTCGACCACCACGTCAGGCGCGGCCGCGGTGCTGGACCGGTTCGAGGAGTGGCTCCAGATGGAGTGGCCCGACCTGCGTGCGTACTGCACGAGCGTGACCGAGCAATGGGCGGTCGCCTCGCTCGGCGGCCCGAAGGCTCGCGAGATCCTCGCCGCAGCGGGCACCGACGTCGATCTCGACGCGGCGGCGTTCCCGTTCATGACCGTCCGCGATGCGACCGTCGCCGGCGTGCCCGCCCGCGTTTGCCGGGTCTCGTTCACCGGCGACCTGAGCTACGAGGTCCACGTCGACGCGCGGTGGGGTCTGCACGTGTGGGAGGCGCTGATGGAGGCCGGCGCGCCGTTCGGCCTCACGCCGTACGGCACCGAGGCCATGCACGTGCTGCGCGCAGAGAAGGGCTACGCGATCGTCGGCCAGGACACCGACGGCACGGTGACGCCCGACGACCTCGGCATGTCGTGGATCGTGAACGCGGGCAAGGGCGACTTCGTCGGGAAGCGCTCGCTTGTCCGGTCGGATACCGCACGCGAGGGCCGCAAGCAGCTCGTCGCGCTGCTCTCGGAGGACCCGACGCTGCATCTGGTCGAAGGCACGCAGATCGTGGCTGATCCGGGCCCTCTGACGCCGCCCGTCCCGATGCTCGGCCACGTGACCTCGAGCTACCGGAGCGACGCGCTGGGGCGGACCTTCGCGCTCGCGCTGGTCGCGGACGGACGCGCGCGACGGGGGCAGACCGTGCACGCGGCGCTCGGGACCGACACCGCCCCGTGCGAGGTCGCCGAACCTGTCCTGTTCGACCCCGAGGGGGCGCGCCGTGACGGCTGAGATGCGCCCGCCGCTCGCCCACCGGGCCGAGGATCTCGCGCGTCTGCGGGCCGTCGAGGTCGCCCACCTCGCGCAGGTCGACGTGCGGTGCGCGGCGGAGGACGCGCGCCGGCTCGATC
>CAZZND010000108.1:0-5843 GCA_964655465.1 uncultured Actinomycetes bacterium
GCAGCCGGAAGTTCACCTTCGCCCGCCCGCGGCCCTCGGCCTCGAGCCACGCGATGACCTTCGCGATCGAGGCCGGCGAAGCCTCGCCGTCGAACCGGCCCGAGCTCACCATGACGCCGTCTCCGGGCAGCGACTCCGTCATCGCGGCAGGATCGGGCACCTCGCCCTCGGGCGCGACGACCACCCGCACCTCGAGGCCGTGCTCGCGCGCGAACTCGAAGTCGCGCTGGTCGTGAGCGGGCACGGCCATGATCGCGCCGGTGCCGTAGCCCATCAGGACGTAGGGCGCCGCGTAGCACGGGATGCGCTCGCCGTTGACCGGGTTCACGGCGTGCACGCCGAGGAACACGCCCTCCTTGGCGTCCGCGGCCTCGCGGTCGACGAGCGAGGTCAGCCGCGCCCGCTCCGCCAGCGGTTCGACGGCCTGCCACGTGCCGGCCGACTCGGCAAGCGGCCGGACGGACGGGTGCTGCACCGCGAACACGAAGAACGTCGCGCCCCAGAGCGTGTCGGGCCGCGTCGTGAAGACCGTGATCTCCTCGCCGGTCTCGTCGATCGTGAACGTGACCTCGGCGCCCTCGGATCGCCCGATCCAGTTCCGCTGCATCGTCACGACCCGTTCGGGCCAGTCGACCAGCTCGTCGACGTCGTCGAGCAGACGCTGCGCGTAGTCGGTGACCTTGAAGAACCACTGGGTCAGGTCGCGGCGCTCGACCATCGTGCCGCAGCGCTCGCACGCGCCCGCGATCACCTGCTCGTTCGCGAGCACCGTCGCGTCCTTGGGACACCAGTTGACCGGCGACTCGTTGCGGTACGCGAGCCCCTTCTCGAACAGCCGGAGGAACAGCCACTGGGTCCACCGGTAGTACTCAGGATCGGACGTATGCAGGCGCCGCGTCCAGTCGAAGGACATCCCGATCCGGTCGAACGAAGCCGCCTGCTGCTCGATGTTGGCGTAGGTCCATTCCGAAGGCTCGATCCCGCGCTTGATCGCGGCGTTCTCGGCCGGCAGCCCGAACGCGTCCCAGCCGATCGGGTGCAAGACGTTGTCGCCGCGCATCGCCCGGTACCGCGCGACCGCGTCACCGCCGCTGAATGCCTCCGCGTGACCCATGTGCAGATCGCCCGAGGGGTACGGGAACATGTCGAGCGCGTAGAAGCGGGGGCGGTCGTCGGCGGGGTCATCGGAGGCCCGGTACAGACCCTCCTGGACCCAGACCTTCTGCCACTTGGGCTCGATCTCGGACGCGTCGTAGCGGCGGCTCATGATCCGCAGATGGTAGCCGCCGGGTCGGCTATGGCGTGGGATCGAGGATCATCGGGTCGCGGGGGGCCTGCGAGAAGTCGAACGAGCGCCGCAGGTCACCCAGGATGTCGACCCGCTCGCGAACGAGCGGCCGACCCTCCTTCGGCAGACGCTTGCCGCCGAGGAACCGGTCCTCGATCAGCTTCAGGTACGCGTCGAACGACAGCGTCTGATGGTCGATGAAGCCCTTCTTCGCGTAGGGCGAGATGACGATGCCGGGGACCCGCAGGCCGTAGCCGTTCACGTCGACGACCGGAGGCCGCACGTGGTCGTAGAACCCGCCCCAGTCGTCCCAGGTCAGGAAGATCGCCGTCGTACCCCAATCGGGGCCCTCCATCACGGCGTTGATGAGGCGCGTCACGTAGGCCTGGCCGGCACGGACGCTCCCGGTGGCGCCGTTCGGATGTTCGCTCACCCCCGAGTACGGCGCGACCCCCGAGACCGAGGGCAGGTTGCCGTCGCGGGCCTGCGTGCGGAACGTGGTGTGCGTGAGGATGTTGTCGTCGAGGTCGGTCCGCGCGGTCTCCACGAAACCGGGGAGCGGGTTGCGGGCCGGGGCGCTCGAGCCGCCCATCTTCGGCTCGCACGGCGGATCCCAGCATGTGCCGTCGCCGACGTAGTACCCCCACCCCACGTCGTCGGCGTCGAGCAGCCTGGTGATGTCGGTCCACCCGTACACGGGCTCCTCACCGTAGGTCCACACGTTCGCGGGGTCTTCCAGGTCGACGTTCGACGTGCACGTGTCGACGTCCCCGGGGTGCGCACAGGCCGCGGACCATCCCGAGACCAGGTACAGGTGCGCCGGCAGCGTCCACGAGTCCTGCGGCCCGAACATCCGGTCCTGGAGCACGAAGCTGCGGGCGTACTTCCAGTAGTTCGGGATGGTCTCGGCCGTGTGGTAGCTGACGACGTCGGGCTGGCCCTGGGGACCGGTCAGCGCCCGGCAGAAGTCGGTGAACGGCTGGGTGAAGCACGAGTGGGCGCCGGTGGCGCGCGCGAACCCGTCCATCCGCCCGCCGTCGATGTCGATCGCCGAGGCCAGGTCGTCGTGGGGTCCGCCGAGCGCGCGCTGGGCGGTGGTGCGGTAGGCGCGCGCGCACCGGTCGAGCTTCGGGTTCGGGATGCACACGTCGATGCGGCCCTGCGCGTCGCGCGGCAGGCCGTTCGCGCCGGGGAACGTGCCGAAATAGTGATCGAACGACCGGTTCTCCTGCACGATGAAGATCAGGTGGTCGAGCTTGAGGATCCCGGTGGGGGCCGCCGCCTCGGCGGCGGCCCCCGGGGTGAGCGGGTCGGTCACCGCCATGGTGGTCGCGGCTGCCGCCGCGACCACCACCGCCACCACCAGGCGCCTCACGGCCGGGGGTCCAAGATCATCGGCGGGCGCGGCTCCTGGGTGAAGTCGAACGAACGCTCGAGCTCGAAGGGGAACAGCTCCTCGCGGAGCGTGGGACGGCCTTCGAGCGGCAGACGCTGCCCGCCGAGGAACCGGTCCTCGATCAGCCGCAAGTAGGCGTCGAACGACAGCGTCTGGTGGTCGATGAACCCGCGCTTCGCATACGGTGAGATCACGAGCCCGGGCACGCGCAGCCCGTAGCCCAGCACGTCGACCCTGGGCGGGCGGACGTGATCGTAGAACCCGCCCCAGTCGTCCCAGGTCACGAAGATCGCCGAGGAATCCCAGCTGGGCCCCCGCATGACCGCGTTGATCATCCGGGTGACGTGGGCCTGGCCGTCGCGGATCGTCCAGGTCGCGCCCTTCGGGTGCTCCGAGTCGGCGTTGCTGGGAACGATCCACGACACCTGTGGCAGGGTGCCGCCGTGCGCGGCGTCGACGAAGTCGTCGTGCGTCCGGATGTTGTCGTCGAGATCGGTCCGCGCGGTCTTCACGAACCCGGGGAGCGGGTTGCGCGCCGGCGTCGTCACGTCCGGCAGCTCGCCCTGCCGGCAGTTGCCATCCCAGCACGTCTCGGGGCTCACGTAGTACCCCCACGACACGCCGCCGCCGTCCAGCAGCCTCGTGATGTCGGTCCAGCCATAGATGGGGTCTTCGCCGTAGACCCACTGCTGGTCGGGCTCGCTCAGCACGTTGCTGGACTCGCACGTGCTCACGTCGTTGGGCTTGGTGCACGCGGCGGACCATCCCGACATGAGGAACAGGTGGGCCGGCAAGGTCCACGAGTCGGTGGGCGCGAACAGCCGATCCTGCAGCACGTAGTTGCGCGCGTACCTCCAGTAGTTGGGGATGCTCGAAGCGGTACGGAAGCTGACCACGTCCGGCTGCAGGTCGGGACCCAGGAACCGCGCGCACGACGGCAGGTTGGGTTCGGTCCAGCATCGGCGGCCTGGCTTGTCGCGCAACGCTCGGACGAAGCCGTTCATCTTGCCGCCGTTGATGTCCGTGTGCGACGCCTTGCGGTTGTGCGGGCCCCCCCATGACCGCTGCGCGCTCGTGGGGTACGGCTCGGCGCAACGGCCCAGGTACGGGTTGGGGATGCACACGTCGATCCGTCCCTGCCCGTCCCGTGGGAATCCGTCAGCAGCCGGGAACGTGCCGAAGTAGTGATCGAAGGACCGGTTCTCCTGCACGATGAAGATGAGGTGGTCGATGACCTCGATACCGTCCGAGCCGGCCGTGGTGGGCACGATACCGGCTGCCGGCGCGATCCCCGGCGCGGGCGGGGTCTCGGCGGTGACGAGGGAACAGGCCCCGCTCACCAGGAGCGCGATGGTCATCAAGGACAGCGGGCGACGCACCGGCTGAGGCTAGCGATCCACGGGCCCGGCAACCTCACGACGGTTCGAGACAGCCCGCGACGGCGTTGGGCAGACCTGGGATGGTGAGCCCCTCCCCTCCTTCGACGAAGTCGTAGGGGACCCCCCGCCACGTGCCCGGGAGATCGGGGTACGCGAGCGCGGGCGCCACCGGGTCGAACTGGAACCCGACCCAGTCGGGCGAGGTGAACCCCTCGGTCCTGAACGGGGCCACCGCGACGAGCCCCGTGCCGAAGGTCCGGTCCTCGACGAGGAACCTCCCCTGGGCGCCGGGCTCGCCGGGCACGGTCAGCTTCACGTACCAGCGGCGCACGTTCGCGATGTAGCCCTTGTCCGAGGGCGGCGACTCGGGGCCGTCGAACATCCGCATCTCGACCACCACGGGGTCGGCGTCGACCTCGAGACGATCGAGGATGACGCGGATCGGTATCGCGCGGTCCCGGGTGCTGGCGCTCGGTGTCTCCCACCCTTCTTCGCATCTGTGCGAGGGGGCCCCCGACGCCCTCGCGGGGCCCGGCGAGGCCGAGGCCGCCGGGGGCTGCGTCGCGCCCGACGGGAGCGGCGTGACGATCCGTGACGGGCTGGGCGAAGGCTGGTTCGGGAACGCGACCTCGGTCTCGTCCGGCGTGCAGCCGGCGAGCAAGACGGCGAGCGACAGCGTTGCGAGGAGTCGACGCATGGGGATGGGCATGGATGAGGCTCCGCGGAGGATACCGGGCGGCGCAGCCGCGCGGCGCCAGAGGCGTTCGGCGCTTCCTGTGCTACAACCTTGAGATGCCCGCGACACCCGATCGCTACAGCGCTGCCCTCCGCGAGCGAGCCGCAGGCCGAGGTCACCCCCTCCCCATCCCCCGCCGGGAGTTCCTCACGCGTTCGGCCATGACGGTCGCCGGCGCCACCTTGTTCGCCTGTACCGGAGGCCGTGTCACGCCGGTGGTGCACGACGTGACGGCGGGCGCCGATACCGCCACCCCGATCAAACGCGTCATCTACCTGATGCTCGAGAACCGCAGCTTCAACAACCTCTACGGCCGGTTCCCCGGCGTCCGGGGGACCACGGTGGGCGTCGAGTGGGGCAAGGAGAAACCGCTGATCCGGTGCCCCGATTGGCTCCCGGGCGACATCCCGCACGACCGCGCCGCCGCGCTCCGGTGCGTGAACGACGGCGCCATGGACGGCTTCGGCGCCGGGGACTACGGCTCGACCTACGCCTACACCATCTTCGACGAGGGTCAGATCCCGAACTACTGGGTTTGGGCCCGAGAGTACGCCCTGTCCGAGAACTTCTTCGCTTCCGCGAACGGACCGAGCTACCCCAACCACTTCTACTTCATCGCCGGTACCTCGGGCGGGGTCATCGACAACGCCGAGAACATCAAGACCCGCGTCGAGGAGGACGGCACCAAGTTCAAGAGTTGGGGATGCGACGCGATCGGCGACGACGTCTTCGTGTTCGCGCACGACGATCACGGCGGGCTGACGAAGCACGACACATGCTTCACGTTCCCGACGGTCGGCGAGCAGCTCTCCGACATCGGCGTGGACTGGGCGTACTACTCGGCGAGCCCGGGCCAGACCGGGTACTTCTGGAACGCGTACAACGCCATCAGCGAGGTGTTCCACACCGATCTCTGGCACCGGCACGTCCGGCCGATCGACGACATCGTCAAGGACATCGAGGCCGGGAGCCTGCCGGCGGTCACGTGTGCGACCCCTCGCTTCGAGCTGTCGGACCACCCGCCGTGCTCGACGGGGCACGCGC